>JANNWO010000233.1:0-2103 GCA_031408395.1 Sphingomonadales bacterium | reverse complement strand
CCGGCCAACCGATTCTCATTTCCTATGGAGACCCCCGATGGCCGAGACCACTGACGACCGCCTGCGCCTTCTTATCGAGCGCATCGAACGCCTCGAGGAAGAGAAGAAGGGCATCGCCGACGACATCCGCGACGTTTACATGGAAGCCAAGGCGGTCGGCTACGATCCCAAGATCATGCGCCAGATCGTGCGCCTCAGGAAGATGAAGCCCGACGATCGTAGCGAACAGGACATGCTGCTCGAGACGTACAAGAACGCGCTCGGGATGGCGTGACGGGCGGGTGCTTGTTCAGCAAGTACATGCGGCCGGGATGTCATTGAATTTTCGCCAAGCTGTGTTATGTCTATAACACAGCACTGCAAGGAGACACGGCAATGGCATCCCCCTGGAGAGATTCGCGCGGCGTGATTGTCAGCACCACCCCGACGCTCGAAGGCCGTCCGATTCAGGAATACATGGGCATCGTCACCGGCGAGGTAATCGTCGGCGCGAACCTGTTCCGCGACCTGTTCGCCAATATCCGGGACATCGTCGGCGGACGCTCGGGCTCCTATGAGCGCATCCTTGCCGATGCACGTAAGCAGGCGATCGAGGAGCTTCAGGCCGAAGCCGCCGCGATGGGCGGGAACGCGGTGGTGGGGATCGACCTCGATTACGAGGTGATCGGCCCAAGTGGCTCGATGCTGATGGTCAGCGCCAGCGGCACGGCGGTGCGGGTCTGACCGCTCACCACCCGCCGTAGTCCAGCGCCAAATACACTGCGTTATAAGCTGCATGATGCGCGATCGCCGCGCCGAGGCCCAGCCGGGTACGGGTGTAGGCGAGCAGCAATCCGCCGATGATTTGCGGCAGCACCACCAGCACGCCGAGCGGGTGGGTCAGCGGCTCGTAATTGCCGAGGTGGATGAGCCCGAACAGCAGCGTCGAACTCCACACGAACCAGTCGAAATGTCGTTTGAACCATGAAGGTACCGCGGTGTCGCGCTGGCCTGCGGCGCCCCAGTGGATCAGCCCGGCAAACGCCAAAACCGCCGCAGCAACGGCCACCGTCGTGGCGAATTGCGCAGGGACAATCAGGCTCCCCGCGAACAGGCCGAACGCGGCAAAGCCATAGACGGCGAAGCGCAAGGCCGCGACCTGCCCACGCATCCAGCCGCGGAACAGCGCTTCCTCGATCACGGGCGCCAACAGCAGCCCCGTAAACATGTCCGTGGCGAGCGAAACGTCGGCCTCGAGCGGTCTGGGCAGAACGGAACCTTGCGTACCCAGCACGTCAACCACGGCGCGAAACAGCGCATAGAGCGCCATGTCCAGCGCAAGGACGACCGCCAGCGCCAGCACCAGTCCCCTGCCCCACACCATCGGCTGCGCGGCGTAGGTCGGCCGCAACGCGAAACGCGCCACATCGACCACCCGCTCAAGCAGCGTCATGTCGCCTGCCACGCGCACCCTTGCATCGCCTGCACCCTCAGGAGTAAGGCCGCCGCTCAAATCTCCAACATTCCGGTGAAGTTCGTCCAATGGCAGGCCATTCCAAGTTCAAGAACATCATGCACCGCAAGGGTGCCCAGGACAAGAAACGCGCGGCGAGTTTCTCCAAGCTTTCCCGCGAGATCACCGTGGCGGCCAAGATGGGCATGCCCGATCCCGACATGAACCCGCGCCTGCGCCTCGCGGTTAACGCCGCGCGCGCGCAGTCGATGCCCAAGGACAACATCCAGCGCGCGATCGACAAGGCGAGCATGGCGGGCGGCGAGGATTACGCCGAGATCCGCTACGAAGGCTATGGCCCGGGCGGCGTCGCGCTGATCGTCGAGGCGCTGACCGACAACCGCAACCGCACCGCCACCAGCGTGCGCACCGCCTTCTCCAAGAACGGCGGCAACCTCGGTAGCGAAGGATCGGTGAGCCACGGCTTCGAACGCCGCGGCCTGATGGAATACTCGGCCAGCGTCGGCGACGAGGAGAAGATGCTCGAAGCCGCCATCGAGGCGGGCGCGGATGACGTCGAAAGCTCCGAGGACGGCCACACCATCTGGACCGCCGCCGACGCGCTTCACGGCGTTGCGGGCGAGCTGGAGAAAGTGCTCGGCCCGGCCGAC
>JANNWO010000232.1:0-30255 GCA_031408395.1 Sphingomonadales bacterium | reverse complement strand
CTGACCTTTGTGGCGGCCGGTTTCAACCCCGCCAACTTCGGCTCGGCCTTCCGTCCGGGCACCACGGGCGGCAACCCGAACCTGCAGGAAGAAGAGGCCAAGACCTTTACCGCCGGCTTCGTGTGGCAGCCGCGCGGGATTCTGAGCGGCCTCAGCGTCATCGCGGACTATTACGACATCGAGATCGCGGGCGCAGTCGGGTCGCTGACAGGCTTGCAGATTGCGGCGGCCTGTGTGGACCTTCCGACCACCGACAACCAGTTCTGCCGCCAGATCACCCGTAACCCGACCAACGGGCTGATCGAGAACTTCACCGCGGGTAACGTCAACCTTGGCGCGCTCGCGGTGCGTGGCATCGACTTTGCCGCGACTTACACCTTCGACGTGCCGTTCGGCCCCGATCTTGGGTCGATCGACCTGGCGTTGACCGGGACTCATTTCCTCGAAGACACTCAGATCTTTGATGCGACGGGCGGCGCACAGTTTGCGAGCATCACCGACCCGGTCGCCAAGGCCGTTGCGCTCGAATCGGCAGCGATCGACAACGACAACCTCGGCGAATTCGGTAACCCGGAATGGATCGCCAACCTCGGCGTCACATGGAGCAAGGATGCCTTCACGCTCGGCTGGACGGGCCGGTTCGAAAGCAGCCAGCTTTCACCCGGGATCACCAACATCCAGGTGGTCGAAGTCGGTAGCGCAAACGGTCAGGTGACGGTCACCGATGACAACACCTTCGTGCCGCTTGCGCAGCGCGACACCGGCGATTCGCTGGTGAGCGATTTCTTCGCCAGCTACGACTTCGCCGAGAAGTTCAGCCTCTACGGCGGGATCAACAACGCCTTCGACCGCGAACCCTATCTCGGCAGCCTGGTTCGCCCGGCGGGCGTGCGCGGGCAGTTCTTCTACGTCGGCCTACGCGGCAAATTCTGAGGCCCTGACGAGGCAAGCATGAGAGGGGCGGGACGGCTTTCGGGCTGTCCCGCCCCTGCTCATTGCTACTCGCCCCTTCGTTGCTACTCGTATGTGCCCAACAGCGCGCGGGCGACCACCCAGTTGTGGATCTCGCTCGGCCCGTCATAGATGCGCATCGTGCGCAGCTTGTTCGACATCAGGTACAGCGGCAGCTCGCGGGTCATGCCCATACCGCCGAACATCTGCATCGCGTGATCGACGATCTCGTAGGCGCTCTCGGTGCAGAAGCTCTTGATCATCGAAATCTCGCTGCGCGTGTCGCGGCCCTCGTCGATCTTCCATGCGCAGTCATAGGTCATCAGGCGCATCGCGTGGATCTTGGTCGCGGCATCCGCGATCCAGTTCTGCACCGTCTGGCGGGCCGAAAGCGGCTTGCCGAAGGTCACGCGCTGGGGGGCGTATTCGATCATCATGTCCATCGCGCGCTGCGCCATGCCGATCGACCACGACGCCATCTCGATCCGCCGCGTGCCGAGCCGGACCTGCATCGGCGCAAAGCCCTGCCCGCGTGTTCCCAGCAGCTTCCAGCCCGGCACCCGGCAATCGTCGAGTGCGATCTCGTAGGTCGCCGTCCCGTCGATCATCGGGATCTTGCGCAGCACGTTGAAGCCCGGCGTGCCCTTGTCGACGAGGAAGGCCGACATGCCGTTGCGGCCATTGGGGTTCTTGTCGGTCACCGCCATCAGGATCGTGAAGTCCGCTTCGGAGCCCTTGGTGATCCAGATCTTGCGGCCGTTGATGATCCAGTCGTCGCCGTCCTGCACGGCGCTGGTCTTCATCCCTTGCGGGTCCGTGCCAGCACCTGGCTCCGAGATGCCGATCGCGCTGATCGTCTCGCCGCGCACGTATGGTTCCAGATAGGCCTCGCGCTGGCGCTCGTCGGCGGCGACCATCAGCATCCGCAGGTTCGGGCTGTCGGGCGGGAGGTAGTAGGGCACGACCGTCTTGCCGAGCTCCTCGCTCACGCCGACCATCGCCACCATCGGCAGGTTCATGCCGCCCACTTCCTCGGGCGCGTCGAGGCCCCACAGGCCAAGCTCACGGCTCACCGCGTCAACCTTGGCGGTCTCCTCGGGCGTCAGGTAGGTGCCCTGCCCGATGTTCTCGCGGGCCATCACGGCCTGTTCGTAAGGCATCAGCTGATCGCGCACGAACTTACCAACCAGCTCCTTGAGCATCGTGTGTTCGTGATCGAGCTCGAAATTCATGTGTTGGTGTCCCTGTCTGATGGGTGATTGCGACCCCTGACACCACACAATACGCAAGCTGTCACCCGCGCAGATGGAGGGGGCGCGGGATTTTGAATCATTACTGGTGCGCTTCCACGTAATGCTGAGCGAGCCAGCCAGCGCCATAGTCGTTTGCGGGATCGCGGGCGATCGAATGGACGTGATTGAAGCCCCCATCGGGCGAACTTTCGCGCACGTAATCGATGATTATCGAGGGCCCCTGCACGCGGAACATGAAGCGGGCCTTGGGATCATTCGTCGGCCCCCACCAGGCGAAATGGAGCTTATCCGGCCCGTCATTGTCGATCGCCGCGCGCTGGCGGAAGGCGGCCTCGTCCGAAGCATCGCCGAGATATTCGTCGATCACCGCGAGCAGCAGCCTGAGCTGCAACGGATCCAGCGCGGAGGCGGCAATGCCCCTGGGCGCGGCCGCGATGCGATCCTGCTGCCCCTTGCCCACGAACACCGAATTGTCGACCGCGCCCGCCACCACGGCCTGCTCCACCTGAGCCGGGCTCAATGCGCCCAGCAGCGCCAAGGCACGGTCGGCCTCGTGCTGCAGGATGCGCCAGCCGGCGTAGCGACCTTCGGGCACGGTCTGCGGATTGGCGCCGAGGAACAGCGGCGTGAAGGCGATGCGGCCATCTGACACCGTGAAATTGGCGGCATAGTGGTGGCCGGTCATCATCCAGCCCCATTTCGCGCCCTTGGGGTCGCCGAACACCGAGACATAGAACTTCTCGCTGTCGTAATTTGGGAGGAAAGCCATGCCCCGCACCTTACGCGGGTCGCCGTCGGGCAGGGCTCCCAGCGACTTGGCCGTAAGCTCGTTCAGCACATCTTCGTGCCACATCGAGGTTACGGTTTTCAGATAGCCCTGACTGGAGAAGGCCGCCGCCAGCATCGCGTGGAGCGCCTGACGCTGCCCGGCGTTCATCTCGGCCACGGTCAACCCTGATCGCGGGGCAGCACTGACCGGCAGGTTCGACCACGCGGTGCGGCGCGCGTTGTCATCAAGGCGCGCCTGCACGGCGGCGCGTCCGGCATCATCGAGACTTGCGAGAAAGGCGAGCGTCGTCTCGCGCATTGCCGCAATCCGGGCCTCCTCGAGCGCGTGTTCGGGCGATATGTGTGCCGTCGCTGCCTGCATCGGAACGCCCGCCGTCAATATAGCGGCCGCCAGTAAAATCATCACCTTCATCGCAAAACCCCCATGTCCCTGCCGACCGAGATAGAGGATGCAGACAGGCGTGACAAATCACTGCGGCCTTGCGGAACACCCCTGCGCTGCTTGACGCTGCGCCCCGCCTTCCATACCTTCAACTCTGATAATCTGCATAGTTTTGCAGGCAATTCTGGCCACGCGCCACTCGAAAGGATTTCTTCCCATGTCCCGTTTCGCGCAAGGCGTGGTCAAATTCCAGCGCGAGGTGTTCCCGGAGAAACAGGCAATGTTCGAGCGGCTCAGCACCGGGGTGAGCCCCGAGGCGCTGTTCATCACCTGCTCGGACAGCCGGATCGAGACCGCGATGCTCACCCAGACCGATCCGGGCGAGCTGTTCATCTGCCGCAATGCGGGCAACATCGTCCCCCCGCACACCAACCAGACCGGCGGCATGACCGCCTCGATCGAATTTGCGATCGGCGCGCTGCGTATCCCCAACATCGTGATCTGCGGGCACACGCAATGCGGGGCGATGAAGGGGGCGTTGAACCGCGCCGCGCTGACCAACCTGCCGCACGTGCGCGAGTGGCTGGGCTTTGCGCAAGGCGCGGTTGACATCACCGAGGCGCTGGGCGGCCATCTCGACCCCGAGGCGAAGATGCGGATGCTGCTGGAGCAGAACGTGATCCTGCAATTGCAGCATCTCAAAACCCACCCGACAGTGGCGGTCGCGCTGGCGCAGAAGAAGCTTGAGCTGCACGGCTGGGTCTATGACATCAAGACCGGCGAGGTTGCAGCTTATGACGATGCGAACGCCAGCTGGGTGCCGGTCGAGGAGCGCTATGCGGCCGATCTTGCCTCAGGAATGCTCGCCGCGCACGCCTGCTGAGGCACACGCGCCAAGAAGCAGGGCTCAGATGCGGGGCTCAGTCGACCGGCTCTACGCCCTCGGCCACCCAAAGCTGCTTGGCATGGTCGACATCGGCAGGGGTGGCGCGGCTCAGCCGGTGGGCGATGAAGTCGATGCCCTCGATCAGCCAGGCCGCAAGCTCGGGCTGCGCGAGGCGATAGACGCGCTTTTGCCCGTGTATCGTCGTCTCGACCAGCGACACAGCACGAAGCACGCCCAAGTGCTGCGAGACGCGAGTGGGCGAGATTTCCAGGATATCGCCGAGTTCGTTCACCGTCTGCTCGCCGGCCTGGAGCTTCAGCAGTAAGCGGATGCGGTCGGGGTGAGAAATCTGCCGCAGGACATGGGCCAGTTCATTCGCGACGATCTTGCGGCTCGGCATAGGGGCCCCTTTGCGGATTAAATAGCGATAGTTGAAGATATAACACGCAAGGTCGGCGTTTGGCTCGCGGAATTTATCATGGGTGAGTTTTTGGCACCACCTGCCCCAGTCTTGAATTGCCACCGGCATCAGCGCATCACGCCGATTGAGAGAAGAGGGGACCATGGACATGACAATGGCTGAATTGCGGGCGAGCGCGGCGCTCGGGCTCATCGCTATGCTGGGCGCGGCCAGCAGCGTGCAGGCGCAGGATCAGGGCAGCGCGGCTAGCGCCTCGACCCGCTTCGAGCAGTTGGTAAGTTCCAAAGAGCTTCCGCCCGAAGGCACGCGGGATACGGCAAACGCGGCTCGCGGCTTTCTCGCCACGAGGCAGGATCCGGTGATCCTCAATGCGGCCGGCAAGCCCGTCTGGAACCTCGACGCGTATGCCTTCGTCACGGGCGCTGCGCCCGATACCGTGAACCCCAGCCTGTGGCGGCACATGACGCACCTGAAACGCCACGGGCTGTTCGAAGTGACGCCCAACGTCTGGCAGGTGCGCGGCTTTGACGTCTCGAACATGACGGTGATCCGCGGCGCAACCGGCTGGATCGTGATCGACCCGCTAACCAGCGTCGAGGCGGCGCAGGCGGCGTTGGAGCTGGTCAATCAAACGCTCGGCAAGCGCCCGGTCAGCGCGGTCATCTATTCGCACAGCCACGGCGACCACTTCGGCGGCGCCAAGGGCGTGGTCGATCCGGCGGACGTCGCATCGGGCAAGGTGCCGGTAATCGCGCCCGCGGGTTTCATGGAGGAGGCAACGTCGGAGAACGTCATGGCAGGCGGCGCGATGCTACGCCGCGCTTCCTACCAGTTCGGCACCGGCCTCAAACCCGGCGCGACCGGGCAGATGGGGAGCGGCATCGGCATGGGGATCTCGGCAGGCACGCTATCGCTGATCCCACCGACCGACACCGTCGCCAAGACCGGCGAAACCCGCGTGGTCGACGGCGTCGCGCTTGAATTCCAGATCGTCTCGGGCACGGAAGCCCCGGCCGAGTTCAACGTCTTCGTGAAGCCGGAAAAAACCTTCCTCGCCGCCGAGATCGCCACCTGCAGCTTGCACAACATCCTCACCCCGCGCGGTGCCAAGGTGCGTGATGCGCGGGCCTGGGCGCGTTATCTGGACGAAGCGGCGACCCGCTATGCGCCTGGCAGCGATGCGGTGATCTCGAGCCATTGCTGGCCGGTCTTCGGCCGCGCCGAGGGTACCGCGTGGCTCACAGCGCAGCGCGACAATTACCGCTGGCTCCACGACCAGACCGTGCGCCGCATGAACCGCGGCGAGACGATGGACGAAATCGCCGAGGCGCTTGAAGCCTCGCCGCCGCCGGGCAATGCCAAGGAGTGGGCGACGCGCGGATATTACGGGACGATCAGCCACAACGCGAAGGCGATCTACCAGTTCTATCTTGGCTGGTACGATGCCGTCCCGGCCAACCTCCACCCCTATCCGCCGACCGTGCGCGCGACCAAGCTGATCGACGCGCTGGGCGGCGCGGAGCGGACGCTGGCGCTGGCCGAAAACGCGATGGCGAGCGGGGATTATCGCTGGGCGTCGGACTTGCTGCAGAACCTCGTCTTCGCCGATCCCGCCAATGCCAAGGCCAAGGCGATGCTGGCGGGCAGCTACGAGCAGCAGGGCTATCAGGCCGAGAGCGCGATCTGGCGCAACCAGTTCCTCGCCGCGGCAAGCGAGCTGAGGCGCGGGCGGGCGGACAGCGGCGGCGCGCAGAGCAACGACATGATCGCTGCAATCTCGACGCAGGAATTGCTCGATTCCGCCGCGACCTTGTTTGCGCCCGAACGCCCACAGGTGCGCAATTTCACGATCGCCATCGACATCACCGATCGCAACGAACAGGCGGTGCTTGAGGTCGGGGAGCAGGCGATGATCGGCCGGGTCGGCGCGCTGCCAGCCAACGCCGACGTCGCCTTCCGCGGGCCGCGGCGGGCGCTGCTGGCGCTGCTCTTCGTGAAGATGCCGGTTGGCGCGGTGAGCGGCATGGAAGGCGTCACCATCGAAGGCGACCGCGTTGCCCTTCAGGCGCTGATCGACGCGCTCGACCCGATGCCGCGCGGCTTCGATATCGTCACGCCCTGACGGAGCGCCCTAGAACGAGCACTCCGCCCGCGCGGCGCTGTCATCGCGGGTGATAGCGCCGATCTCGAACGCGAATCGCGCCTTCGACGCGAAGGTCAGCTTACCGCCCGCCTCGCCAAGGCAGGCCGGGGTGAGCACCATCTCACGCCAGCCCTTGCCCTCGGCAACGGAAAGCCCTTGGCTAATGTCGAGTGGTTTTCCGCCTGCCGTTACCGTCACCGGGCCGGGCGGGCGGGTGGTCACCTGATATGTGATCCGCCAAGCCGCGCTGCTGGTAGGCCCGGTCAGGGAGAGCCGCGCGCCCGGTGCAAAAGCGATGCGGCGCGCGTCTTCCTGCGCGCGGCGGTCGATCCCGGTGGCGACGATCCCGCCCTTGGCCCCGCGCAGATCGGGCAGTTCCACATTGTCGGCGCGCGCCTTTACCTTTGGCCCGAGCTTGCCGTTGTCGAACCACACCGCAGCAGCATCAATGATGAGCGCGCCGCAGGTCTCGCCGAGCAGCGGGAAGGCCGATGGGGTCGCGTAGCGGAGGCCATAGCCGAGCGGGAACAGCGCATTCTTGGCATCGTTGACTGGCGTGCCCGCGCAGGCCTTGGGCCAGCTGAAGGACAGCCGCCCGGTCGGCTGCACCGAACCGAACAACACGTCGGCCACGCCTGCCCCCTCGCTGCCGGGGAGCCACGCGGCAACGAAGGCGTCGGCGGCATTGAGTTCGCGGTTGACCCACAGTGGCCGGCCCGAAAGGAACACCGCCACGGTCGGAATACCGCGCGCGCGATAGGATTTGAGCAGCGTCAGCCCATCGTCGTCGCGGAAGGCGAGGTCCTTCCGGTCACCGGCGAATTCGGCATAGGGTTGCTCGCCGAAGACGACGATGGCGACGTCCGGCTTGCTTGCCTCGCTGCCCTTGGGCGCCAGCACCGCCTCGCCGCCCGCCGCCTTGGCAGCCGCCGCAATGCCGGCCCAGATCGAGGTCGCACCGGGAAAATCGGCCGCGGTCAGCTCGCTGCCGCCCTGCCATGTCACCGACCAGCCGCCGACCTGCTGCGGGATGTTGTCAGCAGCCGCCCCCGCCACTTCGATCCGCGCACCGGGCTTGAGCGGCAAGACCCCGATGTTCTTGAGGATCACCTGCGACTTGGCCACGGCCTCCCGGGCCAGCGTGCGGTGCTCGGGCGAACCGAGCAGCTCCCAGCGACCGGCATTGGCGCGCAGCGAGGGCTTCACCTCGCCATCGAGGATCCCCAGCTTCTGCTTCAGCCGCAGCACTCGCAGCACCGCCTCGTCAAGCCGGGTCATGGGGATCGTGCCATCCTTGACCTGCGCCACAAGATTGGTGTGGAGCGCCTTCCAGTCCTCGGGCACCATATAGACGTCAAGGCCCGCCATCAGCGCCTGCGGGCAGTCCGCATTGGTGCAGCCGTTGATCTGGCCGTGGCCGTTCCAGTCGCCGACCACCAGCCCCTCGAACCCCAGATTCCCCCGCAGTTCATCGGTGAGCAGCGCCCGGTTGCCGTGCATCTTGACGCCGTTGATCGAGTTGAAGCTCGCCATGACACTGGCCGCGCCCGCCTTGATCGCGGCCGGGTAGGGTGCGGCGTGGAGGGCCATCAGCTCTGCAGGATCGCCGTTCACGTCGCCCTGGTCGACGCCCTGCGCGGTCCCGCCGTCGCCAAAGAAATGCTTGGCGGTGGCCGCAACCTTGCCCTCACCAAGGAAGCCTGGAGCGTCTGCGCGGCCCTGGAGCCCCTCAACCATCGCCGCGCCCAATCGGGTGACGCGCACGGGGTCTTCGGAATAGCTTTCGTAGGTTCGGCCCCAGCGATCATCGCGCGCAACCGCGATGGTGGGGGCGAAGGTCCAGTCTATGCCGGTCACCTCGACTTCTACCGCCGTGGCCGCGCCGATGCGGCGCACGAGATCGGCATCGCCCGCCGCGCCCAGCGCGATGTTGTGCGGAAAAACCGTCGCGCCGATCACGTTGGCATGGCCGTGCACTGCGTCGGTCGCCCAAATCGCAGGGATCGCCGGCTCGCCGTCCGGCAACGGCGCGGAGGAGGCCTCCCAATATTCGTCGGCAAGCTTGAGCCAGTCGGCCGCAGGCGCCTTGTCGTTGCCATAGGGGCCAGAATTCCCGCCATTGAGGATCGTGCCGAAGCGGTAGCGCTGCACGTCGGCAGGCGTGATCGAGCCGATGTCGGGCATGATGATCTGCGCGACCTTGTGCTCAAGGCTCATCCGCGCGAGAAGTTCTTCAGGAGTGCCAGCCAGTGTGGGAGCCTCGGCCTCACTACACCCTGCCAGCAGCGCCGCCAGCGCGGCAAGCGCCGCTCCGAACACCAGCCGACCCACTCCGTCTCGCGCCATTTGCCTGGCCCTTCTTCACACGCTCATCTTCTGAGAACGTTCTCAATCTATGCCGCCGCCGCCCCCCTTTGGCAAGGGCGAAGCGCGCGCGCTGCCGCAGTCTGTCACCTTGGCAGGCACCTCTCGCGGAGTCATGGCCGCCGCAGCGACACCACAAGCAGCGCGGCGCTGGCCAGCGACAGAGCGGCAAACAGCACGAAGAGAAAGCTATAGCCGAAGCGCGGGACCAGCAGCACGGTGATCCACGGCATTACCATCCCCGGCACTGTGTTGGTGAGGTTGAACAGCCCCAGATCGCGCCCGCGATGCTGCGGGGCGGGCAAGACGCGCAGGGTCTGGCTAGCGTGGAGCGCGAGGAAGATCGCCGCAGACAGCCCGAACAAGACATAGCCGGCAATCGCCTGGGCAAGCGTCTGTGCTCCCGCCATGATGAGCATTCCGACAGCGCACAGCACCGCGCTCCCCGCAAGCGGCCGCACCGGGCGCGCGCGTCGATCGGTCCACCTCCCCAGCCACAGCGAGAGCGGCACTGAGCAGATCAGCACGATGCTGAACACGTTCGCCGCCGCGTTCTCGGGAAAACCCGGCGCTATCGAGCGCAGCCAGTAGAGCAGGAAAGCGAACATGCCGCCTTCCGCGACCTGCACCAGCAGCCGCGCCGCCCACATCCGCGCGACGACGCTGTCCTGCCGGGGCTGCGCGTTGCCATCGTTGAAAGCGGGGACCATCAGTTCGCCGCGCACCCTCCCCTTTCCCAGCAGCACCGCAGGCAGCACCAGCGCGCTCACCAGCCCGGCCACCACCACAAGCCGCGCGCCGGGATCGACCAACCCCACATAGGTGACCAGCGAACCCGCCGCCGCGCCGAGCGCCGGCGCCAGCGCCAGCGTGCCGCCGAACGTACCCTTCTGCGCATCGGGAAAGCAGTCCCCCGCCCAGGCCATCAGCGGCGAAAGCATGCAGTTGAGCGCGACCTGCCAGACCATCACCAACACCACGATCTCGCTGACCGATCGTGCTTCGCCAATGGCAACAAGCAGCAGGTTCGAGGCGATTAGCCCGGCGATGATCCACGGCCGCCGCACGCGGCTGCGGTCGCTCAGCCAGCCGACCGCGATGTTGGCGAGGCTCGCCATGACCGCGCCGAGGAAGATCACCTGTGCAAGCGCGGCGACATCCTCGCTCCCCTGAAGATCAGCGATGCGCTGAGGGAGCAATACCGTGAGGAGCGGCACATAGGCCACCGCGCCCCCGGCAGCAGCGAGCGCGAAGAGAGCGAGGAACCAGCCGGGCTGGCGCTCCGGCACAGCAACAGCGGGCGTCAGCGGGGTCAAGCCTGGGCCGGGGACGGAGCGCGCGGCGGAGCGGTCGACGCGCGCTCGACAAGGCCCGCGGCGACTTCAATCACCTCGCCGCCATTCGTACCCTCACCGCGCGCGATAAGTTGCTCGACCGCGCGCGAAACCGTCTCGGCGATCGGCTGGTCGATGGCAGTGAGCGGCGGGTTGGTGAAGCGCACGATCGGGGTGTTGTCGAAGGAGATCAGCGACAGGTCACCCGGCACGGACAGCCCGCGGTCGCGCGCGACCTCGAGCGCGGCGAGCGCCATCTGATCGGACGAGGCGATGATCGCGGTCAAATCGGGATTGCGGTCGAGCAGCGTGCGCGCGGCGCGGGTGCCGGATTCGTAGCCGAAGTCGCCCGCTTCCAGCAGGCCTTCGTGCGGCAGGCCAGCCTCAGACAGCGCGCGCTTCCAGCCTTCGATCCGCCAGCCCGAAAGGCTGTATTGCGAAGGCCCTGCAATCATCGCGATGCGGCGGTGGCCAAGCTCGGCAAGGCGCGTGGTCGCAAGGTGCGCCGCGCCTTCGTCGCCCATCGTCATCGGGATGCCGGGGCCAACTGCGTCCGATCCGATCCGCGCGAAGGGGATTGCGCGTGCCGCCAGCAGTTCGGTGATCAGGCGGTTCTCCGAGTGCGGCGGCGTCAGGATCACCCCGTCGGGCTGAAGCGCCGAGAGCGCCGCACCAAGCTCGCGCTCGACATGATCGGAATGCGTGTCGACCAGCTCGACCATCATCCGGTAGCCGTACTTCGAGCAGGTCAGTATCCCGCCGAGCAGCATCTGGTCGACCCAGTCCGTCCCGCGCCGCTCGCGCCAGTCGGCCAGCGTGCGCTCGCGGTCGTTGATGGCAAGGATGATGTAGGAGCGCGATCCGCTCATCCGCTGCGCGGCAAGGCTCGGGACATAGCCGAGCCGCTCGATCGAGGCGCGCACTGTGTCGCGCAATTGCGGGCGTACGTTGGGCCCGCCGTTCACCACCCGGCTTACGGTCTGCAGCGAAACGCCCGCGTCCTCGGCAACGTCCCTAATCGTGACTGTCTTGCGCACCCGCGCCATTATTCCCGCGCCCCTATCAGCCTACCGAATGCACGCGCGCCCCGTCTCGGGGTCGCGGGCGCAGCGGTAAACCCTGATCCAATCGATCGCGAATTGCGCGGGAAACGTCTTTGCCGCAACCCCCTTGGCGTTGTTCTTTTCCGACAAATGCCCGCCCACCGCAAGGTTGGCCATAATGTAGAAGGGCTGATCGAAGGGTGCCTCCGGGCGTCCCTTGGCGTTGGGAGCAGAAGTGCTCCACTGCTCGGCGGTGACGGTGAGGTGCACCCGGTCGTCCACCAGGAAGCGGATCAGCCCCTCGCCCCATTCCACCGCATAGACGTGAAAGTCGTCCGACGGCAGCGCCAAGTCAGTAAGCGTGTTGCGGTGGTCAACGAAGCGGTTGGCGGGCGCGAAGTTGCCGAAATGGAGCGCGCTGATGGTGCGGTTCTCGCCGCGCCCGCCTTCGCATTGCTTGCACTTGGCGCCGATATTGACCGCCTCGAGAATGTCGATCTCGCCCGATCGCGGCCAGGCGCCGTAGCCGTTCTCGTTCGGCATCATCCACACCGCCGGCCACGTCCCCTGCCCCGCCGGCACCTTGGCGCGCGCCTCGATGCGGCCATAACGCCACGCATGAAGCCCGATGGTCCGCACCTTGCCCGAGGTGTGCGACTGAGTAACGCTAGGGTTGTCGTATTCGGCAATCTCGGGCGGACGCGCCGGGCCGACAAAGCGTTCCTTCTTCGCCTTCAGAAGCAGCATCCCGCCCTCGACAGCGATGTTATCGGGCCGGTCGGTGTAGCATTGGCGTTCGGCATTGCCCCCGCCCCAGCACGACACTTCGGGCGTCCACTTGCTGCGGTCGAGCGCAGTTCCGTCGAACTCGTCGGACCACGCAAGCTCCCAGCCGGCACCTTCGAGCGGGGCGAGCGCCTGTTCGGGCTCGGGCCCAGACGCAGGCCCAGATATTGGCGGCGTCGCCCCCAAAAGCAGCAGGGCCGCGATCAGCGTTCCCGCCTCCCGCAGCCCTGCCTTGATCACGTTGGCGTTCCCGTCAGAAATCGAAGCGCGCGAGGAAAGTGAAGCGCCGGTCGTTGCGGAACGCCGAACGCTGCACACGGGTGCCATCGAAGTCGATCACCTGGCTGGTGGAGAACACCTCGTCGAGCAGGTTGACCCCCTGCACGCCCAGCTTCAGCCCTTCCTTGACGGTCACAAAGATCGAGGCGTCGAGCTGTCCGGTCTCCTCACCCCAGATCGGCGAGAACGGGAAGATGTCATCACGCGGGGTGATCAGGAACGCCGAGCGCCAGTTGTAAGCGGCGCGCATCGACAGCCAGTCCTTCTCGTAGAACAGCACGGCGTTGACGGTGCTCTTCGAGATTCCGGCGAGCGGCTGGAAGGCCGAGAAATCGCCTTGGTTGTTGGAGAGGTTAGTATTCTGGAAGTCGCTGCCATCAACATAGGTATAGGTGAGCTGCGAGCCCAGACCACTAAGCACCCCGGGCAGGAAGTCGAAGGTTTGCTGGTAGGCAATTTCGACGCCCTTGAGCAGGCCATCCTGACGGTTGTCCGGCCCGTTGACCTCGACATCGAGTGATTGCCCACCCGGGCTGACGAAGTTGACGAGATCGATCCCGTTGTTGACGATCCCCTTGATGTCCTTGGCAAAGGCAGAGACCGTCAGCGAGCCGACGCGGTCGAAATACCATTCCACCGAAAGATCGTAGTTCCAGCTTTCGATCGGGCGCAGATTGCGGTTGCCGGTGAACAGCTGGAACAGCGGTCCGGTTTCGAGCGTGCCTTGCGAACGAAGGTCCGCGGTGTTGTCGCCGATCCCGCCGCCGGAGCGGAAGGCGGCAAGGTCAGGCCGGGAAATGCCCTTCGAGGCCGCTGCGCGGAGCAGCAGGCCATTACCGGTGTCGAGCAGCGCGTTGAAGCTCGGCAACCAGTTTTCGAAGGTCACCGCACGGTCATCCAGCACGATCTCGCCGGTGTGCGCCGCGGCGAACTGGGCCAATCGCGTGGGCGAAAGACTGCAGTAGGCGGGACGCTGGTCGGCGGGCAGTTGCTGGGCACGTCCGCAGGCAGCAGTCACTTCGGACAGCTCTGCGCGTCCGTTGCCATTACCGCCCGACGCCGCGTTGTCGAAGAAGAACGGGTTGGGGAAGCCGATCAGGCCGGCTGCCACCACTTCGGTCTCGACATAGCGCAGGCCGATATTGCCGGTGATCTTCCAGCCATTGTCGAAATCAGTGCCGTAATCGAGGCGGGCGTAGGCGGCCTTGGTGGTCTCCGACACGTCGCTGATTTCGTTTTCGCAGAACGGTTCGCACCGGGTGGATTGTCCGGTGACCGCGTTGGTGAAGCTGCGGTTGTTAACCCCGAAGAACGGGTTGGGCGTCTGCGAGAAGGTGTTGATCGCCTGCGCCTGACGGGCAGAGTCGCCTGCAAGATATTCCTTCAGGAAGCTGTCCGCGCCGAAGAAGTGCGCGCCGCCCGGAAGCGGCGAGGGGCCATTGCCGCGCTGGAAGCCATCGTTGAACGGCGTACGCAGGTTGGCGAAGGTGGGGAAGTCATCGACGTAGGCACCTCCGCCAATTGCGCCAGCCTGATCCGGAAGGCCGGTGAAGAAGCGGCCCGGCTGGAAACCACCGGTCGCGGCACAACCCGGCCCGGCATTCCAAGGCGCGCAGCCTGCACGGCCCGCCCAAGGTGCCGACAGGTTGCCCCAGGTGGTGAAGTTGGTGTCACGTGTGGTTTGCCCACGATCCGACCAGCGGGCGCCGAACTTGACCTTCTTGAAGAAGCCCTCGTCCGAAATGTCATATTCGATATCGCCGCGCAGCGTGTCGAGTTCACCCTCGTTGCGGGCGATGCTGTCGAGCAGGAACCAGTAATAGGTGTTGCGCCCGGAGGTGAAGTAATCTGCCGGCGCACCCGGAGGCGCGAGGAACTGCACCTGCGGCACGTTACCGCGCAAGTCGAGGTCGATGTTCGCCCAAGTCTCCATCGCGCCGATGATAGAATCTTGCCGCAGATCCGAGGCAATGTGCTGCGCCTCGAAGTTGACGCGCAAGCGATCGGTGATTTCCCAGTCAACATCGACCGAGAAATCCTCGGTCGAGGACTGCGTTTCGCGCTCGAAGCGCAGCAGTTCGAGCGGGATGCCGCCGCGGCCGAAGGGGTTGGCATAGGCATCGCCGATGCGCTGGCTCAGCACGCCGCGCTGGAACATGCCGTTGCTGTCGAACTCCCAGGTGCTGCCCGCGGCGGGCACTGGGAACAGCGCGTCGTCGTTGACCTGCGCGATCGCGGAGTTCTCCTTGGTGAAGAAGGTGGTATCGGCCTTCAGCCACTCGAAGGTGAACAGGAAATCGCGGTTCGGACTTTCGTATTGAAGGGCGGCAGAGACCGCCTCGCGGTCGCGCTCGAGGTCGGTGGTGCGCACGCCTGCGCCCTTGGGCACGACCAGCGCGCCTGCCGGCGGGAAGTTGGCGGGCGTGAAGTTGGTGCCGCCGCCGCCGAAGCCGCCGCTGCCGACCGGACGAACGCGCAGGCAGCCACCCTGCAAGTTCGCTGCACGGTAGCACGGGTCGGCGACCTGCGAGGCATCGGTGCGGCTGATCAGTTCAGATCGTGCATAGCCGATCTGGAAGCCGATCGTGCCGGCGTCAGTCTCCCATGTGGTCGAGCCGAGAACCGAGCCGCCGGGCGACCATTCGTTTGCGAGGTCACCGACATTGGTTTCCAGTGTGCCCGACAGGTGCGTGCCCGGACGGTCGAGCGGCTTGCGGGTGACGAGGTTGACCGTCCCGGCGATTCCGCCTTCGACCGCATCGGCGGTGAGGTTCTTGAACACCTCGACTCGGCCGAGCAGTTCGGGCGAGACCTCGTTGAAGTTGAGAACAGTGCCGCCATTCGCCGAGAAAATGTCACGGCCGTTGAGCTCGGAGCGCACGAAATTGAGGCCGCGGATGATGACGCCGGTGCCTTCGACCGAGAAGCGGTCGGGGTCGGAGGTCTTCTCGAAGCGGCCGATGTTGACGCCCGGCACACGCTGGAGGGCTTCAGCCACCGAGCGATCTGGCAGCGCGCCGATATCTTCGGCGCTGATCACGTCGACGATGGTGTCCGCATTACGCTTGATGTTCTGCGCGCTCTCGAGCGAGGCGCGGTAGCCGGTGACAATGATCTGTTCACCTTCGGGCTCGGCCAGAGCGTCGGCGGCGTCCTCGTCGTCGGCCTGGGCATCCTGCGCAAACGCCGGGCTGGCGGCGACAATGGCAAGCGCCGAAGCGGTGCCGAGTGCGAGCAGACGCCGGCGCGGCGCGAGCGGTGCGGTGTTCATGATCTTTCAACTCTCCCCTTGCCGCGCGACAGATTCGTGCCTGTAGCTACGGACGAAGTATTGATAACGCATTTTGAGAGCGTTCTCAAGACTTGTAATCTCGCGTTCATATTGCATTTTGGCAACAGGTAGCGCGGCGCGACCGGCGCGCTTATAACGGCCCGGCAGAGGCCCATGGGGATCGAGGAACACGTGGCAATTGAGCGGATTATCATCGTTGGCGGGGGCACGGCAGGGTGGATGGCAGCCGCCGCGCTCTCACGGCTCAAGGCCGGACGGGCTGTGGATATCGTCCTCATCGAATCCGAGGCGATCGGCACGGTCGGGGTCGGCGAGGCGACGATTCCGCCCTTCGTCGGCTTCAACCAACTGCTCGGGATCGACGAACGCGAGATGCTTGCGCAGGTCGGCGGCACCTTCAAGCTCGGCATCCAGTTCGAAAATTGGGGTAAGCTCGGCGACAGCTACATCCACCCCTTCGGCGCCTATGGCTACACGATGGGCGGGATCAGCTTTCACCACGTCTGGCACCGCATGGCCGAAAGCGGCGACAATCGCCCGATTCAGGTCTTCAACCTCGAGACGATGGCCGCATATTTCGGCAAGTTCGCGCGCACCGAGGATTTCAAGCGGGACGACCTGCCACCGGTCAATTACGCCTATCATCTGGACGCCGGGCGCTACGCTGCCTTCTTGCGCCGCCTCGCGGAAAGCCGCGGCGTGGTGCGGCAGGAGGGCAAGATCGCCGACGTCGCATTGAACGCGGAGAGCGGCTTCGTCACCGGCGTCACGCTCGATGACGGGCGAGAGTTCACGGGCGACCTGTTCATCGATTGCTCGGGTTTCCGCGGCCTGCTGATCGAGCAGGCGCTGCACACCGGCTACGAGGACTGGAGCCAATACCTGCCCTGCAACCGCGCGGTGGCCCTGCCCTGCCTGCGCGACTACGGCAGCCCGCCCCCGCCCTTCACCCGCGCCACCGCCCACAGCGCGGGCTGGCAATGGCAGGTGCCGCTCCAGCACCGCAACGGCAACGGCCATGTCTATTGTTCGTCTTACATGGAGGATCAGGCGGCGCTCGACATCCTGCTCGGCAATATCGCGGGCAAGCCGCAGGCCGAGCCCAATTGGCTGCGTTTCACGACCGGGCGGCGCAAGAAGTTCTGGAACAAGAACGTGGTGGCGCTGGGGCTGGCGGCGGGCTTCATGGAGCCCTTGGAGTCCACCTCGATCCACCTCATCAACACCGGGATCGACAAGCTGATCTCGTTGCTCTCGTTGGACGGGGTGACGCAGGTTCAGCAGGACACCTTCAACCGGCTCACAGCCCGCGAATACGCGCGCATCCGCGACTTCCTGGTGCTGCACTACAACGCCACCGAGCGGACGGATTCCGATTTCTGGAACTACGTGCGCACGATGGATGTGCCTGACACACTCACCGAGAAGGTCGAGATCTTCAAAGCCAACGGCCAGATTTTCCGCGAGGAGGACGAGCTGTTCACCGAGACGAGCTGGGCGGCGGTAATGATGGGCCAGGGCATCCACATGGACGGGCGCAACGCAATGGCCGATGCGCTCGACCCGGCAAAGACCCGGGGCGAGGTGGACGAGATGGAAAAGTCGATCCGCTACCTCGTGCAGCAAATGCCGGGCCATGGCGACTATCTCGCGCGGTATTGCCCAGCGCCGATCGCGGCGTGAGGCAGGGTGCACATTTCTTGACAAACAAAGCACGCGCCTGAATGGGAGGGGCCGTTGCCCCCTCCCCCGCCAGCCCGAGGTTTGCCGCCCATGAATGACGTTGCGCCCGGCTGGACCGCGCTGGTGCTGGCCGGACAGCGTCCGGGCGTCGACCGGCTCGCCGCGCACTTCGGGCGTGAGGCTAAGGCGCTGATCCCGGTCGCGGGCGAGCCGATGCTGAGCCGGGTGTTGCGCGCGCTCGCCGCCTCGCCGCAGATCGCGCGGATTATCGTGCTCGCGCAGGACGCGCCCGCGCTGCTCGCCGACCCCTCGCTGGAATGGACGTCGGAGGACATGCGGATCACGCCGCGCATCTCGGGGCCGACCATCAGCGGCTCGGTGCTGGATGCCGTGCAGGACCCCGACGTTGGCCTGCCGCTGCTCGTCACCACCGCCGACAACGTGATGCTCACCCCCGCCACAATCGCCGAATTCATCGCCGGGGCGGGCGCAGGAGATGTAAGCGTGGCATTGGTCGAGCGCAGGCGGCTCGAGGCAGCAGTCGGCCCCAACAAGCGCACTTGGCTCGCCTTCCGCGGCGGGGCCTATACCGGCGCTAACCTCTTCGCGCCGACCGGGCCGGGGGCGCTCAACGCACTCAGGTTCTGGGAGACAGTTGAGGCGGATCGCAAGTCGGTGCTGCGCCTCGCCGCGCATTTCGGACCTGTCATGATGGGGCGGCTGCTGCTGCGGCGGCTGACGGTCGAGGGCGCGCTGGCGGCGGCTGGCGCGAAGATCGGCGCGCGCGCGGCGCCGGTGCTGCTCTCGGACGGACGCATGGGCGTCGATGTCGATAAGCCCGAAGACCACACCCTTGCAACACGCCTGCTGGCGGAGCAGGGTTGAGCGCCGGTGCAGCGCATCGCCCTCTATGACCTCGACCGCACGGTTACCCGCGCGCCGACCTTCACGCCTTTCCTCGTCCACATGGCGCTGGGCAATCCGCTGCGGGTGCTGGGCGTGCCACTATGGCTGCTGGCGATGCTCGGCTACAAGGCGAAGCTCTACGGGCGGAAGCCCTTAAAGCAGTTCGGCCTGCGCCTGCTGGTCGGGCGGGTGGTGAAGAGCCCAGCGCTCCAACCGCGCATTGACCGCTTTGTGGCGACGCAACTCGCCCGCAACATCCAGCCGGGTGCGCTCACGCAGATCGCCGCCGACCGAGCAGCCGGAATACGCCTCGTCCTCGTCACCGCCGCGCCCGAGATCTACGCGGAGGCGATGGCAAGGGCGCTCGGGTTCGAGGCCTGCATTGCCACCCGTCACCAGCGCGATGCGCGCGGGAACCTGCTGAGCACCATCGACGGCGAGAACAACTACGCTAGCCAAAAAGTCGGCCGCGTCGCGGCGTGGCTATCGGCGCAAGGCCTCGTGCGGGAAGACTGCCACCTTACGGCTTATACCGACCACGCCAGCGACGCGCCGATCCTCGACTTCGCCGATACCGGCGTGCTGGTTGGCCGGTACGCCAAGCCGCAGCGCGGGTGGGCGCAGGCCGACTGGAGCGCGGGGGCCGAATTCATAACCCATTCACGGCCCTGACGATAACTCGGCATCCTTGTTGCCAAATCCCACGACTTTTTTCTGCCATCTTGAAGGCTGAAAGACGATCATCGGATATCCTGTGGAAGTTCAGAGTAGATCCATGCACGCTAAAACCTTTTTCCGCCTGCCGGCTGCCGTGATGATGACCGGCGCGCTTGTGCTGACAGCCGCCGCGCCTTCGTCCGCTTTTCAGCGCGAGATCAGCAATGACCTGGCCCGATGCAATTCCGGGACAGGGCCAGCCCTGCTGGTCACCGTCACCGGCGTGAAAGCGTCGAGCGGCAAGATCCGCATCCAGACCTACCGCGCCACCAAGTCTGACTGGATGGAAAAGGGCAAGTGGATCAACCGCGTGGAAATCGCCGCCAAGGCGGGGACGATGACCTTCTGCCTGCCCGTGCCCGAAGCCGGGACCTACGGCGTCGCTATCCGACATGACGTCAACGGGAATGGCAAAACCGATTTCACCGACGATGGCGGCGGCATCTCGAACAATCCGTCGATCAATATCTTCAACCTTGGCAAGCCCAACTACACCAAGGTCGGCGTGATGGTGGGCGCAGAAGTGAAATCGATCCGCGTCACGATGAAGTACCTCTAGACGCGGCGACGGTTGCAGGTCGTCGGGGTCGAGCGGCACGCCCTCCGACCGCTGGAGACAGCACCCGCCGGACAAGATCGTGGGTTGCGATGAGGGAGTGATTGCGGCACGGCCGCATCATGCCCGGTAGTGCAAACAATGAAACCCAGCGCTCCTTGCGGCTGATGTTGGGCAATTTTGGCTGGCTACTGGGTGGCAAGGGTTTCGGCGCGGTCAGCAGCCTGATTTATCTCGGGATCCTGTCGCGCTCGCTCGGCGTGAAGGACTTCGGCCACTTCGCCCTGATCTTCGGCATGTCGCAGGCCTTCGGAATGCTTGCCGGGTTCCAGACATGGCAAGCGATCGTGAAGTTTGGCGCGCCGCATTTGGCGCGCGGCGACAACGCGGCGTTCGCGCGGCTGTCAATAGTCGGGGGCATGGTGGATCTTGCGGGCTCCGTGGTCGGATCCGTGTTCGTCACTGTAATTATCCTGACACTCGGCGAGACGCTGAAGCTGAACCCGGACTATGACAAGATGGCACTGGCCTTCATCTGTGCGATGCTGCTGACGCGGGTCTCTGCGCCCTACGGGATCATTCGGGCGCTCAACCGGTTCGAACTATCCGTGTGGGTCGGCGCGATCACACCGTCGGGGCGGCTGGTCGCCGCGATCGCGATCTGGATGACCGGGCCGAGCGTCGGACGGTTCCTGCTTGCTTGGGCCATAATCGAGCTCATTACCTCCCTTGCCATGTGGTACACGGCCTGGCGGCTGGGCGGCGAATGGTTCCAGCTGCGATATTTTCGCGAATTGCGCAAAACGCTAGCCGAAAACCCGGCGCTCAGCGGGTTCCTGTGGGTCACCTATTGGAACACATCGCTGCAAGCAGTCGTCCAGCAAGGGCCGCTGCTGGCGGTAGGATATCTGTTCGGGACTAGCGCGGCCGGAATCTACCGCATCGCCGACCAGCTTGCGAAGGGGTTGGGCAAATTTGCCTTGATGATATCCGATGCCGTCTATCCCGAAGTGAACCGCCAGCGCCATTTGGCCGGGGCGGAAGAATTTCGCATGGTCGCGCGGCGTGTCACGCTTGCCGTGGTGCCGACCGCGGCGGCGCTGAGCGGCCTGACGGTGCTGTTCGGATCGGATCTGCTGATCCTCATTTCAGGGCCCGGTTTCGAGGCCGGCGGCCCAATCCTTGTGCCGCTGGTCATAGCCGCATCGTTGGAATTGGCCGGCGTCGTCTACGAGCCGGTGCTCCACTCGGTGAGCAAGGCGCATTACCTTCTTCTGGCCCGCTTGGGAGCCATCGCGCTGTTGACGGTATCGATTGTGGCCACAGCCCTGAGCCCGCTCGAAGTCGGCTGGCTGGTGGCTTACGTGCAGGTGTTCGAATATCTTGTCCTGAGCTGGCTGGTCTGGCGGGTGCTGCGGGATCTCGTGCGCACCGCGAACCGGAAATGATCGTTTGACGGAGCAATCCGGCCGGTCAGGATGATCGCCACGCCGCCTTGAGCGGGTCGGTCAGGGCCATCGCACGGCGCAGCTGCATCCATGCAATCGGCCGCCCGGCTCGCAAATAGTGCTGGGAAAGCGACTTGAAAGGGATCGGGGATGATCGCTCCATGAGCGTCTTGAACTCGGCGATCAGGTCACTTTTGCTGACGCCATTTATCCGGGGTTCAGCTGAACGCATGATGCGGCCAGCGGTCTTCGCAAATTCCATGGCGAGGAAATGGCTGATGGCGAACCGGGTGCGGACAAAAGGTTCGCCCTCGCGTTCGAGACAATCGACGAAACCCCCCAGTGCTGCGGCAAGATCGTAATGGGCCTGCACGTCGAACGGCCCCGTTCTGATGCGCGCCAAGATACTGCCGGCCCGAATGCGGTAATCGATCAGCGATCGGCTGATGTGGACATAGCTGCGCGCGCGGAGCGCCAGGCGCGGGGTGACAGCGGCATCTTCGAAGATCCGTCCTTCCGGGAATCGCAGGTCATCGGCCCAAAGCTCGCGCCGTGCGATCCTCACCCAGGCGTACATCTTGCGCGACGCGCAAATGCCCGCGGTGATTGCGTCCCGGTCGGTCAGCAGGCGGTGGTGAAGGCCCGCGAAGGCCGATTTAGGCAAGCCGCGCTTGCGATAGTTGCAGCCGATCAGATCGGGAGCATGGACACGCACGATCGCGGCGATGGCGGCAATTGCTCCGGGCCGCGCCCGGTCATCGGAATCGATAAACCAGACATAATCCCCCCGCGCTTCTTCGAGCAACGAATTGCGCGTCACGGAAATGCCGCGGTTCTGCGCGTGGCTGATCATTCGCACTTGCCCGGGATAGCGATCCACATATCGCTGGGCGATGGCAGGCCCTGCGTCCGGCGAGCAGTCATCACAGATCACAATCTCGACCCCGGCATCAGCCTGACCAATGATCGAAGCGAGGCATTGATCGAGGTAAGCCTCAACCTTGAACATCGGGACGAGTACGCTCAACCAGAAGCGCTCCGGTCGATCTACGGCGGTCATCTCGAGCCTGCGGATCGCTGGCCTTGGGCGCCGAGATATTCGGCAATGGCATCCGCCCCGCGTTCGCCTGCCGGCCGCGGGTTGCCAACATCGGCGGTGTAGGCGAGCAGGCGCTGCTGCTCAGCGCGATATTGCGCCGCGATATCCTGCCATAACGGGATTTGTCCGAACAAGCTTTGCGCGCTGGTGAGCACCGGACCGTTCTGCCACATCTCGTAGGCGGGGCTGCTCTCGCCCGCGTCCTTGCTGTGAACGTCGAGGAAGAACACCGCGCGCGGGCGGTAGAGGAACTCGTAGACCTGGCTCGACATGTCGCCGATGTAGGCATCGGCGCTGAGCGTGTAGCTCATGTCGAACAGGCGCTCGCTGTCCAGATCAATGCGGATGTTGGGGCAGGAGCGCCAAGCCGGGTCGATGTCGGGCCGCCGCCGCCCGCGCTTGTACTCGGGCGAGATGTGCAGCGCCTTGTAGAACAGCATCACGTGCGGCGCGAAGATCAGGTTGTATTCGGGGTGCGCGGCGAACCAGTCGAGGATCCGCGGGCCATGATCGTACCAGCTCGACAGGACCGGATCGAAATGCGGGTTGTAGAGGAACACCGGGTTTTCGTTGTCGAAGAACCGCTCAGGTGTCTGGCCCTTCAGCCCGTCGAACTTGGCGTAGCCGATGATCCGACAATGGCTGGCCGGTGCGATATTGTTGGCGACCATCTGGTCGACCAGCTTCTGGCCCGAGAGCAGCATCAGGTCGAAATCGCGCAAGGCCGGATGATAGGCGACGTTGCGGTCGCCCGAGCCGTGCGGGACATAGGCGAAGGCGGGCCCACGCGCACGCCAGCGGCGCTTTAGCGAAAGGCACGTGCGTTCGGTAGAGACGATAAGGTCGAAGGCCCGCAGCGTCCGCGCACCTGCCCACAGGCGCGCGAACCTGCGAACCGGGAACAGCCGGTTGAGCGGGCCGAGCACCGCGTCGCCCCAGGCGGGCAGGCCGAGGTCAAGCCATTCAAGCGAGGCGATCTGCGCCGGGCTCAGGTGCTTGACGATTTCCCTGCGGATGTCCGGACTGCCGAAGGCAATAACCGTGCGGATATCGGGGTGGTGCTCCGCCAGCGCGGCAGCGATGCCGATATTGTGCGCGACTTGGTGGCCGGCATCGTGATTGTACAGAAAACACACTTGCATCGCAGGGCCGGCGTTTAGGATCAAACCTCGGGTGTCGCAAGCGCCGGCGCTCATACGCTCCCCTTTTCAGGCTGATGCCACCCGCTCAAGAGCAACCGCCTGCCCCAGCGCCCGGCCCGATAGCCACGCGCCCTCGACAAGCGGGCTGTGCAGCCAGTCGCCTGCGATCCCGAGCCCGAGCGCCGGATCGAATCGCGCGCCCTCGCCCTTCAGCGCCTGCGGCAGGGCGTAGAGCCAGCGGTGCGCATCGATGTGCGTGGGCACGGCAGGGGCGATGCCAGCGGCGGAAAAGAAGTCGGCGAGCAGTATGTTCGCGGCCTCTTCCTTGGGCAGATCGACCAGCTCGCGGCTGCGTGAGGGGCTAGCGTGGATCACCCAGGCCTCGCTCCCGCCGCGCCCGGGCTTGGCCGAGTTGCGCGCGGCCCAGCTGACGGGGGATGTGCCGGAGCGGAAGGTGTCGGGCGCGTATGCGAGCGGCTTGGCGAAGGTCGCCATCACTGCCCAGCAAGGCGCGGAGGCGACGCTGGCGGCCAATGCAGCAAGACCGGGCGCGACTTCAGCGAGCAGAACCGCAGCCTGCTCGGCGGGTACGGCGACCAGAAGACTCGCGGCGGTGAAGCTCTGCTCGCCTGCATCGACGCGCCACACAGCGCCTTTGCGGGATAGCCGCTCGGCGCGAACACCCCAGCGCACATCTAGACCTTCCGCCATTGCCTTGACGCAGGCGTTCATGCCGGGTGTGCCGACCCATGCGTCCTCGCCAGCCGCAGGCCAGCGCGCAGCGACGCCTGCCCGCTCCCATGCCGCAACCGCCTCGCGGAACGCGGGGTCGCGTGCGGTGAAGTATTGCGCGCCGTGGTCGAAACGCACTGTCTCGCCCGCAATCTCGACCCGCCGCGCCGCCATCCGTCCGCCGGGGCCGCGGCCCTTGTCGAGCACGATGATGCTCAGCCCGGTGGATGCCAGGGCGCTGGCGGCGGATAGCCCCGCCATTCCGCCGCCGACGATGAGAATATCCGTGTGTACGTCCATCCTGCGCCAACGCATGGGACGCGCGGTTGTTTCAGGGTGCGGAGCGCGGGCGCGCGGCCTCGGCCAGCACCAGCGAGAACTGCCCCGCCGCATCGGTCCAGCGCGCGCGCGGCTCCCACCCACCTGCCGCGAGCAGGAGCTGGCTGGAGCGCTTGGTGAACTTGTGGCTATTCTCGGTATGGATACTTTCACCGGCTCGCATAGCGAAGTGCGTTTCGCTGACCTCGAAGGCGATGTCCTCGGACGCCACGAGATGCATCTCGATCCGCGCGAAGATGTCGTTCCAGCGCGCCTCGTGGCGCAGCTTTGCAACCGGGATATCGCCCTCGAGCTCGCGGTTTATGCGCGTCGCAAGGTTGAGATTGAACCGCGCGGTCACGCCTGCGGCATCGTCGTAAGCGGCGAGCAGCACATGCTCGTCCTTGACCAGGTCCATGCCCATCAGCAGCAGCGCGCCATCACCCAGCGTCGCGCGCATCGAACGCAGCAGGTCAGTGGCGGTGCGGGCAATCATGTTGCCGATCGTCGAGCCGGGGAAGAAGCCGAGCTTGGGGAGCTCAGCCACGTCGGCAGGCAGCTCGACCAACCGCATGAAATCGGCCTCGACCGGGTGGACGGGCAGCTCCGGGAATTTCTCGGCGAGCGCAGCCGCCGAGGCGCGCAGAAAATCGCCCGCGATGTCGAGCGGGACATAGGCGGAAGGCTGAATTGCCGAGAGCAGCAGCGGGGTCTTGACCGATGAGCCTGAGCCGAACTCCACCACTGCACGGCCAGGACCGATCAGTGCGGCGATTTCGGAAGAGCGGGTACTAAGTATCTCGGCCTCGGCCCGGGTCGGGTAATATTCGGCGAGCTGTGTAATATCCTCGAACAGGGCCGAGCCGGCATCGTCGTAGAACCAACGCGCGGGGATCGCCTTCTGCTGCTCGGCCAGCCCTGCCAGAACGTCCGCGCGGAACGCTGTATCGACGCCGCTTGCGTCGCGCTCGACCAGCTTCAAACCCGTTTGCGCCGTCATCTCAGAGGTCCTTGGCCAGCCTCAGCCCGGTGAATTGCCAGCGCTGATGGGGGTAGAAGAAGTTGCGATACGAAGCGCGCGAATGGCCGCGCACTGTCGCGCAGGACGCGCCGCGCAGCACCACCTGCCCGCTCATGAACTTGCCGTTATACTCGCCCACCGCGCCTGTCGCCGGGCGGAACCCGGGGTACGGCAGATAGGACGAACGGGTGAACTGCCAGCAGTCCCCGAACAGCCCCGGCGATCCCATCGGCAGCATCGGCCCGGCGCAAGTGAGCTGGTTTCCGGCGGCGGGATGATGCGCCGGTGCCGAGGCAGCCCCGTCCTGCCCGCGCGCGATCGCTTCCCACTCGAACTCGGTCGGCAGCCGCGCACCTGCCCACGTGGCAAAGGCGTCAGCCTCGTAGAACGAGATGTGCGTCACGGGCGCATCGGGATCACGATCCTGCCAGCCCTGATGGGTGAAGTGCTCCGCTTCGCGCCAATAAAGCGGCGCAGCGATCTTCTCCCGCTGCACCCACGCCCAGCCGTCGGAGAGCCACAGCCGCGCGTCGGCATAACCGGCGTCGGCGATGAAGGCGTCCCATTCGCCATTCGTTACCAGCCGGTCGGCAAGCGCGAAGGGTTCGAGGATGACGCGGTGGCGCGGGCCCTCGTTATCAAACGCGAAGCCCTCTGACTGGTGGCCGACCAGCGCGATCCCGCCTGGATGGGTGTACCAGCCGAGCGGCGCGGCAGAAGCTAGAGCGGCGGGTGCGGCACCCTCCCACATTGCGGGTCCCAGCGGGTTCTGAAACAGCGCGTGCTTGATGTCGGTGAGCAGCAGTTCAATGTGCTGCTCCTCATGCGCCACGCCGAGAGCGATTAGACCCACCAGTGCCGGATCGCTGAGCAGCGGCTCCATCGCCGCAGTGACAACGCCGCGCCATTCGAGCACCTCGGGCAAGCTGGGGCGCGAGAGCATCCCCCGCGCAGCGCGAGAAATGCGCGCACCCTCGGCCTCGTAGTAGGAGTTGAACAGGAACGGCCAATCCTCGCGGTGCAGCCGATACCCGGGCGCGTATTCGCGCAGCAGGAATGTCTCCCAGAACCACGTGGTGTGCGCGAGATGCCACTTGGCAGGGCTCGCATCGTCCATCGATTGGAGGGAGGCATCTGCATCGCTGAGCGGGGCAACCAGCGCCTCGGTCAGCGCGCGGACGCTGCGGAAGCGGGTGGCCAAATCCGCCGCATCAGCGGAGGCGGCACTCAGTCTCTCACTTTGATGCATGCAGACCCTCCCTTGGCGCCTTGGCCGGATACCCGCACCATGTCCGCCCGCCGTTACACAGGAAAGACGCTTGGTAGCCGTGAGGCTATCGTAAAATCATCACACCCATCAAGTTTCCGGCAACAAAGTCCGGCCACTGTCAGGCTGCGTGGGCGCTCGCCTCAGCCTCGCGTGTGCCAGCCGCGTCGTTGAGCATCTCGGCGACAAGGAAGGCGAGCTCCAGCGACTGTTCCGCATTGAGGCGCGGGTCGCAATGCGTGTGGTAGCGGTCGCCCAGGCGTTCTTCAGTGATCGCCACTGCCCCGCCGACGCATTCGGTCACGTCCTGCCCAGTCATCTCGATATGGATGCCGCCCGGGTGCGAGCCTTCGGCACGGTGCACGGCGAAGAAACCTTTCACTTCTCTCGTGATGCGGTCGAAGGGGCGGGTCTTGAAGCCGGAGTCCGACTTCACGACATTGCCGTGCATCGGGTCGCAGCTCCAAACCACCGGATGCCCTTCGCGCTGCACCGCGCGGACCAGCTTGGGCAGACCATCCTCGACCTTATCGTGGCCGAAGCGGCTGATGAGCGTGATGCGCCCCGCTTCGCGGCCCGGGTTGAGGTCGTCGAGCAAGCGCAGCAGCGTATCGGGCTCGAGGCTGGGCCCGCACTTCATGCCGAGCGGATTGCCAATCCCGCGCGCGAATTCGATATGCGCCGAGCCCGGAAAGCGGGTGCGATCGCCGATCCACAGCATGTGGGCCGAGGTCGCATACCAGTCACCCGTGAGCGAATCCCGCCGCGTCATTGCCTCCTCATAGGGCAGCAGCAGCGCCTCGTGGCTAGTATAGAAGCTCGTGCCCTTCAGTTGCGGCACGGTGCCCGGATCGATCCCGCAAGCCTCCATGAAGTCCAAGGCCTCGCCGATACGGTCGGCCATCTCGCTGAATTTCTCGGTCCACGGCGTGCGGCCCATGAAGTCGAGCGTCCACTGGTGGACTTGCCGCAGATTCGCATAGCCCCCGCCCGCAAAAGCGCGCAGCAGGTTGAGGGTGGCGGCCGCCTGCGAATAGGCGCGCACCATGCGGGCCGGATCGTTGCGGCGGCTGACAGGGTCGAACTCAATCCCATTGATATTGTCGCCGAGATAGCTCGGAAGGGTCATATCGCCGATGGTTTCTGTCGGCGATGATCGCGGCTTGGCGAACTGGCCCGCCATCCGCCCGACCTTCACCACTGGACGCTTGCTGGCGAAGGTCATGACGACCGCCATCTGCAGCAACACGCGGAAGGTGTCGCGGATGTTGTTGGCGTGGAATTCGGCAAAGCTTTCGGCGCAGTCGCCGCCTTGCAGCAAGAAGCCGTGGCCGTTTGCTACAGCCGCGAGATCCGCCTTCAACGCACGCGCCTCGCCCGCGAAGACAAGCGGGGGATAGGACGAAAGAGTCTTCTCCGCCTCGGCCAGCTCGGCTGCATCTTCGTAATGCGGAAGGTGGCGTGCTTCGTGGGCCTTCCAGCTCTCGGGGGTCCAGGTCTCGGGCACGGTGCAAGCTCTTTCTGGTCATTGCGCGCCGCTACAGGCGCGGGGGCGCCCGCTACAGGAGACGCGTTTCAATTGTAAAGCGGCAAAGCCGCTTCGGACAACATTATTTCCCGGCCACTGTCAGCGGCCCCGGCGATCACCGCCCCGTGACCACTGGTTTTGTAGCTCCGCCCACCGATGCCTCGGCGAGCGTCTGCCCCTCGGGGATGATCGCGAGACGGAAGGGACCGACCTTGGCCAGATAGCGCTCGGCGAGGAACTGCATGGCCTGCGGGGTGGTCTGCGAATAGTCGGACAGGATCGAGCGCAGCAGAGCCACCCGCTGTGGATCCTGCGTCGCGCCTTCGAGGTTGTAGAGCCAGAACTGGTTGCCGGTCGAGGCGCGGCGGATCAACTGGCTCAAGGGTTCGGTCACACGCGCCAGCTCGTCGGCAGTGGGCGGATTGGCGGCGAGGTCCTTGGCGATCCTTTCGGCTTCCGCGAAGAACACCGGCACGAATGCGGGCTCCAGCTGGGCGAGCGCGGTAATGCGACCGCCGCTGGCGATATCTGACGGCCAGTTTGAGAAGACCTGCGGCGAATAGCTCGCGCCGGCGCGTTCGCGCAGCGCATCGAGCAGGCGGTTGTTGAAGAGCTGGGTGAGGATCTCAAGCTGGCGGCTTTCGCGCAGATCCGCGGTCCCGCCCCCGCTCGGCCAGGCGACCACGGCGGCGGCTTGGTTGGCATCGCCGCGGTGGGTTACGACCGCCGGCCTGGCCGCAGGCGCGGCAAACCCCGGCACGCGCGCGGCGACTTCTGGCGAAATCGGTTCGCGCGCCGGGAGCGCGCCGAAGGTGAGGCGCAGCTGCTCGATCACCTTGGTCTTGTCGAATTCGCCGAACACAAGCACCTCGATCGGACCCTGCTTGAGCAGCGGTTCCCACACCTGGCGGAAGCCTTCAGGCGTCGCAGCCTTGAGCGCCGCCGGATCGGGCGTCGCGAAGCGCGGATCGCCCCCGGTCGCGAGATATTCGAGATCACGGCCAAGCACGCCGCCGGGGCTGGTCGCATAGGTGTTGTATGCAAGCTCGGCAGCGGCCTTGGTGCGGATCACCGGGTCCTTGTCCCAGCGCGGCATTCCAAGCTTTGCAGCGAAGAGGTAGAGCTGGTCGTTCACATCCTCCGAGCGGGTCTGCGCGGTGAGCGTGAAGACCGCATCGTCGATCGCGAAGTCGAAGCCGAGCTTGCGGCCCGTGGCTAACCGGTCAATCTCATTCTGGCCAAGCTCGCCCAGCCCCGAGCCGACCAGCGCCTGCTCGCCAAGCGAGGCATAGACGGCGCTGTCCTTGTCGAAGGCGCGCCAGCCCGCGCCGAAGCGCACCTTGACGGTAACGCGGCCCGGTTCGGCATCGTTCGCCCAGATCAACGCCTTGACGCCGTTGCCCAATTCGATCTGCTCGATCTCGAGCGCGCCCGCGGGACCTTGCGACGTAATCGTGCCGGGCGCGCCCACTGTTGGCAGGTCGGCAAAGGAAATGGTCTGCGCCGCGAGGCGCGCGGTGGCATCAACCTTCGCTTCGCTGGCGAGTGCGGTCCGGAGCCGTGCGACATCGGCCTCTCCCGTGGTCGGCGTGACATAGACCCCGCGCGTCACGGTGCCCTCGAACAGCGCTTGCGTGCGCTTGAGCACCACCTCGGGGGTGAGGCGCGGCTTCATGCCCCGGAACACGCTGAGCACCACATCAGGGGCGGCGACGGTCTCGCGGATATCGACGGCGTTGACGAGATTATCGGCGAGGGTCGAGCCCGCCTGCACGCTCTCCTGCTCGACTTGGTTGGCGAAGACCACGTCGAACTGCGCGAACTCGCGGTCGATCTCCTCCTGCGTGGGCGGATTGACCAGCGAGTCGGCGATCACGCTGCGCACGTCGGCGAGCGCGGCCTGCCAGTCGGCGCT
>JANNWO010000231.1:0-8563 GCA_031408395.1 Sphingomonadales bacterium | reverse complement strand
ATTACGGTCCAGCGTCGCGCCGATCTGGCGGCCATCGGTGAAGGCCACCGCCGCCGGGCCATCCCACGGCTCCATCAGCGCGGCGTGATATTCGTAGAACGCACGCCGCGCCGGCGTCATCAGCGCATTGCCGCTCCACGCCTCGGGGATGAGTATCATCATCGCGTGCGCGAGGCTGTATCCGCCCGCAATCAGCAGTTCGAGCGCGTTGTCGAGGCAGGCCGTATCCGATTGCCCGTGCGGGATGATCGGCCACATCTTGTCCAGATCAGGCCCGAGCAGCTCGCTTTCCATCGTGCGGCGGCGCGCGTTCATCCAGTTGACGTTGCCGCGTACGGTGTTGATCTCGCCATTGTGGGCGATGAACCGGAACGGGTGCGCGAGCCTCCAGCTGGGGAAGGTGTTGGTGCTGAAGCGCTGGTGGACGAGGCCCAGTGCCGAAACGCAGGCCGGGTTGCGCAGGTCGTCGTAGAAACTGCCCACTTGTGTGGCCAGCAGCAGCCCCTTGTAGACCAGCGTGCGGGTCGAAAAGCTCGGGATATAGGTCTCGGTCACGCCCGGCAGGCTGTACTTCTCGGCGAGCTGCGCGAGCGGGTTCTGCACCTGCTTGCGAATGGTCAGCAGCTTGCGCTCGAAGGCGTCCTGATCGGCGCAGTTCGCACCGCGACCGATCACCGCCATCTCGATCACCGGCATCGAGGCGATCACCGCTGCGCCGAGGCCGTCCATCGTGGTCGGCACATCGCGCCAGCCGATGAAGCGCTGGCCTTCCTTGGCGGTGAAGGCCTCCATCCGCTCCTTGACGAAGGCGCGTGCGGCCCCGTCCTGCGGCAGGAAACACATCCCCACGGCATACTCGCCGGGCTGCGGCAGATTGTGGCCTTGGCTTTCAGCCCAGCTGCGGATCAGCGGATCGGGAATCTGGATGAGAATCCCGGCGCCGTCGCCAAGCAGCGGATCGGCACCGACCGCGCCGCGATGGTCAAGGTTCTCGAGAATTTCGAGAGCGCTGGTAATGATCGCATGGCTTTTCACGCCCTTGATATGCGCAACCATGCCGACGCCGCAGGCGTCGTGTTCGTTGGCGGGGTCGTAAAGACCCTGGGCGGGAGGGTAACCCATGGCTCAAGTCCGTTCTGTCAGATGCCGACAGGCGCGAACCCTGCTGCATGATCACTCATGCAAGGGAACACGCCTGAGGGCAGGTCACTCGGACGCGTCCAGACCCTTTTCAGGTCCGATCTTGCCCGATTTCGGGCCTCTCATGCCGACAGGATGCGGGTTTGGCAATGGGTTTGCGCGAAGCAATATTTCTCGCAGACCTATTCAAACTTTAGTTGTATTGCGCGGCCTGCATCGGCTGCGCGGGTCTGTTGCAGCTTTTGCGTCGCCGGAGTGGCTCAGGCCGCCCCGCGCCGCGGTTGCAGCTGGGAAAGCGCCGCACGCAGCGGTTCGTGGGCATGGTCGTCGGCCGGAGCGCGGTTGGCGAAATCGCCGCTCAGGGCCGCGAGCGCCTTCAAGGCTTCCGAGAGCGCCGTGCCGCGCGCCGCGATTTCCTCGGCGTTGAGGGCGCGGGCCGGTGCGTTCTCGCGGTGTTCGTGGAGCGCGCCGGCAAAGCGTTCAACCATCTCGACGAGACTGAGTTCGCTCGTCGGCAACGCGCGCAGCCGGGCCAGCGCCGCGGTGCCCGGCTGTGGCAGCCGGGGGGCCGGACGGCGCAGTTCGGCGACAGGCGCGACATGTTCGGGAGCGGGAGCGGCAACGGCAACGGCAACAGGAGCGCGGACAGGCGCAGGCGCTGCGGGTTCCTCCACCCACACCGCATTGCGGCCGGGCAATTCGGCGAACTGGGCAAGGTCAAGCGCCAGCGGCACGCTTTCCTCGGCGACGGCGGGCGTAGCGACGGGCTCCGGCATCGGCTCGGGTTCGGCATTGCGCTTCGCCACCGGGGCGGGTGCAGGCGCGCTCACATCGGCATCGCGCCAAGCGGGCGTCGCAAAGGGCATCGTTTCTATCGGATCGTCGAGGCTCTTGCTGCCGAGATCGCGCGCCGGATCAATCGGTCGCACCCGGCGCGAGACTGCCCCGACAATAGAGCTGGGTGTGCGGCGACGCCGCGCCTCGGCGGATTTCGCCCCGGCGGCAAGAAACAACACGGTGCCCAGTACCACGGCGATGCAGCCAGCGATGGTCGCCTGCGTGGGCATATCGAAGGTCGCGATCAACGTGCCCTGCGTTGCGTCGGTGATCAGCATGGGCGGCAGGACCATGATCACAAGGCCGCCGAGCAACGCGCCCCACAGGCCCAGTATGGGCGCGAAGGCCTTGTTTACGACCAGTGTGCCAGACGGGCGCTTGCTGTTCCCACCGCGCTTGCGCTGCTGCTTGGCCCGATCCTTCTGCCCCGATTTCATGCTTTCTTTCACCCTGCTTTTGCAGCGATACGCCCCGCGTCGCCGCCATGACCATGAGCTAGCAAGAGATGGTAAACAGAGAGATAACGGCGCGCGTTCTCGGCCCAGTCGTGGCGGGCGCGGACATGGGCCTGGGCGCGGTCCTTCATCGCCTCCCACCCCTCGCGCGATTCCAGCAGGCGGGCGAGCGCGGCGGCGCAGGCCGCCGGATCGTCGGGCGCAAACAGCGTGCCGGTTTCCCCGTCGGTGATGAGCTCGCGGTGCCCGCCGACGCTCGAGGCGGCGACCAGCCGGCGCTGCGCCATCGCTTCCAGAGGCTTCAGGGGCGTGACGAGGTCGGTGAGCCGCTGGGCTTTCCTCGGATAGGCGAGCACGTCGATCAGCGAATAGTAACGCTCGACCGCGTCATGCGGGACGCGGCCGGTGAAGATCACCGCGTCGGGCTCAGGCAAGGCGGCGGCCGCAGCGCGCCACGCGGCGTCCATCGGCCCTGCCCCCACCAACACCAACCGGGCTTGTGGATGCGAAGCGCGCAGCAGCGGCATCGCGGCGATCAGGTCGTCGACGCCCTCATAAGCGTAGAAGCTCCCGATATAGCCGATCACCGGCGCGCCCGGGGCAATGCCGAGCGTAGCTGCCAGCGCATCGTCGCGCTCCACGGGTTCGCCGAACACCGACAGGTCGACGCCGTTGCGCATCACCCCGATGCGCTCGGAAGGAATGCCGCGCGCAGCGAGATCGTCCTTGAGACCATCGCAGATCGTGAACAATGCATCCGCCGCGCGGGCCACGCGGGTTTCGAGCGCGCGGGTCAGGCGGTATTTGAGGCTCCCCTCGGTGCCCGACAGGTTGCCGACCGCAGCATCCTCCCAGAAGGCGCGGATCTCGTAGACGAAGGGGATACCCAGCGCCCGCGCTGCGCGCTGTGCCGCCGCACCGCACAGCGCAGGGCTGTGGGCATGAATGATGTCGGGGCGCCATTCGTCGGCGACGGCATGGATCGCGGCGGTCAGCGCCTCGATCTCGCCGAGCTCGCGAAACGGCGGCGGGCCGACGGGCACGCCGGGGGTGCGGTAAAAGGTCAGGCCATCCGCTTCCTCGCATGGCCCCATCACCGACGCTTCGAGATTGTGGCGCTGGCCGGTGATCCCGCGCACCTCGAGCCCGTGGCCTTCCTGCGCCTTGAGGATCGCGCGGGTGCGGAAGGTGTATCCGCTGTGGAGCGGCAGCGAGTGATCGAGGACGTGAAGGACACGGGTCATGGCCCGACGCTCTATCGCAGGCGTGCTTAACGCCGCGTCAACTGACGCAGGCGTAACGAGACCCATCGCCCTGCCCCGAAAGCCGCAGTTTGCCATGATCGACTATTTCGCACTTGCCCTGGGACATGGCCTTCTGGCCATCGCTCTGCTGCGGCTGGTGATGAAGCCGGGCCTCGACGAGGATCCGCTGATCGGGTCGATCAAGGACGAAACGCAGGCCAACCGCAAGGTGTCGAGCGCCGCAGGCCGCAACGCCGCGCGGCGCGACCGTGACGACGCGCCGGGCGAGGACGCCTAACCGTGCTCGATCTCGTCTTCCTCGCCTTCATCGGCTACATTCTGGTTCTTGGCCTGAAGCGCCCGTTCCTGTGGGTGCTGCTCTATGTCTACATCGACATCCTCGCGCCCCAGCGGATCGGTTTTTCGCTGATCACCAGCCTGCCGGTCTCGCTGATCGCGTTTGCCGCGGCGTTCGGCGGATGGCTTGCCTTGGACCGCAAGGAGGGCGCGCGCTTCACGCTTCGACAAGGCCTGATGGCGGCGCTGCTGCTCTATTGCTGGTGGACCACCCGCAGCGCCGATTTCCCGATTGATGCAGCGACCAAGTGGGACTGGGTGTGGAAGGCGCTGCTGTTCGCGATTTTCCTGCCCCTCACCCTCACCACCCGCGCGCGGATCGAAGGGCTGGCGGTGGTGCTGGTGCTGTCGGTCGCGACGATCGTGATAGGGACAGGGATGAAGACCATCCTGGGCGGCGGGGGCTACGAGAACCTCAAGTTCTTCGTCAACGACAACAGCGGGATCTACGAAAGCTCGACATTGGCGACGGTCGCGATCGGCCTTGTTCCGCTGATCTGGTGGCTGGTGCGCCACGGGACGATCTTCCGTCCGCATTGGGCGGTGACTGCCTTTGCGATTGCGCTGACCTTCGCGTGCCTGCTCGTCCCCGTCGGGACCGAGGCGCGAACGGGCCTGCTCTGCATCGCCGCGCTTGCGGGCCTGATGCTGCGCTACACCAAGCGGCGCCTGATGTTCATCGCCGGGGCAGGCGTGCTCGGGCTGGTCGCCCTGCCCTTCCTGCCGCAATCCTATTACCAGCGCATGGCGACCCTCGCCGCGCCCGGCGGTGACGAGAGCGCCTCGACCCGCGTCGCGGTGTGGAAATGGACTATCGACTACGCCTCCAGAAACCCCTTCGGCGGCGGGTTCGACGCCTATCGCTCGAACCGCTTCGAATACACCATGCCGGTCAAAAAGACCGACGGGAACACCACCTCGGTTGAATACAGGGACGTGGTCGACGAGGCCCGCGCCTACCACTCCTCGATCTTCGAGATGCTCGGCGAGCAGGGCTGGCCGGGGCTGATCATGTGGCTTTCACTGCACCTCATCGGGTTGTTGCAGATGGAGCGCCTCCAGCGCCGCTGGAAGGACGCCGAGGAAGAAGCGACACGCTGGATCGCCCCGCTCGCCGCGGCGTTGCAGATGGGCGCGGTGATCTACCTGATCGGCGCGACCTTCCAGGGGATCGCCTACCAGCCTGTAATCCTGATGCTCGTCGGCTTGCAGACCGCGCTCTACACCTATTGCCGCCGCATCGATTCGGCCCGCGGGTTGCTTGACCGCAGCACCGCGCGGCGCCGTGTGATCGCCGACAAGCAACGCGGTGCCGTAGCGGCATAGCAGTCAGCGTTGCGCTCCCCCTTGTGTTGCGCCATGAAGCGCTCCGCAAACGCAGCGCGGCGGGCATGTGATTTCCGCCGACGAACAACGAGGAGGAGCCCCCATGAATCCGCAGGAATTGGCCGCAAAGGTCGGCGAAACCATCGGCACCAGCGAATGGGCCGAAATGAGCCAGGAACGCATCAACCAGTTCGCCGAGGCGACCGGTGATCACCAGTTCATTCACGTCAACGAAGAGATGGCCAAGATGACGCCATTCGGCGGCACGATTGCCCACGGCTTCCTGACGCTGTCGATGATCCCTTATCTCGGTGCCAATGGCGGCGCGCCGCGCATCGACGGCGTGAAGATGGGCGTGAACTACGGCGGCAACAAGACGCGCTTCATCGCCCCAGTCCGCGCAGGCAAGCGCATCCGCGGCGTCTGGAAGCTCACCGAAATGGTCGAAAAGCGCCCCGGCCAATGGCAGCAGACCTGCGAGATCACCATCGAGATCGAAGGCGAGGACAAGCCTGCCCTCATGTGCGAGTGGATCACGCAATACTTCGTGTGATCTTTCTGATTACCGTCGCCCCGGCCTGAGGCCGGGGTCACTGGCCGCGCCCTCCTGGCCTGAACATTTCAAGGATACCCCCATCATGGCACGTGACGCCGTAATCGTTTCCACCGCCCGCACGCCGATTGGGCGCGCTTACAAGGGCGCTTTCAATGCCACCCCCGGCGCTACCCTCGGCGCCTATTCGCTGGCCCCCGCAATCGAACGCGCCGGCATCGAAGCCGGCCAGATCGACGATGTCGTGTGGGGCGCGGTGCTCACGCAGGGCACGCAGGCGGGCAACATCGCCCGTCAGGTCGCGCTGCGCGCCGGCTGCCCGGTGGGCGTCGCCGGCCAGACCATCGACCGTCAGTGCTCGTCCGGCCTGATGGCGATCGCCACCGCCGCCAAGCAGATCATCGTCGACAACATGGATATCGTCGTCGGCGGCGGTCAGGATTCGATCTCGATGGTCCAGACCCCCGAGATGCGCGTGGCGATGGATAAGTCGCTGCTCGCCATGCACGGCAATGTCTACATGCCGATGCTGCAAACCGCCGAGACAGTCGCCAAGCGTTACAACATCAGCCGCGATGCTCAGGACGAATACGCCTACCAGTCACAGATGCGCACCGCCGCCGCGCAGGCAGCTGGCAAGTTCGATGCGGAAATCGTCCCTGTCACCACCACCATGAACGTGGTCGACAAGGAAACGAAGGAAGTGTCGCAGCGTGAATTCACGCTGACCAAGGACGAAGGCAACCGCCCCGAAACCACCTTGGAAGGCCTCCAGAGCCTCCAGCCGGTGATGGGCCCGGGGATGTGCATCACCGCGGGCAACGCCTCGCAGCTGTCGGACGGTTCGTCGGCCAGCGTAATGATGGAAGCCAAGCTTGCCGAACAGCGCGGGCTCCAGCCGCTCGGCCGCTATGTCGGCATGGCGGTGGCAGGCACCGAGCCTGACGAAATGGGCATCGGGCCCGTGTTTGCGATCCCCAAGCTGCTGAAGCAGACGGGCCTCAAGATGGACGACATCGGGCTATGGGAGCTGAACGAGGCCTTCGCGGTGCAGGTGCTGTACTGCCGCGACACGCTGGGCATCGATAACGACATCCTCAACGTCAGCGGCGGCTCGATCTCGATCGGCCACCCCTACGGCATGACCGGCGCGCGCTGCACCGGCCACGCGCTGATCGAAGGCAAGCGTCGCGGGGCGAAGTATGTCGTCGTCACCATGTGCATCGGCGGCGGCCAAGGGGCAGCTGGTCTTTTCGAGGTCTACTAAAGCGTTTTCGAGCCGGGTGGGATCACCCGGCGGCTCGGAAAAAGCGGCCAATCAGAAACCTAGAGCGGTTGACCCGATGCAATGGGATCGACCGCTCTAGGCCCGGAACAATTTTCCGCGGCGGCGCTAGCGCTCCCTGCTCAACAGCAAGGGAGTACAACATGGCGACCGACGCGGAAATCCGTTCGAAGTTCTGGAAAGCGCTGAAAAGCGACATGACGATGTTCCTCGGGATGGCCGAGGGAGAGGACGGCCACGCCCGTCCGATGACCGCGCAGCTCGAGGACGAGCTTTACAAGGACGGTGAATACAGCGGGCCGATCTGGTTCTTCACCTCCACCGAAGGCAGCCTCTACCGCGCGGTCCAGCAGGCCGAACTCGCTGGCGAGACCCCGCGCGCGATGGCGCACTTTGCCTCAAAGGGTCACGACGTGTGGGCAACCGTCCACGGCACGCTGTCCACGACCCGCGACCACGCGACCATCGACCGGCTCTGGAACCGCTTCGTGGCCGCTTGGTACGAAGGCAAGGACGATCCCAAGATCGCGCTGGTCCGCCTCGACGCCGAAGACGCCGAGATCTGGATCGACGCGTCATCGCTGGTGGCGGGGATCAAGATGCTGTTCGGGATCGATCCGAAGAAGAATTACGAGGGCAAGGTTGCCGAGGTTAAGCTGTAGCCTCTAGGTCAGCCACTCCGCCGCCCCGCCATATCGGCAGGGCGGCGGAGTTGTCTCAGCGCAGGCTCACCACATTATCGGTCGCTTCGCGTACGCGGGTGCCGTTGAAGAGGCTCATCATCGGCTCGTCGGCGACCGTCACGACCTGGGCGTTGCCATAGCCGTTGAAGCCGGTCTTCATCGCCGCGCCGTAAGCGCCGAGCATACCGATCTCGATATAGTCACCCGCCTGAATGTCGGCGGGGAGCGCGAAGGGGCCCTTCATGTAGTCGGCATCGTCACAGGTCGGACCGTAGAAGGCGAAGTCTTCCTCCTCCTCGATCAGGTCGTCCTCAAGCGCACGCACCGGGAAGCGCCATGCCACGTGCGCGGCATCATACAGCGCGCCGTAAGCGCCGTCGTTGATGTAGAGCTCCTCGCCGCGGCGCTTGTTTACCTGCACGATCATCGAGCTGTATTCCGCGCTCAGCGCACGGCCGGGTTCGCACCACAGCTCGGCGTTGTAGGCGATCGGCAGAGCTTCGAAGTGGCGGGCGATGATCGCGAAGTAATCTTCCATCGGCGGCGGCTCGAGGCCGGGGTAGATGCTCGGAAAGCCTCCGCCGACGTCGATCATGTCGATCACCACTGAAGCTTCGGCAATCGCCGCACGGGTGCGGTCGAGCGCCTGCACGAAGGCAAACGGCGTCATCGCCTGGCTGCCG
>JANNWO010000230.1:0-16395 GCA_031408395.1 Sphingomonadales bacterium | reverse complement strand
ACAGGACAAGACCATGACCGAGATTACCCGCGTTCCGATCAAGCCCGTCGCCAAGGGCTCGCTGACCAAGCTGTGGATCGGGGTTGTCCTCGCCGTACTGGTGGGGGCGGGCGTCGCTTGGTCGGCCGTGCCGCGCGGCCTCAGCGTCGATACCGAAGTGGCGGGCACCGGGCCTAACGTCGCCAAGGGCGACGTCGTCTTCGTCAAGTACAAGGGCAAGCTCGCCGCAGATGGCACCGTCTTCGACGAATCGCAGGACATCCCGCTCCCGGTCCAGGGCCTGTTCCCGGCCGGCAATCCCTTCCCGGTCGAGGAAGGCGCGACCATTCCCGGCTTCTTCAATGGTCTCCAGCAGATGCAGAAGGGCGGCAAGTACACGCTCTTCATCCCCGCTGATCAGGGCTATGGCGCAACCCCGCCCCCGGGCTCGCCGATCCCGCCCAATGCCGATCTCGAATTCGACATCGAAGTGGTGGACATCTTGAGCCGCGCGACCTTCGACCGGAACCTCAAGATCCTCCAGCAGACCATGCAACAGCAGATGGGCCAGCAGGGCGGTGCCCAAGGTGGCGCGGCGCAGGGTCAGGCGCCCGGTGGTGCTCCGCAGGGCGAGCCGCCCGTCGGCCTGCCGGCCCAGTAAGGGGCGGGGGCAAGCATGTCGGTCGACAAGGCAACCGTCGCCAAGATCGCCGCTCTGGCGCGAATCCGCATGGACGATGCCGAGCTTGCGCGCATGGTGCCCGAGCTCAACGGCATCCTCCAATGGGTCGAGCAGTTGGGCGAAGTGGACACTGCGGGCATCGAGCCGATGGCGGCGGTGATCCCCAACACGCTGCGCCTGCGCGATGACGTGATCGATGCCGACCCGCTGACCGGCGGCGGCAGGCAGGGCGACGTGCTCGCCAATGCGCCTGCGGCCGAACATGGCTTCTTCGGCGTGCCCAAGGTGATCGAGTAACATTTTCCCGTCACCCCTGCGCAGGCAGGGGTCCAGCTGACCGCTGGTTTGACAGGAAACGTTTGCTGGATCCCCGCCTTCGCGGGGATGACGGAAGAGAGTGAATGACCGACCTGACCCAACTCGGCGTAAAAGACATCCGCGACGGCGTGCGCACCGGCAGCTTCACCGCGCGCGAGGTGGCGGAAGGCTTTAATGCTGCCGTCGCCGGGGCTGCCGCCCTCAATGCCTTCATCGTCACCACGCCCGACCACGCGCTCGCCGCTGCCGACAAGGTGGATGCCGCGCGCGCCGCGGGGGAGGCGCTGGGCGCAATGGCGGGCGTGCCGATCGGCATGAAGGATCTGTTCGCCACCAACGGCGTGCAGACCACCGCCGCCTCGCACATTCTCGAAGGCTTCACCCCTCGCTACGAATCCACCGTTTCGCAGAAGCTGTGGGACGCGGGCGCGGGGATGCTCGGCAAACTCAACCTCGATCAGTTCGCGATGGGTAGCTCGAACGAGACCTCGTATTTCGGCAATGTTTCCTCGCCGTGGAAGAAGGCCGGGTCGAACCAGCCGATGAGCCCCGGCGGTTCCTCGGGCGGTTCGTCTTCGGCGGTCGCCGCGCGCATTGCGCCTGCCGCGACCGGCACCGATACAGGCGGATCGATCCGCCAGCCCGCGGCCTTCACCGGCATCTGCGGGATCAAGCCGACCTATGGGCGGTGCTCGCGCTGGGGCATCGTTGCCTTCGCCTCCTCGCTCGATCAGGCAGGCCCTATGGCGCGGTCCGTGGAGGATTGCGCGATCATGCTGGGCGCGATGGCGGGCTTTGACCCCAAGGACGCGACCAGCCTGCACATGGACGTCCCCGACTGGGAAGCCGCCCTCAACGCCGACTTGCGCGGCAAGAAGGTCGGCATCCCGCGCGAATACCGCATGGAGGGCACCGATCAGGCGATCCTCGAATCGTGGGAACAGGGCAAGGCGTGGCTCAAGGACGCAGGCGCCGAGATCGTCGACGTGTCGCTGCCGCACACCAAATATGCGCTGCCCGCCTATTACATCGTCGCCCCTGCCGAAGCCTCATCCAACCTCGCCCGCTATGACGGCGTGCGTTATGGCCTTCGCGATCTTCCCGACGGTTCCGGCCTGCAAGACATGTACGCCGCGACCCGCGCCGCCGGGTTCGGTGACGAGGTTAAACGCCGCATCCTGATTGGCACCTATGTGCTCTCGGCGGGTTTCTACGACGCCTATTACACGCAGGCCCAGAAGATCCGCGCACTGGTTGCCCGCGACTTCGCGCTTGCCTTCGAGCAGTGCAACGTGATCCTCGCGCCCACCACGCCGACCGCTTCGTTCCCCTTGGGCTCGATGAGCGAAGACCCGCTGACGATGTATCTTAACGACGTCTTCGCGGTCCCCGCCAGCCTCGCCGGGCTGCCCGCGATGAGCGTACCAGCGACGATCAACGCCGACGGCCTGCCGCTCGGCCTCCAGCTGGTCGGCAAGCCTTTCGACGAGCAGGGCGTGCTTAATGCAGGCCTCGCCATCCAGCAGCGCGCAGAATTCACAGCTCAGCCGGAGAAGTGGTGGTGAACACCTCCGGTTCGCCGGAAACCGCGATGCGCTTCGACGTGCTCGATGCGCTGCGTGGGATCTGTGCGGTACTGGTGGTGCTCTTTCACTATGAATCGAACGGCACCATCGCCAGCCTGCTGGTGGTGCAGAACGGCTGGATGTTCGTAGATTATTTCTTCGTGCTGAGCGGGTTTGTGATCACCCATTCCTACGCCGCGCGGCTGAGCGGCGGCGAGGTGTCGGTCGCGCGCTTCATGGGGCTGCGGCTCGGCCGGATCTATCCCCTGCACCTGTTCGTGCTGCTCGCGTTCGTTGCGCTCGAACTATTGCTGGTCGTAGGCGGAGACGTGATCGCCAGCTTTGTCACGCGTGATGCCTTCAGCGGGACCCGCGCGATCGAGCCGCTGATCCAGAACCTGTTCCTGTTCCAGAGCTTCGGGATCGGCACCGCAAGGGGGTGGAATCTACCCGCGTGGAGCATCGCAGCAGAAATCTGGACCTATCTGGTGTTCGCCTTCGTCTTCGTTGGTGCGCGCAAACGGGTTGTGCTTGTCAGCGTATTGTTGGCGGGCGCGGCGGCGCTTGCGTTGATCCTCACCAGGTCCAACCTGCTGGTCACCTTCGAGGGCGGCTTTGTGCGCGCTGTCTTCGGCTTCGGGATCGGGGTCATCACCTATCATGCCTGGCTCCGGCTGCGTCCTGCGGGCGGAAATATTCAAGAACTGGCGGTACTGGCCACCACCATCGCCTTCGTGTCCTTCGCGTCCGGCACAATGACCTTCCTTGCGCCGCTGGTATTCGCGGGGATGATCTTCGTGCTGGCGAGCCAGAATGGCGTTGTCTCGCGGATGCTGCATGAGCGGGTTTTCCAGTTCCTCGGCATGACCAGCTATTCGATCTACATGATCCATGGATTCGTGCAGGGCCGGCTGGGCGAGGTGTTCCAGATCACCGGGATCGTCGCGGTCCAAGTCGATCCGCAAGGGGTTACCGTGCTCGATGCCGCGCCGCTGGTGTCGGACGCGGTGACGCTGGTCATGCTGGCGCTCGTAGTGGGCGCCGCTACCATCACCTATCGGCTGGTCGAGAAGCCGGGCCAAGCGCTGTCGCGCCGGTGGCTGGGGGTGAAGCCGCCAGCATCAAGGCCGGAGCCGGAAGCATGAACGCCGATCTGCCGCTATGGATTGCCGGGATGGCAGTCGCGCTCGCGGTGCCGTTGACCTTCATGGTCGCCAATTGGGTAAGGAAGAACGTCGATCACGGAGAAGCGCGCTTCGACACGCGCAATCCGGACGAGACGGACGAGGAAACGAAATGACTAACTACCGCATTCAGGGTGCCACGGGCGAATGGGAGGTCGTGATCGGCCTTGAAGTCCACGCGCAGGTGACGTCGCATTCCAAGCTGTTCTCGGGCGCGTCGACCGCGTTTGGCGCCGAGCCGAACTCGCAGGTCTCCCTCGTCGATGCCGCGATGCCGGGGATGCTGCCCGTCCCCAACGCTGAATGCATCCGCCAGGCGGTGCGCACCGGCATGGCGATTGACGCGCAGATCAACGTGTGGAGCCAGTTTGACCGCAAGAACTACTTCTATGCCGACTTGCCGCAGGGCTACCAGATCAGCCAGCTCTACCACCCGATCGTGGGCGAGGGATCGCTGTTGATCGAGGCAGACGAGAAGGCCGGGATCGAAGCCGACAAGGTGATCGGCATCGAGCGCATTCACGTGGAACAGGACGCAGGCAAGCTGATGCACGATCAGCACCCGACCATGTCCTATGTCGATCTCAACCGCTCGGGCGTGGCGCTGATGGAGATCGTCAGCCGCCCCGACATGCGCTCGCCGGCCGAGGCCGGGGCCTATGTGCGCAAGCTGCGCGCGATCCTGCGATATGTCGGAAGCTGCGACGGCAACATGGAAGAAGGCTCGATGCGCGCCGACGTTAATGTCAGCGTGCGCAAAGTCGGCGACGAACTCGGCACGCGGACAGAGACCAAGAACGTCAACTCCGTGCGCTTTGTCATGCAGACGATCGAGCATGAGGCGATGCGGCAGGTCGATGTGCTGGAGGCTGGCGGAAAGATCGTGCAGGAAACCCGCCTGTTCGATCCGGGCACCGGCACGACCCGGACGATGCGTTCGAAGGAAGACGCGCACGACTATCGCTACTTCCCCGATCCCGATCTGTTGCCGCTGGTGCTGGAGGAAGATTTCCTCGCCGAATGCCGCGCCAGCTTGCCCGAATTGCCCGACGCCAAGCGCACCCGCTACACCGATGTGCTCGGCCTCACCCCCTACAACGCGCGCGAACTGACCGCCGAGGTCGAGACTTTTGCGCGCTTCGAAACCCTGCTGGCTGAAACGGCCAAGACCATCGGCAAGGGCGAGGCGGCGGTTGCCACACAGGTCGCCAACTGGTCGCTCTCCGTCGCGCCCGGCGTGATCAAGGCGCTCGGCGGCGCCAATGCAGAGGGGGCCGACCTCGCCAACGCCACAGCGGCCGCTCAGGCGAGCATCCTCGCGATGGCCGACAAGGGCGAAATCAGCGGCGGGCAGGCCAAGGAGATCTTCGAGATCGTCCTCAAGACCGGCCGCGATCCGTCCGAAATCGCCGAAGCTGAGGGGCTCAAGCAGGTCTCCGACACCGGCGCCATCGAAGCAGCCGTCGACGCGATCATCGCCGCCAACCCCGACAAGGTCGAACAGTACCGCGGCGGCAAGGAAGCGCTGTTCGGCTTCTTCGTCGGCCAGACGATGAAGGCGATGCAGGGCAAGGCCAATCCGGGGGTGGTGAACCAGCTGCTCAAGGACAAGCTGGGCTGACCGACCTTCGTAGGGGGGATCAATGGGGAGTTTGGCGGAATGCTTGCAGCGTTAAAATCCGGGATGAAACGCGTGGCTGTGATGCAGACTGCCAAACTGCTTTTTCTTGAATTTCTTGTGGTCGTGATGGGCGTGTTGGTCGCCCAGCTGCTCCAGGAATGGTTCGCCGACCGCGAAGAGCACGCTCGCGCAAAAATCCAGGTGGAGGGCATTGCCGGGGCGCTGCACAACAGTGCGGAACTGGCCGTCATGCGGCAGCGCATGGGTCCGTGCATCCTCGATCGGCTGGAGCGGGTTGGCGAGGCATTGTCACAGGAACGAATCGACCAGTCGGCACTCGGCTGGGTCCGCGTGCCTGAACAGAACATCATGGACGATCCGGGGATCGACGTTGCGCGGCCGCTCATCACCAAAGTGTTCGGCCCCGAAAAGATGATGCATTTCAGCCTCATCGAATTCGCCTTCGACAAGCTTTACGAAGGTCAGGACAAAGAGCTCGCCGCGTGGGACCGGTTATCGCTCCTGAACCCGGCGAACGGCCCGGTGCGTGAGAGCCTGCGCGGCGATTTGCAGCTTGCCTTGGCAGACGCGCGGCAGGCCAACCGGCTGATGTGGGAAGTGTCCGGCATCATGCGCGCACAAAGCAAAGGATTGGGCACGCCTGTTCACGAACAAACCATCAAGTCGTTCTCCGGTTCGCCAAAGCTATGCGCGAAAATGGTCGGATTTAGTTCGGAGCAGCATGCCGAAGCACTGAAGCGCGGCCAACTGCCTGACGGGACGGCGATCCATCCGAAGGCCTTGGAGCGGCTGGCGACTGGCATCTATTGATCATGCCGCGCCGCTGCGATCCTATCATCTCACGCTCGCTACAATGACCGCCATCATCCTCATCCAGCCCGAAATCCCCGACAATTCAGGCGCGGTGGGGCAGATTATCGATGGTTGAGGGAGGTCTTATGGCGAATCCCGGCCAACACACGGTCTATTTCCATGGCTTGCCGGGATCGGCGGGGGAGCTTTCCAGCTTCGGACCGGCAATTGCTGCGCAGACCCGGCATTTCCATGTGATCGAACGGGGCAACGCACTCGCCGCTGGGCCTGAGAATGGCTATTTCGCCCGCCTTGCTGATCAGATCGCCGTGCAGTTTCCCGATGGCGCGTTGCGGCTGGTAGGCTTCTCGCTTGGCGGGGCGGCGGCGCTGCGGGTGGCCCCCCATCTCGGTGCGCGGGTGCAGCAGATCGATCTCGTATCGCCAGCCGGACCGCTCGGGTTGGGGGATTTTCTGGACGGCATGGCAGGCGCTCCGGTGTTTCGCGCGGCACTGGCGGGGCGCCGACCGTTTGCGGCTCTCACATGGTTGCAGGCGCAGCTGGCCGGGTTGGCGCCTGCGCGCATGGCAGCGGCGCTGCTGGCGAACGCGCGCGGGGCAGACCGCGAACTGGCGGCTGATCCGCACTTTGTCCGGCACCTGGCACAGTCGCTGCGCGCCAGCCTGCGAGATCAGCGCGCCGCCTATCTGTCCGAAATCCTGCTATATGTCGCAGACTGGTCGGCCGAGCTTGGCAAAGTGCATCAGCCAGTGACGATCTGGCAGGGGAGCGAGGATGACTGGACCCCGCCCGCCATGGCGCAGGCGATGGCGGCGCGATTGCCCACTGCGCCAGCGGTGCGGCCTCAGCCCGGCTGTTCGCATTTCTCCGCCTTGCGCGCCTATCTCGAATCGGCCCCTCGACCATGACCGCCATCGTCCTGATCCAGCCCGAGATCCCCGGCAACACCGGGGCAATCGGGCGCACCTGTGTGGCGCTGGATATGGAGCTGATCCTGATCCACCCGCTCGGCTTCGAGATCAGCGACAGCCGCGTGAAGCGTTCCGGCCTCGACTACTGGCCGCATGTGCGCCTCACCGAATATGCGAGCTGGGAGGCGTTCCTTGAAGCCCGTGCTCCGCGTCCCGACCAATTGTTCCTGTTCGAGGAATTCGGCGCGACGAGCTTCTACCAGCCGGACTATCCGGAGGATGCCATGCTGGTGTTCGGGCAGGAGACCAAGGGCATCCCCAAGCCGATCATCGACCGCTATGCCGACCGCCTGTTCAAGCTGCCGATGCGTTCGGACGTGATCCGGTCATTGAACCTTGCCAACACCGTGTCGGCGGCGGCCTATCAGGCGCTTAGAGGTAAGCTCTAGGGCGCGGAAAGCCCTAACCGCGGCGACGGCCCACGAGCAGGCCCTTGGTGCCAGCGCCTTCATAGCTGAAGTCGAAATCGGGCCACGCCTTCTTCCACCGCCGCGCAACGTAGCGCTCGCCGGGTCGGGCCGCGTCGTCGAGCAGCACCGTGCCGCCCGGTGCGATTAGCGGGAACAGGCGCTCGGCCATCCCGCGTGCAAAGGGGTGAACGGCCCAGGGCGGCCCGTCGATCACCAGAAGGTCGATCGAGCCGGGCACTTCGGTGAGCGCATACCATAGCCCCGGCCAGCGCACGTCGCGGGTAGTGAGCGGCGCGTGGTGGAAGGCGGCGGCAAGATCATGTTCGGCCAGCCAGTCGCTCATCGCCGTGACGAACGGGGCGTGCCCGTCGTAGGAATGCAAGGTGCCCCCGCCATGCATGGCAAGCGCCTTGGCGATCACCAGCGAGGTCGCCCCCGAGCCTAGCTCGACCACATTGGCCGGGTGCTCAGCGTCGATTATGTCGACGATGCGGTGCAGCAGATAGGTGTCGGCCTTCCAGCTGCCGAGATGGGGCAAGTCGTCCGCCTCCAGCCCAAGCCGCGCCAGCAGCGCCTGCTTTTGTGCCTGAGTCCCGCCATAGAGGCTGCGCAAGAGCCACGGCCATTGCACCGCGCCGAACGCGATCTGGAACAATCGTTCGCCGCGAGTGCAGCGCGCCTCTTCGGTGCTGTCGCCTTGTTTGGCTAGCAGCCCGGTCAGCATTTTCGTCGTCATGAGGCGATGATCTCGCAACGTGGAGAGGGTCGCGCTCCCCATGGGCGCGCTCGGCCCAATGAGCAACCTCAGATTGCCCGCGACTGAAGTGCGACAAGCCGAAAACGTCTCCCCCGCGCCCAGCCGACGCAAAAAAAGGGCCGCCGGATGCGCTCCGGCGGCCCCTTCGTATTCTTGCCAGCGGCGATTACTTTGCGGCGAGGCGCACGCGGGCGTTCTTGGCGAATTCCTCGAAATTGGCCTTGTAGACGCTCACCAGCTCATCGAGCGCCGTGATCGCGTCCTCGCCCTCCTTGGGCGGGAAGAGTTTGAGGCCGTTGCCGCCCCAGGCCTTGTATTCCTTGTCGATTGTCTGGTCGTTACCGAACTGGCGGACCATGAACAGCGTGCGCAGCGAGCGGCCGTAGATCGCCGCCTTCTGGTAGAACACGTCGGCGACGATCAGCTCGGAATAGCACTTCGAGGTCGATTCCCCGCGGCGGGTCTTGACCTTGTTCATGGTCTTGCGCTCGAGCGGCGCTTCGTGGCGGATGATGGTGGTGCCGGCGGTCAGCGGCAGCAGGGTGCGCAGGTCGAGCTCCTGCAGCGCGTCGAGCTGCGTTGGGCTGTCGAGCGCGCTCGCCATCAGGGTCTTGTTGTTGGCGTCTTTGCCCGAATTCATGGCGCCTTCGAGCAGCCCACCGCCGAGCCAGCCGGTGGTGACCGAGTTCATGCGCTCGGCCGGCCAGATGTGCAGCTCGCAGCCATCGGCGGCAACGGCGGGCATGAGGCCCTTGGTGCTCGGCGCGTAGGCGGGTGCCTCCTGCGCGTGGACCAGTGCAGGGCTCGCTGCGCTCAGGGCCAGCCCGGCGACGAGCAACATCTTCAGTTTCATCATAGTTCCCCTGTCATGCAGACGTTGTGCCTGCGTTGTTCATGCCTTCGGCTTGGCTTTCTTACCCTTGGCTGGCTTGTTGAGGGCCGCGCCGAATTCCTTCACAGCCTCGCCGTAGGCCTTGCGGAATTCCTCGAGCGCCGCGTCGAGCTGTTCGGGCTCGGCGGGCGGAAACTGGGTCAGGCGGTATTGCACATAGGTGCCGAAACTGCGGGTCGGAGCGTCGCCGCCGTCGAACTGGCGGAAGCGGAAGATCGCCTTGATGAAGCGCCCGTCGATGAGGTCCTGCTGGAAGAACACGTCGTCGGTGACAAGCTCGGCATAGCAGGGCGCGGCGGCATCGGCGATCAGGCGGCCCTTGGTGGCGCGGATCACGCTGCTGGGGAGCGGCTGGTCGTGGAGCACAACGCGGTAGCCGGTCAGCTTGAGCGTGGCGGGCAGATCGAGCTCGCCCAAGGTGCGCAGCTGCGCTTCGGGGGTGAGGATGCTGTCCGGCAGTTTCTTGTAGCCATCGCGCCCCTGCACCGCGCCGTCGACGATCCCGCCGTGGAACCAGCCGCTATAGGTCGAGCGCACTGCGTCGGCAGGCCAGACGTGGAGTTCGCAAGCGTACGCGAGCACTGGCGGTGCCGCGTCCTGCGCGTTCGCCGTGGTGGCGACCAAAACGAGCGCAGCGGCGCCCACAATCCCAAAAATGGATGATTTCAAGCGACCGCTCCCCTTCCAGCCGACTTAAATCTGCGGCCCGAATCTGGCAAGGCGAAACGCGCAAGACCGCCCTTACTCGAGCCCTAGCGACCTGAGGTTCATCGTGGCCGCATTGTAGCTCGCTTCCGCCAGCCGCCCGGCAAGCTGGGCGCGGATTGCGCCGATCTGGGCGTTGGCAGCGGTTTCCTCGCGCGCGTTAACGAGGAAGAATTCGCCCGCGCCCAGCCGGAAGCGGGTGCGTTCCGCGGCGACCATTTCATTGGCCTGCTTGACCTCGGCCTCGGCAAGGTTGGCGAGTTTCACCGCCGCCGACAGGTTGGCGAGGATGTTGCTGACCTCGGTGGTGATCTGGTCTGCGATGCGGCGCTGGCGCAGCTCGGTCTCGCGCAGTTCGGCCTCGGCGCGTTGCAGCCGCCCGCGCGCCTCGCGGCGCTGGAGCGGCACCTTGAAGGTCAGGCCCACCACCGTGTCGGTCGAATCGAAGCCCGGACCGCCCGGACCGATCTGGCCGAAATCGCGCGACAGCTCGACGCTCGCATCGAGCGTGGGCTCAAGGTCGTTGCTGCGCAGCGCCACCTTGTTGTTGGCGCGTTCGAGCGCGAGCTTGAACGTCTGGAGTTCGGGCCGGGCCGTGATCACGTCGGTGAGCGGCGTCGCGGCCAGCACCTCGGCGGGGGGGACGGCCTTCATCCGCTTGATATCGGGCAGCATCTCGCGGTTCGGGACCACCATCTGCCCGTCACTGCCGCGTAGATAGAAGCCCAGCGAATTGGACGCGGTGGCAAATTCGCGCCGCGCCTGTTCCAGCAGCGTGCGGCGGCGCAGCAGGTTCTGCTCGTTCTCGGTGAGCGCGATGCGCGCCCGTGCGCCTTCCTTGATCTCGCGGGCGAGGCCGATCTGGCGCGCTTCGGCGATCTCGAGCAGCTCCTCGAAAACGTAGATTTCCTGGCCCGCTGCGACCCAACGCCAATAGGCGCGCAGCGATTCGTGCTGGACGTTCAATTGCACCAGCAGCACATCGAGCTGCGCCTGGCTGGCAGCAAGGCGCGTGTCCTCGATGGCGAAGCGGCGGCCGTCGATATCGCGCCCGCGCAGCAGCGAGAACAGCGCGCCGACCTTCACCTCGCCAAGCTGGTTGGTGTAATCGTAGTTCTCGTAGGTCGGGAAATCGCCGTTCGAGACGCGGTACGAGCCGAAGACCTCCGCGCCGTAAGGGCGAAGCGGCTGGCGCGCCTCGACCTTGCCGAAGCCGCCCGAATAGAAGCCGGTGAGGCGGTCGTAGTATTCGCCCTTGAGCATCAGGTCGAAGGCGCCGTCGGCGGCGAGCTGGTCGGAGCGGGAGGCGGCCTCGCGCTCAAACGCCTCGAGGATCGAGGGGAAGGTGAGCGCCGAGGAGCGCAGCACTTCCTCGGGCAGCAGCGGGCCTGTTTTCAGCGCCACGTCCATGGGTTCTGCGTTAGGCGCGATGTCCTGCGCAAGCGCCGGCGCAGGGGCGAGCGCCAGCGCCAGCGCAGCAGCGCCGCTGCCCAAAAGCCTCGTCACCGACCCGCGCGCCATCGTCACTTGGTCTGCCCGGTGCTTTCCGCCGCCGTCAATTGGGGCGGGAAGTTGTTGAGCTGGCGCCAGATCTCGTAGCCGACCGGCACCGTCTCTAGCAGCACAAAGGCCTGCACCGCCGCGCCAAAGCGGACGTAGCGTTCCTCGGGCCAGCCATAGCCGTCGAGGTTCTCTTCGGCGATCAGCACCCGGAAGCGGCCATCGGTCTGCGCCGAACGGTCGACCGCGATCACCCGGCCCCCGAAGGTGCCGATCGCGGTCGAGGGCCAGCCGGAGAACTGCACCGCGGGCCAGCCTTCGAACTGGATGCGGGTCTGATCGCCCGGGCGCACCAGCGCGACATCGCGCCCGTCGATGAAGATCTCGATCACCCGCTCCGCGCCGTCGGGCACGAAGGTCGCGAGCACGTCGCCGGCCTTGATGAAGGTCGCCGCGTCCCCCGCGTTGAGGCTCTGGATGAAACCATCACGCGGCGCGCGCACGATCTGTTCGGACTGCCGCGAGATGCTGACGTCGGCGCGGTTCACGTCGGCCTCTGCGGCGGCAACCTTGCCTTGCAGGTCGGCGACCTTGATCTGCGCCAGCTCGTAATCGCGCCGCGCTGACAGCCCCGCCTCGAACAACTCGCGCGAGCGGCGCACGTCGATCTCGGCGGTGGCAAGCGCGGACTGGGCGGCCTGCAATTGCAGCACGATCTGGCGGCGTTCGGATTGCAGGCGCTCGATCAGGTTGGGGTCGATGTCGGCGATGCGGACGATCGGGTCGCCCTTCTTCACCGAACTGCCGTCGCGCACGTACCATTCCTCGATCCGGCCCGGCACCAGCGCGTTGATGTCCTGCTTGCGCTCGTTGGGGCTGAGCGTGGTGACAACCCCGCGCCCCGAGGTGGTTTGCACCCACGGCACGTAGATGAGGAAAGCGACTGCGGCGACGATCGCCACCAGCACCAGCATGAACACCACCCGCATGATCCGCGGCACCTTGATCGATGCGAGCGTGGTGAAGTGCGCCATGTCTTCCTTGCGGGTCCCCATGTCATGCACCTCCCTTGGACGGGGCCTTGGGATTGGCCCTGGGATTGGGCAATTCCATCGCGGCGCTGGCCTCATCGAAGGTGTCGAAATAGCGCTGCCGCTGGGGCTCGAGATAGAGGAAGCGGTCGAAGCCGAGATCCATGCGGCGGTTGGTAAAGTAGATCACGGTCGAAAAGGCCTGGGCGCGCAGCTCGGCGACGGCGCGCTCGATCGGTTCGGGATCGAGCAGGTCGAACAATCGGCTGAGCACGAGAATGCGCGGGCGTTCGAGCAGCGCGTTGGCGAGCTTCAGCTGTTGGAGCTCGACCGCCGAGAGCGGGTAGCCAGTCGAGGCGAGCGGCGTATCGAGGCCCTTGGGCAGGGTCGCGATGGTATCGGCAAGGCCCACCGTATCGAGCGCCGCGACCATCCGCTGCGGCGCGGTGTCGGGGCAAGACAACGCGAGGTATTCGCGGATCGTCATCTCGACGATCGTGGGCCGGTCAAGAACGTGGACGTTGTTGCGAAGGTAATGCGTCTCGATCGCCTTGATGTCGATGCCGCCCAAAGTGGCGATCCCGCCCTGCGGCAGGTCGTGGAGCTTCAGGATGTTGGTGAACAACCGCTGCACCCCGTGCTGGCTGGCGGCAGCCATGATGATCGCGCCGCTCGGGATCTCGAGATCGAAGCGCACTTCCTCATGCCGCGCCCGCCCGCCGACGCCGCGCATGACGATGGTGTGGTCGGGTCCGTCGAAGGGATCGGCGCCCTTGGGCTGCTCCTGCTCGACGTCGTAGAAGTGCGAGATTTCCTCGACCGCAGCGAACAGGTCATAGAAATAGCCCAGATAGCTGCCGAGCTGCGACACCCCGACGAAGGCCGCCGAGAGAACCAGCTCGGCCGCGACCAGCTGGCCCAGCGTCAGCTCGTTCTGGATCACCAGCCACCCGCCGAGCCCCAGAAGCGCGGCGCTCGCCGCTGCGTACATGACGAGGAAGGCTATGGTCTGCGAGAACAGGTGCCGGAAGTGCCGCTTGCGATCGGTGATGTAGGCGCGGGTGTGATCGTCGGTCTTGTCGAGCGCGTAGTCGATGCGGCGCTGCGACTTGAAGAAGCCGTTGGAATTGCCGATCGTCTCGAGCCAGCCGGCGGTGGCGTGCTTGGCATGGCTGACATCGACCCCGGTGCGCAGCGCGACGCTGCCCCACGACAGCCACACGACCCAGATCAGCGCGATCATCACCAGCGTGAAACCGAGGAAATAGGGGTGATAAAGCGACACAAGCACGAAACCGACCGCGATCTGGAGCAGGGTGGTGAAGCCGCCAATGAACAGGATCGGGATCGCGGTCTGGACGTAGACCACGTCGAAATAGCGGTTGAACAGCGCGCTCTTTTTGGCGTCGCCGAAGAACGGGTTTTGCGCGTAGACCGAGATCAGCGAAATCTCCGCCACCATGCGTGCGTAAAAGCGCCGCGCGAAGATCTCCATCATATGGACGCGCAAAGCGTAGAGCAGGCTCGAGACCAGCAGCAGGCCGAACAAGGTAAGCGACAGCACCACCAGCGGCGCGGTGAGCGCGGTGTTGGCGATGGTGTTGATCAGCATCTGCACCGATATCGGTGTCGCCAGGCTCAGCAAGCTGATGCCGATCCCGTAGATGGCGGCGAGCCAGTAGAAATTGCTTTCGGGCCTCAGGATGTCGAAGAAAATCCTGAAGAACTTCACCAGCGAAATCTGTGAGCCGTAACTTTGGCCTTCACCTGCCATTGGAGCCTTTCCGTCCGAAACCGGGTATGGTGCGTGTCATGGCCCGGCCAGATGGCGCGCGCCGGTGATATGTTGCTTCTATGGCAAAGGTTGTGCGCTGCAAGCCGTCAATCGACCGGCGGACTTGCAGTACAGGCGCCAGGAAATCTCTGCAAATCCCTGAAGATACGTGCATGGGTTGAGGGGAAGCGACGTGATGTTGTATCACAAAACCGTTAATGTGCAAAGCTTGCGCTTGGCTGAATGGGCCGCGATGAAGCCAAGGTGATGACGGACTGCGAGGCATCAGGCGTTGGCGAGGAGGCGGGGCTGCTGTTGGTGGGCGGCGGCCATGCCCATGTCGCGGTGCTTGCCGACCTCATCCGCCGGGGGGTGCCCGCAGGCGTGCGCTGCGTGCTGCTCACGCCGGAGCCCACCTTGCGTTATTCGGGCATGGTGCCCGGGTGGCTGGCGGGACAGCATGGCCAGGGCGAGGGAGTGGTCGATCTGGCCGCGCTGGCGGCGCGTGCTGGAGTGGAGCTGCTGCTTGACCGCTCCACCGGGCTCGACCCCGAGGCGCGGGTGGTGCGCACGGCTGGCGGCGGAGAGATCGCTTTCAAGCTCGCCTCCTTCGACACTGGCGGCGAGGGTCGCGGCGCGGCGCTGCTGGGCGATGATCCGCGCCTGATCGACATCCGCCCGATCAGCGCCTTCGTCGAACGGATCGCCGCCCTACTTACGCCTGGGCCAGCATTGTCCCGCGTGGTGGTCGCAGGCGGCGGGGCGGGGGGCGTGGAGCTCGCCTTCGCCCTGCGCAACCTAGCCGCCGCGTCCACCCAGCCGCAGGTGACGCTGGCGGCGGGCGCTAGCGGCCTGCTTCCGGACTTTGCCCCGGCGGTGCGGCGGCGGGTCGCCAAGGCGCTCGCCCGGCAGGGCATCGCGGTAATCGCCGAGGATGTGCGGTTCGAAGGCGGGGCGCTGATGGCGGGCGCAAGGTCGCTCGAACCCGCAGATCTCGTCGTCGCCGCGTTAGGCAGTGCCGCGCCGCAATGGGTGCGCGCCTCCGGGATCGCCGCGGACACCGCCGGATTCATGGCGATCGATGCCCACCACCGCTCGCTTTCGCACCCCCACATCTTCGCCGCCGGAGACGTCGCCGCGCGCGCTGACCGGGCGCTGCCACATTCGGGCGTCCACGCGGTCTTCGCCGGGCCGGTGCTTGCCGCCAACCTGCGGGCGGCGCTGGCGGGCGAGCCGCCGCCGCGCACCTATCGCCCGCGCTGGAACAACCTCTACCTGATGAACACCGGCGATGGCGGAGCGATTGCCAGCTTTGGCCCGCTCGCCGCGACAGGCGCATGGGTGCTTGCTCTCAAGCACCGGATCGACAAAGGCTGGATCGCCAAATACGCTGCACTGGTGGGCGCTTGAGGGGTCATTTGTGAAGAAGCTTGCCATTCTTGCCGCGCTCGCCGCTGTCGTGGCGGCCTATTTCGTCCTCGACCTCGGGCAATACCTGACGCTTGCCGGGATCAAGGACGGCGTCGCGCAGTGGGAGGCTTTCTACGCCGACAATCCCGCGGCGGTGCTCGCCGGGTTCTTTGCGGTCTATGTTGCGGTCACCGCCGCATCGCTGCCGGGCGCGGCGCTGATGACAATCGCTGCGGGAGCTTTGTTCGGGGTGGTGACGGGCACCATTCTCGTCTCCTTCGCCTCCACGCTGGGCGCGACCCTCGCCTTCCTCTCCTCTCGCTATGTGCTGCGCGACAGCATCGAGGCGCGGTTTGGCGAGCGGCTGAAGGCGATCAACGCCGGGGTCGACCGCGACGGGGCGTTCTACCTGTTCAGCCTGCGGATGATTCCCGCCTTCCCGTTCTTCGTCGTCAATCTGGTGATGGGCCTCACCCGCATCCGCACGCTAACCTATATGTGGGTGAGCCAATTGGGGATGCTGCTCGGCACCATCGTCTATGTGAACGCCGGCACGCAGCTGGCGCAGATTGAGAGCCTGTCTGGCATTGCTTCGCCGGGCGTACTGGGGAGCTTCGTGCTGCTCGGCCTCGCGCCGTGGCTTGCCAAGCTGGTGATCGGAGTGATCCAGCGGCGCAAGGTCTATGCCGCTTTCAAGCGCCCGGCCAAGTTCGACCGCAATCTGGTGGTGATCGGCGCGGGCGCGGCGGGGCTTGTCTCGGC
>JANNWO010000229.1:0-7640 GCA_031408395.1 Sphingomonadales bacterium | reverse complement strand
AGCGGTGTCGATGTTCATGCCCGACTTGCGCCCGTTCGACTTGCTGCCTTGGCCAGCGTCGTTTGCCATGTGTGCCCCTTATAGAAGTCCTGTGCAGTGATTGCTGCGCCCTTAGAGCGCGCCGGACTATTGCCGCGAATTGCGGCTGGCAAGTGGCAAGGGTGCAAAATGTGAAAGTTGGGTGACGAAATGCCGGGAGGTCAGACCGCGCCCGACGCCACAGCTTCGAGCGCGATGCGATAGGATTCCGCGCCGTGCCCCTCGACCGTCATCGCCGCAGCCATGCCGACATAGGAGAGGTGTCGGAAGCTTTCGCGGGTCTTGGGGTCGGAGAGGTGGACCTCAATCACCGGTGTGCGGATCGCCTTGATGGCGTCGAGCAGCGCTACCGATGTATGGGTGTAAGCCGCCGCGTTGAGCAGCACCGCGCGCGCGCCTTCGGCCTGCGCCTCGTGCAGCCAGTCGACCAACATCCCTTCATGATTGGTCTGGCGCATGTCGATTTCGAGCCCGAGTTCGCGGGCACGGTCTTCGAGCATTCCGGCAATGTCATCGAGCGTGGTGGTGCCATAAATCTCCGGCTCGCGCGTGCCGAGGAGATTAAGGTTGGGGCCGTTGAGGACGTAGACGAGGTTGGTCATGATCGAGGGGATAGCGGGAAGGCGCAGCGCGGGGAAGTGCGTGCGAGCAGGCGTTTTCAAGGCTTGGGGTGGACAGCCATCACAAGCAGAAAAAGCCCACCAAGCATCAGTGCGACCCCTGCCAGCCGCATTCTCCGGTCTGAGCTCGGTGGCGGGTAGGCTTCGATCGAACGACGCTCCTCAAAGAAGCGCTCACGTGATCCCGCCTGCAATTCGGCAAGCCGAGCCTTTCGGGTCTTGATCGCGTTTCTTCGTTTGCGGGCCGGGAACATCACCATTGGAACGCCGGTAATAAGACCCGAAGCACCGAAAAACACAGATAGCCAGTCCATTGGAAAATCCTGAAAATCCAATCTGATGATTGCCCGTGGTTACGGGGATGTCAAACTGGATTCTCAGGGCTTGTGCGCCTACCGGTCCACCCCCTTTACCTTACCCCACTGGCGCGCGGCGGTGTAGCCGAGGTAGCCGGTGCCGAACAGCGCGTAGAGCGGCTCGGGAAGTCCGGTGAGGTAGGCGTTCATCCCCGCCGCAATGTCGCGCGCGGCGCTTGGGTTGAAGGCGCTCAGCACCCCCATCGGCAGCGCGGCCAGCAGCAGGACGTACATCACATAGAGAAAGCTCGGGCGCGCGCGGCTGGTCCAGGGGTCTTTCGAATTCGCCTCGGCGACGATCGCTTGGAGCTGTGCTTCGATCATCTCCATTTCCTGACTGCCCTGCAGCGTGAGCAACTCCAGCTTGGCCTTGGCCCGCGCTTCCTTATCGGGAATGATCTTGTCGATGATCGAGGTGATGGGGCCGATGAGAGTTTCGATCAGGGGCATGGGGCGCGTTCCTTGTTCGGGATGAGTCGCGCTAAAAATTGACCAAATCGGTTCAAGTAGGAAAGTGTTTTATCCTAAAGCGCCTCTGCTTCGGCCAGCAGCCGCTGCGCTAGCGCCAGGTGCGGGCGGTCGAGCATCGCGCCGCCCAGCGCCACCACGCCTGCACCGGGATGCTCGGCGAAGGCCTGCACCACCGCCCTCGCACGGGCGAGTTCCTCGCCGCTTGGCGTAAAGGCGGCGTTGATCGGATCAACCTGCGCAGGGTGGATCGCCAGCATCCCGCGGAACCCCTGCGCGCGCACCGACTTGGCGCGCGCTTCAAGCGCTTCGAGATCGCGGAATTCTGGCTGCACCGTCTCGATCGCGGCGACGCCTGCCGCGCTAGCGCCGATCAGGCACAGGCTGCGCGCCATCTCGTAGGTGTGCGAATATCCGCCGTCCGGTCCCCGCTGCTCGCGCGCGCCTAGTGCCGAGGAAAGGTCCTCAGCGCCCCAGCTCATCGCCGCCAGCCGCGATTTGCCCGGATAGACGCCCGCATAATCGCCGGTCTTGAACATTGCCGCCGCCGTTTCGGTGACCAGCGCAGCGATCAGCGTGCGACCTAGCGGGATGCCGTTCGCGGCCTCAAGCGCGGTCAGATAGTGGTGGAGCTGCGTGATGTCCGCCGCCCCTTCGGCCTTTGGCAAGAACACGCCGCCCGGTTGCGCGGGTAGGATCGCAGCTAGGTCGGCGATGCTCTCGTGGCTAGTTAGCGGATTGATCCGCACCCACAACCGTCTGCGGTTGGTCGAGGCCGCGATATGCTCGGCGACCATTGCACGCGCCGCCGCCTTGTTCTCGGGCGCGACCGAATCCTCGAGGTCGAGCAGCGCAATATCGGCGTTGCTGCTTTCCGCCTTGCCCATCTTCTTTTCGCTGTCGCCCGGCGCGAATAGCCATGAACGAATACGGGGAAGGGCTGGAGTGGTGTGAGCCATGGGACGATCCTCTCGTGTCGCCCCTCCGCTTACGAAGCGTGTTCAACCTCGGCAAGCCTAGAACGAACCCTCGATATCGAGGCTGAAGATCGTCCCGAAGCGCCGCTCGCGCCGTTCGCTGAAAGCGGCGATGCCTGCGGCGCGGTCAGTGAAGACGGTGCGCTGGAAGCGGTCCTTCTGGTTCGTGAGGTTGCCGACTCGGCCGCGCACGGTCAGGCCCGCGACGTCCTTGTGCTCGACGAAGGCGGACACTTGCGCGAAGCTCGGCTGGTTGAGCGAAACCTCATTGAGCCGCACCGCTTGTGCGTTTTTCATCCACTCGCCGCGGGTCCCGAAAGCCCATGGGGTGTCAGGGATGTCGTGGCGGAGCCTGAATTCGGTCGAGAGCAGCTCGTTATTGGAGATTTCGCGGGTGATGCCGAGCAGCGGATCGCGCACGGCGCTTCGGGCCAGCGCCAGGCTGAAATCGAGCCGCGTACCTCGCCAGCCCAGCCCGTCGGAGAGCATGGTGGCCTGCGTTTCCACCCCGTAGATCCGCGCCGAAGGCAGGTTGCCAGGCGCCTGCCCGCCGCCGGGCAGCGGGATCTGGTCGACGACGTCGGTGAGGTTGTTAAGATAGCCGCTGACGGTGACCGAGCCGAACTTGCCCATCCGCCAGCTCGCCTCGAGATCGTAGACCCAGCTTTGTTCAGGCTTGAGGTTGGCGTTGCTGGCGTCGGTGCGGTCCTGGTCGACATCGACCGAGGCGATGAAGTCGAAGAAGTCGAGCTGGCCCACCACACGCTCGATGCGTCCGGCAAGGTTGAGATTGCCCGCCAGCTTCCAGTCGAGCGAGGCGAAGCCTTTGGGACGCCAGAAGGCCCGCGTCAGGCCGAGCGGCCCGGTCTGGCTGATCCGCGAATACTCGGCCCCGGCCGAAATCTGGAGCTGGAGGCTCTTGGCTAGCGCGCGGCTCCAGGTCAGGCCGCTGTCGACGCGATCCTCGTCAACGCGCGCAGTCGCGCCGGCCAGATTGGCAGGCTGCAACACGCCTGCCCCATCGCGTTCCGACAGGGTCGAAACGATGCCGAGATAGTTCCGCGCGCCTTCAAGTGCGGCGACAAGGTTCCCGCCGCCCGCCTTGACCGTGTATTCCGAGCGCAGGATCGACTCGCCCGATGTGGCGTGGCGCACGAACAACGAGCCCTGCGGCGCACGGGCATCGGTGAACTCGGTTACCACAGCGCTGGAAAACGGAGTGTCCTCCGAGCGGCGATAGCCGATCAGCTTGAGCCGTCCGGGCCCAAACCGGAACTCGTAATCCGCGCCCAGTTCATAACTGAACTCGTCCTCGGTGCGTCGCAGTCTGCGAGTGCGCTCCACGCTGCCGCCGGGCGGGCGCTGGAATGATATCTCGCTCTCGCGGTAGATATAGCCTTGGGCCTGGCCGGTGAGATTGAGGATATTGCCGTTGTCGGCGGTGCGGGCGAAGGAGCCTGAGAGGCTCGGGCGGTCATTGTTGAAATTGGACTGCTCGTCGCGAACGGCGGTCAACGCGCCGAAGCGGTCGAACACCTCTTCAGGGCCTTGCGCGCCGCGGCGGTTGGATTCGTTACGCAGCGCAAGTGTCCATTCGCTTTTTGTGCTGCTCCCCGCGAGGGCCACGTTGCCCTGAAGCAACCTGGCGGGCGTGCCGAAGCTGCGGATCTCGGGTTGGTAGCGGAACTGTCCGCTGACCCGTCCGGTCGCGCGGGTGACCACGTTGAGCACCTGTCCGTTGAGGCCGCCGATATCGAGGCTCGCCCCGTCGACAAGTTCCAGCCGCAAAACGTCCTCCACGGGCACGCGCCGCAGCGCCTCGACCGGCCCGTTGGCCTTACCCGAGATGCGGCGGCCATTGATGAGGACGTTGGTGTTAGCCTGTCCAAGGCCGCGTGCATCGTCACCGTTGCTTACCGCGAAGCCGGGCACGTTGCGCGCCATGTCGAAGGCGCTGCGCGGAGCGAAGCGGGCAAAGTCTTCGGGAAGGAAGGTGCTGCGGGTGGTGGACTCCGCAGCCTCGGCGCGAGCCTCTGATGCAGGCGGCTGCGAGCTTGGGTCCTGTGCCAGAGCGGGCGCGGAGGAGCTGGCAATCAGGGCCAGCGCGGCGGCACTGCGCAGCAGAGACTTGGCGAAAATGGTGGGGATCATGGCGGGCGCTTGACCTGAAAAGCCACCCTATGTCGAGGTTGGGACATACCCACGTTCGTCGAAAGCCTCTTGGGCGTCGACGAATGAAGATGGCCGCGCGGAACATTTAATTGGACATCCGTCCACTTGACCGCACCGCGCGCGGATGGCTTGTTGGGAAAAGCGTCTTTCCCGTGGCGGCAAGCCAGATGGGTTGCTATGAGAGACTTGACATCAATCAGCGGGGGGAGCCGCCAGTGGCTATCGCATTTTCCGTCAACGGCAAGTCTGTCAACGTGGAGGCAGACGCCGACACGCCGCTTCTGTGGGTTCTCCGCGACGATCTTGGCATGACCGGGACCAAGTTCGGCTGCGGCATCGCCGCCTGCGGCGCGTGTTCGGTGCATGTTGATGGTGCGGTGACGCGCTCGTGCAGCGTGCCGCTCAGCGACATCGCCGGCAAGTCGGTGACCACCATCGAAGGCCTCAAGGCCGCTGACGGCACGCTCCACAAGGTGCAACAGGCGTGGATCGAAGCGCAAGTGCCGCAATGCGGATACTGCCAGTCGGGCCAGATCATGGCTGCCGTGGCGCTGATCGAAAAGGTCGGATCGCCATCGGATGACCAGATCGACGAGGCGATGACCAACATCTGCCGCTGCGGCACCTATCCGCGCATCCGCACGGCGATTCTGGCAGCGACCGGCGCAGCCGCGCAAGCGGGAGAAGCATAATGGCCGACAACCCCAATCCCGATCTCGAGCTGCCCGAAGCTGCCGCTCCGGCGGAAAAGCCCAAGAAGAAGGGCGTGAAGCGCCGCATCTTCCTGATCGGTTCTGCGCTCGTCGTCGGCGGCGGCCTGTTCGGCGTGTGGTTTACCGACAGCTCGGCCAAGGCAAAGGCCAAGTCGCTCACCGTGGGTGAAGGCGAGCACGGCTTCCAGACTTGGATGAAAATCGCCGAGGACGACACGGTCACGGTTTTTTCGCCGCATATCGACTTCGGCCAGGGCTCGCAAACGGCGCTCGGCCAGATGCTTGCCGACGAGCTCGATGCCGCATGGGACAAGGTCAAGATCGAACAAGCCCCCGCCGACTTGGCCTTCGCCAACGTCGCGCTGGCCAAGGGCTTCTTGCCGTCGATGGCGGGCGAGACCCTCGCGGGCCTGCTGCCCGATGCCGTCCTCGGCATTATGGCGCGCTCGATGCCGCTGATGATCACCGGCGGTTCTTCGGCGATCCGCTTCACCGGCGAAATCGCGATGCGCAAGACCGGCGCGGCGGTGCGCGCGGCGCTGATCGAGGAAGCGGCCGACCGGCTGGGCGTGCCAGCGAGCGAGCTCACCGCCGCCGACAGCAAGGTCACTCACGCCAAGTCCGGCAAGTCGCTGCGCTACGGCGAGCTCGCGGCTGGTGCGGCTGAACGGTCGCTTGCGAGCGAACCGGTGCTCAAGACCCGCGACCAGTGGAAGCTGATCGGCAAGCCCATCGTCCGCCGCGACATTCCCGCCAAGGTCGATGGCAGCGCGGTCTACGGCATCGACTTCACGCTCCCCGACATGCGCGTCGCCACGATCGCGGCCGCCCCGGTGCGCGGCGGCAAACTGGAGTCCGTCGACGAAGCCCCGGCGCTTGCCGTCAAGGGCGTCGAGAAAGTGGTGAAGCTGCCCGATGCCGTGATCGTCGTCGCCAAGGGATACTGGCAGGCGCAAAAGGGCCTCGCCGCGCTTGCGCCGAAGTTCTCGGACGGCGGCCATGCAGCGGTCTCGACCCCGGCGATCTACGGCGCGCAAGCCAAGCTCATCGCGGGCGGCAAGGCAGACAACGAGGGCGGCTCGGGCGATGTCGATGCAGCCTTCGGGGTTGCTGGCGTCAAACTCGTCGAGGCTGAATACCGCGTCCCGTTCCTCCACCATGCGATGATGGAGCCCTTCGCGCTCACCGGCCACTTCAAGGACGGCACGCTCCACCTTTGGGGCGGTATGCAGGACCCGCTCACCACGCGCACCAAGGCTGCCAAGGCCGCGGGGCTCGACGTCGACAAGGTGGTCTTCACGCCGATGATCATGGGCGGCGGCTTCGGTCGGCGCTTTCCCGATCTGGTCGAGATCATCGACCAAGTCGCGGTGCTGGCGAAGCAAGTGCCCTATCCGGTCAAGCTCATCTGGAGCCGCGAGGAAGAGGTGCGCCACGGTACCTACCGCCCGCAGTCGCTGGCCAAGCTCAAGGGCTCGCTCAAGGACGGCAAGATCACGGCCCTGCGCATCGATTACGCCCAGAGCGGAAATGCGGAAGGCGAGGTGCCCTTCATCTACAACCTCCCCGCGACCTCGCGCCGTCACTTCGCCTACCAGTCAAACCAGATCGACGGGCCGTGGCGTTCGGTCAACGCGACCCAGCTCGGCTTCTACACCGAAAGCTTCATGGACGAGCTGGCGGCGGCAGCTGGCGATGATCCCTACCAGTTCCGGCGCAAGCACCTGCCGGAGGGATCGCGGCACCTCGCAGCGCTCGACATGGTCGCCAAGCGCGCCGGCTGGGGGTCGCCCCTCCCGGAAGGCGTCGGGCGCGGAATCGCCATCGTCGAGAGCTTCGGCACGGTTGTCGCCGAGGTGATCGAGGCGGGCGTCAAAGAAGACGGCAGCCCCAAGGTCCTGAAGGCCTGGGCCGTGGTCGATTGCGGCACCACAGTGAACCCCTTGAATGCCGAATCCCAGATCATGGGCGGCGTAATCATGGGGCTTTCCTCGGCGATCGGGGAGCAGGTCACGCTCGATAAGGGCGCGGTCGTCGAGAGCAATTTTGGCGACTACCCGATCCTCAAGCTCGCCGACGCGCCGCCTGCGGTGGATGTGCACTTCATCGAGAGCGGGGCCAAGACCGGCGGGATCGGCGAACCCGGCCTGCCGCCCGCCAGCCCCGCGCTCGCCAACGCGCTGGCGGCGGCGACCGGCAAGCGCATCCGCAATCTGCCGCTGCTGACGCAAGCGAAGGCGTAAGGTTGCACGGCTGGTCGGCGCTGGTCCTTGCTGGAGGAGCAGGGCGGCGCTT
>JANNWO010000228.1:0-6975 GCA_031408395.1 Sphingomonadales bacterium | reverse complement strand
ATCTGCGCCGACCGACAGCGCGGTCGCGGTGGCCTCGGCGAACAACCGACCGCCCACCGAGATCACGGTCGGATGTTCGGCGGCGATCTGGCGGCTGTGCTCGATTGTGCTGCGCAGCTGGGCGATGGCATGGTGGCGCGGCATCGCTTCCGACAGGCCGATATCGACCGCATCGGGGTGCTGCGCGCCGAGCTGGTTGGTCAGCGCCTCCTCGCTGTCGGGGAAGGCCATGTCGACCTGCCATCCGGCGGTGAGAAACTGGTCGGCGAGCAGCGCGGTGCCGAGCATATGCTTCTCGCCCGGAGCGGTCGCGAGCAGGATGCTGTAGCGGCTGTTGCGAATGGTCTGCGACGAAGGGCTGTAACGCACCGCGTGCCCGGCAAGCTGCAACATGCTGAGGGCGATGGTGAGATCGAGCTCGCTGCACGAATCGTCGAGCCACGCATCGCCCAGAGCCCGCGCGGCGGGCTCGATCAGAAGGCTGAGGATCGCATCGGCGGTCCATCCCTGATCAGCGAAGGAAGCGATCACCGCGTTGAGCTTTAGATCGTCGACATTGAGCGCTAGTTCCACGAGCCGCATGATATGCTCGGCCACGGCAGGCGGGGCCATGGCAGCCGCGCGGGGACCATCGTCAAAGCGGCTGCCGAGCATCAGCTCCCAGTCGGAAAACAGCCGGCTGGCGACCATGTGCTCGCTCAGCACTTCGATATGATTATGGCGTCCGTCGCGCTGGATCGAAGACCACAGCTGTGCGAGCGCGCGCGGCGGGCCTTCGATGGTCTGGAGGAAGCAGCCGTCCTCGAACAACAAAAGGCCGGTTACGTCGAGGCTGCGGTTGCGTTCGCGGGCGCGGACAACCAGCTTGTCGAGATCGGTGGCGCGCGGGGTGGCGGTGGCAATGCTCTTGTAGGTAAGGGAGGCGATCCAATCGGATTCGACTACCTGTTCCTGTGTCCCCGACTCAAACATCACTTCCCCTCCCTTGCGAGAATGAGGTCATGCGGCAGTCGAGGCAAAGCAGAGCTGTGCCAAGCAGTCCGGCAGACGATCCCCATCCACCCATTATGCTTGTCGGCTGTCCGCTGGAGCCCAGCGAGGCGCCTTCGAAGAAAGCAACTGCGCATACCCTGGTGCGCGGTTTACAGACTCAGTCGGTGCCGCCGACGAGGTAGAGCTTCTGCGCTGGAGACGCGATCGTCAACCCGAAAGGTGCCAGATATGTGTGCCGCTAGTAAAAACACTGTGTTTGAATGGTCCGAAGCGGAGCTTTGCTCCTCTCAGTCCTCAAGCCAGTTGCGCCAGGCGAACCACCCCACCACCAACACGCCGATCGTCACGCAGAACGCCACCACCCCCCAAAATGCCCAAGGGTTGGTCGCAAAAGGAATCCCTTCGACGTTCATTCCCAAAAGCCCGGTGACGAAGGTCAGCGGCAGGAAGATGAATGCCACCACCGCGATCCCGAGGCTGCGCTGATCGATCATCTCGGCGCGTAGATCGGTGAGCTGCTCGTGGAGCAGCGCCGCGCGCTCGCGCACCGCTTCCAGTTCCTCAGCCATGCGTGCGAAGCGGTCAGCCGCCTCGCGCAGGTGCATCCGGTCGTCCTTGCTGATCCAGTCGAATTCGAGCTGCGCCATCGTGGCGAGCGCATCGCGGTCAGGCGCAACAAAGCGCCGCAGCACGATTGCCTGCGAGCGCAGCACGGCGATCTTGCGGCGCAGCGCATAGATATCGCCGCCATCGAGCATGCCTTCGCAATCGTCGAGCTCGTCGCCGAGCTGCGCCACTTCGGGATCGAGCTCTTTGCTGATCGCTTGCCCCAGCACCGAGACGAAATCACCGCCATCGGTGATCCGGCCCGCGCGCACCATCGCCTCGACCTTGGCAAGCGCTGCGAGCGGATAGCGGCTGACCGAGGTCACCCGCCGCTCTTCAACCCACACTCGGATCGAGACGAGCCCGTCGCTTCCGTGAGAGGCCGCGAGCGCCGTGCCGCGCAGGTTGATCAGCACCGCATCATCGACCTCGTCGCAGCGCGGGCGAGTTTCGTGCGCGACCAACGCCTGAGCAGCCATGCTTGGGACATAGCCGGGCAGGTCCACCGTGTTGAGGTCGCCGATGCCGCCGGCGTGGAGCCACACGAAGCCCGGCCCGGCATAGGCGGCGACCTCCTCAGGCGGGATTTCGGCAACGGTGCCATCCTGGACGACAAGCGCTTGGCTAACGAGCGGGGCGGCGGGTGCGTTCATGCCGCGCGGTGTTAGCCCCGCTGCACCCGTCACGGCAAGCGGCGCATTTGTCAGAAATAGCGCTGGATGGCGATTTCCACGCCTTCAGCAAGCGGGGCGGCCAATCGGATCGGGTTTAGCGACGCAGAGTAACACACCAACGCTTGATCCCGCGCGCGCGCCGCGCCACTCTGGACCCGAGGCACAAGGGGAGACGGCCATGAGCAAGCGGCACTTCACGGCACTGGTTGCGGCGTTCATCTCAATCGGCGCAGCTACTCCCGCGCTCGCCGACACACCTCTCGCGCTCAGTGAGACCGAGGTCGCCGCACCCGCGCTCCCCGTTATCCTCGCCCCCCGCGAGCGCGCGGAACTCGAGAACCGCATCCTTGCCGAGCGGCTCGACACCCTGATCCCCCAGATCATGCGCGCCGAGGGCATCGATATGTGGCTGCTCGTGGCGCGCGAGTACTTCGAAGAGCCGGTGGTCGCCACCATGCTCGATGCCGAGAATATGCACGCGCGCCGCCGCACAATCCTGATCTTCCATGATCCCGGCGAGGGCAAGCCGGTGGAGCGCCTCACCGTCAGCCGCTATGGTCTGGGCGGGTTGTTCGCCCCCGCATGGAACCCCGACACCCAGCCCGACCAGTGGCAGGCGGTGGCCGCAATCATCTCGGTGCGTGACCCGAAGAAGATCGCGATCAACACCTCAGACCTTTATCAATTCGCCGATGGCATGACGTTGAGCCAGTACGACAGGTTCATGTCTGCCCTACCCGCCGCACTCCACGAACGCGTTACCAGCGGCGAAGGGCTGTCAATCCGCTGGCTCGAAACCCGCACGCCGAGCGAGATGGCACTCTACCCCACCGTGGTGCGGATCGCCCATTCCGTGATCGGCGATGCCTTCTCACGCAAGGTCATCACACCGGGCGTCACCACCGCAGAGGACGTGCAATGGTGGTACCGCGACCGGCTGTTGGCGCTGGGCCTCGATCCGTGGTTCCATCCTTCTGTGGCGATCCAGCGGCAGGGCGTGCAGGGCATGATCGACGGCGCTGAAGTGATCCGGCCGGGCGACCTGCTGTGGACCGATTTCGGCATCACCTACCTGCGCCTCAACACCGACACCCAGCACCTCGCCTATGTGCTGAAGCCCGGCGAGACCGAGGCGCCTGCAGGGCTGCGCGCCGGGCTGGCGAACTCCAACCGCGTGCAGGACTTCCTCACCGGTGCCTTCCAGGCCGGGCGTTCAGGCAACGAAGCGCTGGCCATCGCCCGCACCGCGGCAATCGCGGCGGGGCTCGACCCTTCGATCTATTCCCACCCGATCGGCCACCACGGCCACGGCGCAGGGCCTTCGATCGGGTTCTGGGACAACCAGCAGGCCGACCCGCGTGGGGGCGGCCCGATCCGCCCGAACACCGCCTGGTCGATCGAGCTTACCTCCTATGCCGCCGTGCCCGAATGGGGCGGGCAGAAGGTGGATTTCCGCACGGAAGAGGACGCCTTCTTCGATGGGACGAGCGTGCGCTTCATCGACGGACGGCAAACCGCGATCACGCTGATCCCTTCAGGCTAGTAAACGGCTGGACCGCCGCCGCACAATCGCCTGAAAGGCCCGCTAAGCAGCGGGCAGAACCCAAGAAAGGACAATTCATGCCCCTGCTTTTGTGCCCAAACGACAACAGCGCCATGCAGACCGTCGACCGCGACGGCGTGCAATTCGACATGTGCCCCTCGTGCCGGGGCGTGTGGCTCGACCGGGGCGAACTGGAAAAGCTGATGGCCGCCGCCGCGCAGGCCAGCGCGCCTGCCGCCGCACCGCCGCCGCAGCGCCCTTCATCGCCGCCACCGCCGCAGCAGCAGGGCTTTGGCGGTTATGGCGAGCGCGGCGAATATGGCGAGCACGGCGAAGGCGGCGAATATGGTGAGCGGGGTGAATATGGCCACGGCGGCTCCCACAGGAAGCGCAGCTCGATCTTCGATATCTTCGATTGAGGCAAGCTGGGCCGGCGCGTGGATGTCAGCGCGCGCGCTGCACGGGTGACGGCGCTTTCATGAACTTGAACATGAACCGGTCAGTCCCGCCGCGGATCGAGGGATCGAACACGTTGACGTTGTAATCATCCCCCGGCTTGGCCAACAGATCGCCTGTCGCCACCAACACAAACCCGGCGCGGGCGAAATCGGCCTTGACCGTGGCCGGATCGATCCGGTGGGTCGCCTCGACTATGGCGCGGGTATCACCCGGCAATCCGGCATGATCGACCACGCCGACAACACCGCCCGGCTTCATCGCGCGGAAGAGCTTGGCCAGAAACACATCGGGGTCGGCGCGCAGCATGCCGTATTGCGCGCTTTCAAAATACACGTCGTGATAGACCAGATGCATCATCGCAAAATCAAAGCTGCTGTCGTCCGCGGCAAAATCGCTGGTGCCCTTCAACTGCAGCTCGATGTTGTCCGGCTGCGCCAGCAGATCCGCCCAGTTTCGAAGCGCGCCTTCGCTTTGCAGGAAGGATGGCGGGTTGAAGGCCACGACCTTTCCCGATGCGCCGACGACCGGCGCCATGACCTTGGCATAATAGCCGCCGCCAGCCAGAAATTCAGCCGCGACATCGCCTTCTTTCAGGCCGAAAAACGCCAGCACCTCAGCAGGACGGCGACTGGCATCCAGCTTTTGTTCGATGGGGGTGCGCGTGGGAGCGGGTTGCGCTGCCGCCGGTGTCGCATCGGTTTGGGCGCTGGCCGTGGCAGGCGCGAAAACGCCGACACACAGCGCCGCACACACAGCCCATGTCGTTACGATCGAATTTCGAACCATCGCCATTCCCCCTTTCGGCCAACGCAGCGCCAGAGTGCGCCGCAAGCCCGCACGCGGCAAGCCCGATTAGCGGTTCTGTTCGACCAGCCGCGTGGATTCGCTGATCGACGAACCGATTCCCCTCGCCCGCGTGCCGACCCGCCAGACCTCGGTGGCCGAGGTGATGTAGAGATCGGACAGGTCCGGCCCCGCCCAGCCGACATTGCTCGCGCGGATCGGCAGGTCCAGCGTGGCGACGCGTGTGCCATCGGGGGCGATCACGCAGACCCCTGCCGGGCAGGTTGCGAACACGCGGCCCTCGCTATCGACCCGCAAGCCATCGACCGGAAACGGCTTTCCCTCGATGGCGAGGTCAGCCAGCAGGCGCTTGTCGCCAGCCGTGCCATCGGCGGCGAGCGTGTAGGCCCAGACCATGTTGGTCGCCGAATCGCTGACATAGAGCGTGGCTTCATCGGGCGAGAGCGCTATGCCGTTGGGCCGACCCAGCGCTTCGTCGATCAGGGTCATTGTGCCCTTAGCTTCGTTGAACGCGAACACCCCGTTGAAGCCGACCTCGGCAGTGCGCTGCACACCGTCATAGGCGCTGTTCAAGCCATAGGGCGGATCGGTAAACAGGATCAGCCCGTCCGAGCGAACGATCACATCGTTAGGGCTGTTGAGATGCTTGCCCTGATAGGTCGCCACCACCGTCACCCGCCCGCCCTCCGGCGTCCAGCGGGTGATTTCGCCGCTGCCGTGCTCGGCATTGAGGAGCGCGCCGTTGCGGTCGAAGGTGTGGCCGTTGGCCCGCGATGAGGGTGTGTACAGCACGCGTGGCGCGCCCTCACCCGGGGTGAGCACATAAACCGTATCGCCGGAGATATCGCTGAAGATCACCCGCTCCCCGTCCCACGTCGGGCCTTCGGTGAAGTTGTATCCGTCCGCCATCTTCTTCAGGCTACCGGGGACGAATACGCCGTCGTCGGCCACCGGCCAAGGATCGGGCACCTGTGCACACGCGCTGCCGGCCGCAAGCGTTGCCGTCACCGCTATCAGTCCCCATATCTTGCCCATCTGCGCGCTCCCTATCGCTGTATCTGCGTCGCCGTGTCTGGCTGCAACCTGCCCCGTCCTGCCGCCGTGCGCCAGCACTTTTGAGGGGATGCCCGCCCTTGCCAGCCGGGGCGCTGAGGGGCATTGGGAGCGCCACACAGGAGACCCTATCCCATGCGTCAGATCGACCATTTCATTGTCGGCGACAGCCCCGCGCCGGTGCGCAAACATCAAATCTGGAACCCCTCGACCGGCGAGGTCCAGGCCGAGGTTGCCTTGGGCGATGCAGCCCTGCTCGCTCGCGCGGTCGAGACCGCCAAGCGCGTTCAGCCCGCCTGGGCTGCGACCAACCCGCAGCGCCGCGCGCGGGTGATGTTCGCCTATAAGCAATTGGTCGAAGACAACATGCAAAGCCTCGCCGAGATGCTCTCGTCCGAGCATGGCAAGACCGTCCCCGACGCCAAGGGCGACGTGCAGCGCGGGCTCGAAGTGATCGAATATGCCTGCGGCCTGCCGCAGATCATGAAGGGCGAATACACCCACGGCGCAGGGCCGGGCATCGACGTCTATTCGATGCGCCAGCCGCTCGGCATCGGGGTGGGCATCACCCCGTTCAACTTCCCGGCGATGATCCCGATGTGGATGTTCGGCATGGCGTGCGCGGCGGGCAACGCCTTTATCTTGAAGCCGTCAGAACGCGATCCCAGCGTGCCGGTGCGGCTGGCTGAACTGTTCCTTGAGGCGGGCGCGCCTGAAGGCCTGCTGCAGGTCGTCCACGGCGACAAGGAAATGGTCGACGCGATTCTCGACCACCCCGATATCGCCGCGATCAGCTTCGTCTGAAGCTCGGACATCGCGCAGTACATCTACGCGCGCCGCACC
>JANNWO010000227.1:0-24156 GCA_031408395.1 Sphingomonadales bacterium | reverse complement strand
CGCATCCCTCGTCGCACCCGCCACCACGGCATAAGCGCGAACGCCACCTGCCCCGCCAGCCCCAGCAGCGCGTGCGGCTGGCCGAGGCCCGCGAGCCAATCGGCGGGGGCTTGGCCGTTCAGCACCGAAGCCAGAGTGCATTCCGCCACCATCAGGATTGCGAAGGCAAGCGCGCCCACGGCAAGCGCCTCGCCGCCGCTCGCAAGGGCGAAGCGCCGCACCAGCCATCCGGCCGCAAACCAGCTCGCCGCCAATATCAGCGGCAGTTCCATGAGAGTGGCAGGCACCAGCCCGACGCGCGGGATCACCCACAGCACGCGGACCGTGCCGAGTACGAAGCCCAGCGCGAACACCATCGCCCAGTAGACGATGGCCGCGCTGGCGATCCTCACCCCACGACGCCCGCGCCCGCCAGTACCGCCAGCGTCAGCACATCGGGCACGGTGGCGGTCATCGGCACGATCTGCACCGGCTTTTCCATGCCGATCAGCATCGGGCCGATGGTGGCATCGCCGCCCAATTCGCGCAGCAGCTTGGCCGACAGGTTGGCCGATTGCAGCCCCGGCATGATCAGCACATTGGCCGGGGCGGACAAGCGGCTGAACGGATAAAGCGCCATAACCTTGGGGTTCAGCGCTGCGTCGGGCGCCATTTCGCCTTCGTACTCGAAGCCCGGATCCTCGCGGTCGAGAATCGCCACGGCATCGCGGATGCTATCGAGCCACTGGCCCGACGGGTTGCCGAAGGTCGAATAGCTGAGGAACGCCACGCGCGGTTCGTGCCCCATGCGCCGGGCCACCGCTGCGGTTTCCTTGGCGATATGCGCAAGCTCCTCGGCATTGGGCCGCTCGTTGATGGTGGTATCGGCAAGGAAAGTGGTGTGGTTCTTGCCGATCATCATGTGGATGCCGAACGGCACCGCGCCTTCCTTGTGACCCAGCACCAGGTTCACTTCGCGCACGGTCTGCGCAAAGGTGCGGGTCATACCGGTGATCATCCCGTCGCCGTGGCCGAGCGCAACCAGCAGCGAGGCAAAGACGTTGCGGTCCTGATTGACCATGCGCCGCACATCGCGCTCGGTATAGCCGCGTCGCTGCAACCGCTTGTAGAGATATTCGACCATCGCCGGCACGTGTTCGCTATCGGCGGAGTTCTGGATCTCGAAGCTGCCCGGATCGCCGACGGAAAGCTGGTGGAGCTTGTCGAGCACCGCCTTGGTGCGGCCCACCAGAATGGGCGTGCCGTAGCCGAAATCGCGGAACTGGATCGCGGCGCGCAGCACCACTTCCTCCTCGCCTTCGGCAAAGACCATCCGCTTGGGGTTGGCTTTGGCGACTTCATAGACCCCGGTCAGCACCGAGGTGGTCGGGTTGAGCCGCGAGCGCAGCGCCACGCGGTAGGCGTCGAAATCCTCGATTTTTGCCCGCGCGACACCTGAATCCATCGCCGCTTTCGCCACGGCGGAAGACACCACCTCGATCAGCCGCGGATCGAAGGGGGCAGGGATGATGTAATCGGTGCCGAACTTGTGGTTCTTGCCGTAGGCGGACGCGACTTCCTCGGGCACCTGACGGCGCGCCAGCTCGGCGATGGCCTGCGCGGCGGCAACCTTCATCTCTTCGTTGATTGTGGTCGCCTGCACATCCAGCGCGCCGCGGAAGATGAACGGGAAGCCCAGCACATTGTTGACCTGATTGGGAAAATCGCTGCGTCCTGTGGCGATGATCGCATCGGGGCGGACGGCCTTGGCCTCGTCGGGCATGATTTCGGGCACCGGGTTGGCCATCGCAAAGATGATCGGCCGGTCCGCCATCTTGCGCACCCATTCGGGCTTCAGCGCGCCGGCTGCCGACAGGCCGAGGAAGATGTCCGCGCCCACCAAGGCCTCTTCAAGGCTGGTGGCGGTGGTGGCGACCGCGTGGGCGCTCTTCCACTGGTCCACGCCTTCGCGGCCCGGGGTTATTGGCCCGGAGCGGTCGCACATGATCACGTTTTCGTGGCGCACGCCCATCGCCTTGATCAGCGCGGTGCAGGCAATCGCTGCCGCGCCAGCGCCATTGACCACCACCTTCACGTCCTTGAAATCGCGCCCGGTAATATGGCAGGCGTTGAGCAGGCCCGCCGCAGTGATGATCGCGGTGCCGTGCTGGTCGTCGTGCATCACCGGGATATTCATGCGTTCGCGCAAAGCGGCTTCGATGATGAAGCACTCGGGCGCCTTGATGTCCTCAAGGTTGATGCCGCCGAAGGTCGGCTCCATCAGTGCCACCGCGTTGATGAAGGCTTCGGGGTCTTCGGTGTCGAGTTCGATATCGATCGAATCGACGTCGGCGAAGCGTTTGAACAACACCGCCTTGCCTTCCATCACCGGCTTGGCCGCGAGCGCGCCAAGATTGCCAAGCCCGAGGATCGCGGTGCCGTTGGTAATCACCGCCACCAGATTGCCTTTGACGGTGTAGCGCGCGGCAAGCGAAGGATCGGCAGCGATCGCCTCGACCGGCACGGCGACACCGGGCGAATAGGCAAGGCTGAGGTCGCGCTGCGAAGTCATCGGCTTGGTGGCGACGATCTCCAGCTTACCCGGGCGGATCGTCTCGTGATAGAACAGCGCCTCGCGCGCGGTGAAGCCGCCCTTGTTCTGGCCCCTGTTCTCGGTGCCGTTCTCGTCCGCCATGGTGCCCGATCCCTCTTGCTGTCGCTAGGTAGCCGAGCCCGCTTAGCCCCGCGCGCGGTGATGCGATAGGCCGGAAATTGCGGGACATCGGGGAAAGCGGCGGCTGCTGACATTCCGAATCGCCGCAGCGGCAGCTAGGCGGAACAGATGACCGCGCGCGACCACCTCCAGACCCCCGGCCTCCAGGCCCCGGGCAAGCTCACCCCGATGATGGCGCAATACTTCGGCTTGCGCGGCGAAGCGGGCGATGCGCTGCTGTTCTACCGCATGGGCGATTTCTTCGAGCTGTTCTTCGAGGATGCGCGCCGCGCTGCGGCGATCCTCGACATCGCACTCACTACGAGGGGCGAGCATGACGGCGCCCCGATCCCGATGTGCGGGGTGCCGGTGCATTCGGCAGAAGGCTACCTCGCGCGGCTGATCAAGGCGGGCGAGCGGGTCGCCATCGCCGAGCAGGTCGAAACGCCCGACGAGGCCAAGGCGCGCGCCCGGCGCGAGGGCACGCCGTCCTCAAAGGTGCTGGTCGGCCGCGCCATCGTGCGGCTGGTCACAGCAGGGACGTTGACCGAGGAAGCCTTGCTGAACCCGCGCCGCGCCAATGTGCTGGCGGCGCTGGCTGAATTGCGCGGCACGGTGGGGATTGCGGCTTGCGACGTTTCGACGGGCGCGATGGTATTGGAGGAGTGCCCTGCGGAGATGCTCGGCGCGGCGCTGGCGCGGCTCGCTCCCAGCGAGGTCGTTGTGCCCGAGGACTGGGAGCACGCCTTGGACTTTGGCCCGGACGAGGCGATCACCCGCCCGCGCAGCACCTTCGCGAGCGATGCGGGGACCGAGCGATTGAAGGCGGTGCACGGCGTTGCGACGCTCGATGCCTTCGGCGCGTTCTCCCGCGCGATGCTGGCGGCGGCGGGCGGGCTTGTTGCCTATCTCGACCATGTCGGGCGCGGCAACCTGCCGTTGCTGCTCCCCCCGGTGATGCGCGAGAGCGCGTCGGGCATGGCGATGGACGCCGCAACCCGCACCAGCCTCGAAATCCTCGAAAACACTACCGGCGCGCGCGCGGGGAGCCTGATCGGCGCGGTGGACCGCTGCGTCACGGGCGCAGGCTCGCGGCTGCTGGCCGATGACCTTTCCGCGCCGCTGCTGGATGTGGCGCAGATCGAGGCGCGCCTCGCGCTGGTGCAATTCTGGCGCGACCGCCCGATTGAACGCTCGCAATTGCGCGATGCCCTGCGGGGCATTTCCGACCTCGGCCGCGCGCTGGGGCGGGTGGTGGCGGGCAGGGGGAGCCCGCGCGATCTCGGCCAGCTGCGCGATGGTTTGACCGAAGCAGCGCGGCTGCATCACTGGCTCGCCGGCGCGCCCGACAAGCCCGCGCTGCTGGATAGCATCCTTGCCCGGCTGACCGGCCACGGCGCGCTCACCGATCACTTGGCCCGCGCGCTGGTGCCGACCCCCCCGACCGAGCGGTCGAGCGGCGGCTTCATCGCTGACAGCTACGACGCGTCGCTCGACGAGCTGCGCGCGACCTCGGGCGACGCGCGACGCGCCATCGCCGCGATGGAGGCGCGCTACCGCGAGGAAACCGGGATCGCGGCGCTCAAGATCCGCCACAACGGCGTGCTGGGCTATTTTATCGAGGTCGCCGCACGCCATGCCGATCGGTTGATGGCGGCGGACAGCGGCTTCACCCATCGCCAGACGATGAAGGATCAGGTGCGCTTCAACTCTCTGAAGTTGCACGAGGAAGCCGCACGAATTGCCGAAGCCGGAGGGCACGCGCTGGCCTGCGAGGAGGCGCATTTCGAGACGCTGGTGGCAGAGGTCGCCGCCGCGCGTGAGGCCATCGCCGCCGCCGCCGCCGCGCTCGCCCGGATCGATGTCGCCGCGGGCAATGCCGAGCGGGCGAGCGAGGCCGACTGGTGCCGCCCGGAAATCACCGAAGACGCCGGGCTCGTCATCAGTGGCGGGCGGCATCCGGTGGTCGAGGCCGCGCTCGCCAAGACGGGCGAACGGTTCGTGGCCAACGACTGCGCGCTGGGCGCGGAGGACCGGTTGTGGCTCATCGGCGGGCCGAACATGGGGGGCAAATCGACCTTCCTGCGCCAGAACGCGCTGATCGTGCTGCTCGCGCAGGCGGGGTGTTTCGTGCCCGCCAGCGCCGCGCGCATCGGGCTTGCCGACCGCCTGTTCAGCCGGGTCGGCGCGGCGGACAACCTTGCGCGGGGCCGTTCCACCTTCATGGTCGAAATGGTCGAAACCGCGGCGATCCTCGCGCAGGCGACAGACCGCAGCTTCGTAATCCTCGACGAGGTCGGGCGCGGCACGTCTACATATGACGGGCTGGCGCTGGCATGGGCGGTGGCCGAGGCGGTGCATTCGCAGATCCGCTGCCGCTGCCTGTTCGCAACGCACTACCACGAACTCGCGCGGCTGGCGGAGACCTGCGAGGCGCTCTCGCTCCACCACGTCCGCGCGCGCGAGTGGCAGGGCGATTTGGTGCTGCTGCACGAGCTGGCGGAAGGCCCGGCGGACCGCTCCTACGGCCTTGCCGTGGCGCGGCTTGCAGGCGTGCCCGGCCCGGTGGTAGCGCGCGCCAAGGCGGTGCTCGCCAAGCTGGAGGCGACCCGCGAGGCGACCGGCGGCATCGCGGCGGGGCTGGGCGACCTGCCGCTGTTCGCCAACTTGCGTGCCGATCCCGAGCCACCCAGTCCGGAACAGGAGCTCGCCGCCGCGCTGCGGGCCGCCGATCTCGACGCGCTGACCCCGCGTGAGGCGCTCGACCTGCTGTATGAATGGAAGCGCGGGCTGCCGAAGCGCTGAGAAAGTTCGGTCCGCTGAGCGGCTTCAACCAAGATTTAACCACGCTCGGTTAGACTCGGACCATGTCCAGAACCCTGTTCGAGAACAGCAAGGTCGCGCTCGCCTTTGCCGCGATAACCGTCATCGGCGCAGTATCGATGGTAGGCACGTCCGACGATGGCGGTGTGCTTACCGCTGTGGTCGAGCGATTCGGTGCCAAGCCCGAAGGTCAGGCGAGCGCAGAGCAGATCAGATCCGAGGCTCCGAGCGAGGGCGATAAGCCCGCCACCCCGGGTGCCGGTTGGGGCGGTTCGACATCAGTGTTCGGCGACTTTTCGGGCAAACCAACGGCGGGCCAAGGCGCTGGGGCTTCCGCCCAGCCCAGCGGCAATCCCATGACTGCGCCGCTTGCGCCGGCAGCCGTTGTGAACCCGAACCCGCCAAGCGGCGGCTACTTCCCGTCCAGCAGCGACGAGCCTCCCCCGGCACAGTAGGCTGGCGCAGCAGAGGGGGCGCCTTACTCCTCCTCCTCCCCGTCGGTATCGAGCAGAATTCGCTCAATATCCTCGACATCGTCGTCTTCGCCTAAGTCCTCGTCAGCATTATCGCCAACTTCCTCGATCAACGTCTCGCCGTCAGCGGTGAGCCAATCATCGTCATCGTCGTCGGTGGTCTCGCCGCCATAGGTGCCGGGCTCGTCGTCGTGGTTGGGCTCGCCCGCGAAGGCCGACATGTCGATGCGGCCTTCGCCTTCCATGCGCCGCATCTCGTCGATCAGATCGCCGGTGCTGTCGGGGGCAGGGTCGTAATCGTTGGCTTCGGGCTTGGTGCTTTCGAGCGGGCTCGTCGTGTGGCTGCCCTCGCGCATCGCGTCTGCTGCGACGTCCTGCGCCTGCTGACCGACCGGGTCCTGCTCGTCGTTATGGGCCTCGGGCGGGAGGTCTGCGGGGCGTTCGGGGGTCTTGGTGTCGCGCGTGCTCATGGCTTATCTCCTTCACCGGGACTAACCCAGCAGGAGCGCGCCTTGTTTCACAGCATCCGGCCCGAAGCGACGAGGCGCGCGGGGCGCGCGACGGGTCAGCGCCTCAAAGACTTAACGTGTCGGGACGGGAGCCTCGCCCGTGTAGTCGTAAAAGCCGCGTCCGGTCTTGCGGCCCAGCCAGCCAGCTTCGACATATTTCACCAGCAGCGGCGCTGCGCGGTACTTGCTGTCGCGGGTGGTGGTGTAGAGCACGTTCATGATGTCGAGGCAGGTGTCCAGCCCGACGAAATCCGCCAGTTGCAGCGGCCCCATCGGGTGGTTGAGCCCAAGCCGACAGCCCTTGTCGATATCCTCGATCCCCGCGGTCGACTGGCCGAGCACGAACACCGCCTCGTTGATCATCGGCAGCAGGATGCGGTTGACGACGAAGCCGGGCTCGTCCTGGCTCAGCACCACTTCCTTGCCGAGCCCGCGCGCGAAGGCGGTAACGCGGTCAGTGGTCTGCGGCGCGGTCGCGAGGCCGGGGATCACCTCGATCAGGCCCATCACGGGCACCGGGTTAAAGAAGTGCAGCCCGATGAACCGCGCCGGATCGGGCGAATGGTTGGCCATGCGGGTGATCGGGATCGACGAGGTGTTCGACGCCAGAATCGCATCGGCGTGCAGCACCTTGCCCGCGTTGGCAAAGATCGCGTTCTTGATCTCCTCGCGCTCGGTCGCGGCCTCGATGATCAGGTCGGCTTCGGCAAAGGGCGCGTAATCGGCAACCGGCGTGATGCGCGCGAGCAGGGCCTCGGCGTCCGCCGCCTCGATCTTGCCGCGGCCCATCAGCTTGACCAGCGCCTTTTCGATGGCCGCCTTGCCCGCCTCGGCGCGGGGCAGGTCGACGTCGGTGAGCATGACCTTGAGGCCTTGCCCGGCGACGGTCTGGGCGATGCCCGTCCCCATCTGTCCGGCTCCGATGACGGCGATGTTGCGCATGAGTGCTTGTCCTTCGCAAGTGCAGCAAGAACGCCGCCCCTAGCGAGGAAGATCAACGCTGGCTAGCGGCCTGATTGGCTAGCGGCCAAGTGCTAGCGGCTCGCGCCCGGAACCCACTTCACGTCGCTCCTGCCATTGTCGTTCACCACCCGCGCGAGAACGAACAGGTAGTCCGACAGGCGGTTGATATAGGCGAGCGCGGCCGGATTGACGGGGATTTCAGCTGCAAGCGCGACCATCGCCCGCTCCGCTGCCCGGGTCGTGGCGCGGGCGATGTGTAGCCGCGCGGCCAGCTCGGTGCCGCCGGGGAGGATGAAGCTGGTGAGCGGCTGGAGGTTTTCATTGCACGCATCGATCCGCGCTTCGAGCCATTCGGCTTGCGAGGGGACCATCCGCAGCACCATCTCCGAAGGTTCAAAATCCTCGCCCGGTGTCGCTAGATCGGCGCCGAGGTCGAAGAGGTCGTTCTGGATGCGGGTGATCTCGGCCCCCGGCTCGCCGGACATCAGTACGGCAGCAAGGCCGATCGCCGAGTTCGCCTCGTCGACAAGACCCATCGCGGCGATGCGCGCCGAGTGCTTGGGGCAGCGCGAGCCATCGACGAGGCCGGTCGTGCCGTCATCCCCGGTGCGGGTGTAGATCTTGTTGAGCTTGACCATCGGGCGCCGTCAGGGTTTGCCGGCGGCCAGCGCACCAATGACCATGATCACAACGATCGCCATCGCTTGATACTTCACGCGCGCGAACATCGCCTTGTTCTGGGCAAGCTGCATATCGGTCACGGTTGAGCCTTCGCCGGTCTCAAGGTCGATCTTGGTCGTCTTGAGGAATGCAATGATCCCCTTGATCAATGAAAGAGCGACGAGCCCCATAAGGACGACGAGCACGATAATGAGGAAAACGTTCATGCACCCTACAATGGTCGTTCGGCCGCTAGGTTCCAAGCCTCAAATGCTGCAACCGGAGTTGTGCGGCGATCATGCGCCCGTCCTCGCCCGCCTCGCGGCGCTCGGCGAGCGCGGGGGAGCCGCGGCGCTTGGCGAGCTTTTCGCCCTTTGCATCGGTGAGCAGTGGGTGGTGATGCCAGCGCGGCACGGGTAGGCCGAGCAGCGCTTGGAGGGTGCGGTGCACGTTGCTCGCCGCGAACAGATCGGCCCCCCGCGTCACCAGCGTCACGCCGTCCGCCGCATCGTCGAGCGTAACGGCAAGGTGGTAGCTGGCAGGCAGGTCCTTCCTCACCAGCACAACGTCGCCGAGGCCCGAGAGTTCTACGCCTTGCGGGCCGGCGAGCGCGTCTTCCCACACCAGCGGGCCGGTCTCCGCCAGCGCCCGCTGGGCATCGAGCCGCCATGCTGCGGGCCGCGCGGGATCGGGCGGGGTGCGCTTGCAGGTGCCGGGGTAGATGAGGCCGCCTGCCCCGGTCCCCGAGCCGGGGTTCAAGCCTTCGACCGCGCTGCTGGCCTCGATCTCGCTGCGGGTGCAGGTGCACGGGTAGAGCAGCCCGCGCGCCTTCAGTGCTTCGGCGGCGGCGGCGTAGCTCGCTAGCCGGGCCGATTGCGGAGGTACTTCGTCCCACTCCAGCCCCAGCCACGCAAGGTCACGGCGGAACTCGTCGGCGAGCTGCGGCTGCGATCTCGGCCCGTCGATATCCTCGATCCTGAGCAGGAACCGGCCGCCGCCATGGTCTTTGGCCGCCCGCGCCAGATCATGCGCGACGATGGCGGACAGCGCGTGACCCAGATGCAGCCGCCCGTTGGGGCTCGGCGCAAAACGGGTCACGAGAGGCGCTGGCTCAACCATCGCCCGCGCCATGCCACACGACAATTTTCGGCGCTATCCCCAAGCTCTACACAGCATCTCCTTAGGCTCTCCACAGCCTCTCCACAGGGTTTGAATAGATTGGTGCTGTGGATAGCGACCCTGTAACGGGTTTGACTCTTTGACGTGCCACGTCAGGATGCAAGTCTGTCAGGGAGAAAGGCGCGACGTGCTCAACGCCGAACTGATCGAGAAAGTCGCGAAGTTCCGCGGGGTCGACGAGGACCCGACGCGTAACCTGTCCGCCTGTCCGGCGCTGGTGCTCAACGCCGACTACACCCCGTTGTCCTATTACCCGCTGAGCCTGTGGCCGTGGCAGACCGCGATCAAGGCTGTGTTCCTCGACCGGGTGGACATCGTCGCGAGCTACGACCGCGAAGTTCACTCGCCGAACTTCGACATGAAGATCCCGAGCGTGATCGCGCTGCGGCAATATGTGAAGCACTCCGAGTTCCCGGCCTTCACCCGCTTCAATGTGTTCCTGCGCGACCGCTTCCAGTGCCAGTATTGCGGCAGCCACCAGCACCTGACCTTCGATCACGTGATGCCGCGCCGCCTCGGGGGCCGGACGACGTGGGAGAACATCATCACCGCCTGCGCGCCGTGCAACATGAAGAAGGGCGGGCGCACCCCCAAGCAGGCCGCGATGCCCCTCCACCAGGCCCCGATCCGCCCGACCTCGTGGCAGTTGCAGCAACACGGCAAGCTGTTCCCGCCGGGCTATCTCCACACGACCTGGCGCGACTGGCTCTACTGGGACATCGAGCTGGAGGCCTGAGGCGCGCTTAGGGAACGCGACAAAGGTTACACCGTGCCGCCTTCCCGACAACGTGACTTGTCCGTTTTAATCAATAATCTAAGCCCAATGGTCGGCGCGGACGGACACGTGATACGTGGCAGAAAGCGCGTGCGGCGGCCTTGCGCCGTCTCTTAGGTCATTGGGCCGATCGCCCGCATCTCTCGAAAGCAGGCATAGCGGATACACCACAAAAATGGCCGCTTTCGGCCGAAGCATGTCGATCCGCGCCCGTTTTTTGCCATGGGCAATCCCGGCCGAGGAGAATGCCCGGGGTCTGGCCTCAACTAAACCCAACGAGCAAGTATGCTCATTCGGCCATTTTTTCGTATAGCCATCCCAACACTTTAGCGACCCTTGTGTAACGGCTTGGCACCCCGACCGTCCCACATTTGAAGCCGCCGCTAACGACACCGATCACTGTCGGCTTGCCGTCGGAATCGCTAAAGGTGATTAGCGGACCACCGCTATCCCCGTTACACGCCTGTCCACCGTCCACGGTATCCGCTTCATTTGCGCACAATACTGAATCGCGTCGATAGTCGGTGAATTTGGTCAGGGCAGTGCATTCAGCGGTGCCAAGCAACGTCAGCCGCGCCCCGCGCAGCTCGTCGGGCTTTTCACCGCCGCCGCCAAATCGGGTGTGACCCCAGCCATATGTGAAGGCTCGCATCCCGCCGGAAATCGAGCTGGATGTGAGCGAAACACGGTCAAACCGGATAGGCAAAACTGTTAGAACGTCGCTGCCTCGAGCGCCGCGATTGGTATCATACTGTAATAGAGCGATATCGAAGGCCAGATCGTTGCGATTGTAATCGGGATGACGGAATGCCTTGATGATCGGGTAGCTGATGCCCTCATCAGATAGAGGATTGTTCAACCCCAGCCGGATCCTGTGGCCGCCATTAACGACCGACACGCCGCCTTCGTCGGTCAGGCAATGGGCGGCAGTCAATACCCAACCGCTGCGGATCACCGTACCGCCACACAACACCCGCTGTTCGGGCGTAAGCCGCATGTTCTGCATCACTGGCGGGCGCCACAGTAGCGCTTGCCATGGCGCCTTGCCTCGCGGCAATACAAAGCCGCCTACGATAAACGGCGCGGACGGGTCCTGACATACGGTGTCGTCGTAGCTCGTCGCTTGGTAAGTCGCCGTCACTGTTGTGCAATTGCGCCCGCGATCCAGACCGGAATCGGGTTGCCCCAACAGGACGCCCTGCCCCTGCGCAGTAACATCGAGGTAAAGGTCGGGATTGAACTCGGCGCCAGCAAATATGTCGGAGTCGCGCCTTGAACCCTCGGTATCGCAACGGTCACGTACGCCTAGCTGGCAAGCACGATCGAAATACGATTTCGCGATGGTTCGGTCATCGGGTCGGGTGGTGCCACTGAGCAGAATACCGAGCCCGGCGCATCCCCTGCCCACTGCGGAGTCGCAAGCCTTGCGATAGAGCAATTCGGCGACCGGGCGGTTCTGCGGTCGGCCCTCGCCGAGGTAGTAGGCATCACCTAAATCGGCGCAGGCAGTAAATGTGCCTGAACTGCATGCAGCCTCATCGGCACTGGCTCTCGCCTTATCTTGCGCCTGCTCATTACCAGATTTGTTTGAGACAGGGCGATCAGGCCAGGATTCGGGATAGCTGCGCGGAACCTGTTCCTGCGCCATCGCCGGATATGCAAACGTAAGGACGAGCATTGCCCATATTGCTGTCAGCCTGCCCACCGTTTCCCCCCCTGATCGCTTAACCCCGAAGAAAGCATGCGCCTTGTCGGAATGTCCGTCAAATTGGCGTTGCGCTTGGTTTGTTTACTCTTGGACGGGCAACAATTTTGAAGCCAAATGAGTTGAGCGGCCATCTATCTCAATTTGTGGGAGATGATTTGCCGCCATTACGCCTTCCACTCAATCCCAACCGTCCGGGCGCACCGTAGCTTTGCCCGAAATCGGAGTGTGGCTTGCGGTATGGCGCGCCGCTCTCTCCCTCTCCCGTCGACAACCTCCCCCCATGCGTTGCAATTCCATGACGCATCGCTAGGCGAAGCACGTCACGCGCCAACGGGGATTCGCTTTTCATGAAGATCATGTCCGGCAATTCGAACCTGCCGCTCGCCCGGGCCATTGCGGCCTATCTCGAAATCCCGCTCACCGACGCCAGCGTCCGGCGCTTCTCGGACGAGGAAGTGTTCGTCGAGATTCACGAGAACGTGCGCGGGGAGGACGTGTTCGTCGTCCAGCCGACCAGCTTTCCGGCGAACGACAACCTCATGGAACTGCTGATCTGCATCGATGCGCTGCGCCGCGCCTCGGCCAAGCGGATCACTGCGGTGGTGCCCTATTTCGGCTACGCGCGGCAGGATCGGAAACCCGGCCCGCGCACGCCGATCTCGGCCAAGTTGGTGGCGAACCTGATTACCGAGGCCGGGGCCGATCGGATGCTGGCGGTGGATCTGCACGCCGGCCAGATCCAGGGCTTCTTCGATATCCCGACCGACAATCTTTATGCCGCCCCGGTGATGGCCGCGGATATTAAGGCGCGGTATGGCGACCAGTCGCTGATGGTCGTTTCCCCGGACGTCGGCGGCGTGGTGCGCGCCCGCGCGCTGGCCAAGCGCCTCGACAACGCCCCGTTGGCGATCGTCGACAAGCGCCGCGACCGCCCGGGCGAGAGCGAGGTGATGAACATCATCGGCGAAGTCGAAGGGCGCCACTGCATCCTGATCGACGACATCGTCGATTCGGGCGGCACCTTGTGCAACGCCGCCGAGGCGCTGTTGGAGGGCGGGGCGAAGTCGGTCGCGGCCTACATCACCCACGGCGTGCTGTCGGGCGGCGCGGTGGCGCGTATCGACGGATCGCGCCTTAAGGAACTGGTGATCACCGACACGATCCGCCCGACCGAAGCCGCCGAAGCATCGAGCCGCATCCGCATCCTCCCCATCGCCCCGCTGGTGGGCGAGGCGATTCGGCGGATTGCTGACGAGAGCAGTGTCAGCTCGCTGTTCGATTGAGCGAGGGGCATCGGTGCCGAAGGCGCCGCAAGGGCGCCAAAGAGGTCAGGCGCCCGCCCGCAGCGACGCGATCTTTGATCGCATGAGCGAGGATTTCGCGCGCCCGGTCGGGCGTGCGGAACAACCAAAAATGTTCGATCCCGTCGAAGTCCGCGCCCTGCTGATCGAGACGGCTCGCGCGCGCTCTACCTTCACCTACGGTGCCTTGCTCAACCTGCTCGGCCACACCTTCACCCGCCCCTTGATGCGTGCACTTTGCAAGGTGCTCGACCGGATCGACGAGGACGGGCGCGCAGGGGGCGAGCCGGGGCTGGCGGTGCTGGTCGTTCGTCAGTCGGACGGGCTGCCCGGGCAGGGCTGGTTCGTCAGCCGCACCGGCATCTACGACGATCTGCCGCTGGAATGGGAGGGTGCCGACGCGCGCCGCTACACCGAGGCTCGACAGGCCGAAGCCTTCGATTATTGGGAAAGCCCATGACCGACGCCAAAAATGATTGGGACCTCGCCCTCGCCCTGCGCCTCGCCGATGTGGCTGGAGCCGCGATCCGTCCGCTGTTCCGCGGCCAGTGGACCGAGGAGCGCAAAGCCGACTGCTCCTTCGTCACCGAAGCCGACCGCGCCGCCGAAGCCGCGATGCGGCGGCTGATCGAGGCCGAGTTCCCGCGCGACGGCATCATCGGCGAGGAATATGGCACCCGCAACGAGGGCGCGGGCCGCACGTGGGTGCTCGATCCGATCGACGGCACCACCAGCTTCATCGCTGGCCGCCCGATCTTCGGCACGCTGATCGCGCTGCTGCAGGATGGCTGGCCGGTGCTCGGGATTATCGATCAGGCGGTCAGCGGGGAGCGCTGGGTGGGCCGTATCGGCCAGCCAACGATGTTCAACGGCAAGCCCACCGCGACCAGGCCGCTGAAGGATCTTGCCGACGCGGTGCTCGCCACCACCAGCCCGCACCTGTTCAGCAACGAGCAGGCCGACGCCTTCATGTCGGTCGCCAAGACGGTCGCCGAGAAGAAGATCATCTACGGCGGGGACTGCTACAATTACGGCCTCGTCGCGAGCGGGCATGTCGACGTGGTGATCGAGGCAGGCCTCAAGCTTTACGACTACGCCGCGCTCGTCCCGGTGGTCGAAGGCGCGGGCGGGATAATGGCCGACTGGCAGGGCAACCCGCTAGATGCTGGCTCGGACGGCACGGTGATCGCACTGGGCGATCCCGCGCGTCTCGAAGATGTTCTCGAGGCGATGGGGTAACGGGCCGCGCGAGACCTTGCCCGCGTTGCCTCTGCGCAACAACATCGCTCAAAAACAGCGGCATAGGCATGTGAGACATTGTTTCATAATTGGCCCGAGTTAATGGTTTTGTCGTCCAATCTCGGGCAGATTCAAAAAACAGGTCTCCATGAAAAAGATGATTCTTGCCGCCGCGATCGGCGCGGCCATGACTACCCCGGCTTACGCGCAGGACACCGACAGCACTTCGACCGCCCGCGACGGCTTCCGCATCGAAGCCCGCGCTACCTACGAAACCCCGACCGTCAGCAGCATTGAAGAGGATGGCGACGTCTTCAAGATCGGCAGCGCCTTCGCATTCGGCGGCGAAGCTGGTTTCGATATCGCCGTTAGCAACACGGTCGTTGTCGGCCCTTACGCCCAGTACGAAGTTTCGACCGTCGAATCCTGCGACATCGACGTCTGCCTGAGCGCAGATGGCTACCTCGAAGCGGGTCTGCACGTGGGGATCGCCACGGGCGCCAACGGTCAGGTCTACGGCAAGGTCGGCTATGCCGAACAGGGCTACAGCATCGAAGGCGACGGCCTCGATCTGTCGGATACCGGCACGGGCTTTGCCTTCGCGCTCGGATACGAGCACAGCTTCGGCCAGAACTTCTACGGACGCGTCGAGGGCGGCTATGCCGATCTGGGCGAGGTCTACACCATCAACACCCAGCGCCGCCACTTTGGCGTCGCGCTCGGCGCCCGCTTCTAAGCTAGGCTGGCCGGGCTGAAGGGGCGGTTCCGCATCAGCGGAGCCGCCCTTTTTCATGCCCGCGCGTCAGCCTACTCCGCCGCCTCGCGCGCCGCGAGCGGTTCTTCCTGCTTCCAGCCCCATGCCAGCACGCAGGGCGGCACGTTGAGCAGAGCGAGGCCCTTGTCTGTCCGATCAAAGCGCGCCGCGGTCAGCTCGCACGCGGTGTTGCGGAACTGGTAGGTCATGAATGCGCCGCCATCGCGCAGCACCGCGTAGGTGGCCGCGACGATCCCCTTGGCGACGTCGTCCGGCAGGGATGAGAACGGCAGCCCGGAGATGACGTAATCCGCCCGGTCATGCCCCGCAGCTCGCACGATGCTTTCGACATCAGTAGCCGAGCCCAGCACGACTTCGAGGCGCGGATCATCGATCGTCTTTCGGAGGAACTCGACAAAGCGCGGATTGGTGTCGATCGCCAGCAGCTGGCCACCCTCCGGCAGGCAATCGAGGATCCGGGTGGTGAAGGTGCCGACCCCCGGCCCGTACTCTACGAACAACCGGCAGCGGCTCCAGTCGACCCGCGCCAGCATCGCATCGATAGTGGCCTGCGAAGAGGGCACGACCGAGGCGACCATGGCGGGATGCTCGATAAACCCGCGTAAAAAGATCGCAGCCGAGCGGACGAACCGCACGAGCCTGCTTTGATGGAGGCGGCCGGACGCTGCGCTTAGTTTTGTCGTATTCATGCGCTGTCTCTACTAGGAGATTTGCGTAAGGGAGCAATGCAGACATTACAGTTGCGTCATCATCCCACCGATGCCGCGCCACCGTCCGCCGTTAAGGCGATGACTACGAAAGGGGACGCCGGATAAAGTCGCGAACGAAATCATGAATTTGAAGGCTTTGTTCAACAAATTTTGACGGCTGCATTCGCACGCAATCCACTCAAATCATCGCCCGATTTCGACCGTAGAGGTAATAGCGCGTCCAAGCATGGTGATGGTCCGGCCGCGTGGTGAGCTCGAAGCCCAGCGCCTCAAGCCGCTTGCGCACCTCGCTGAACGTGCGAAACTCGTCGCCGCCGCCGCCAGCCTCGCTGACGAAGTCATGGCAAGAAATGACCACATGACGAACCTGCTTCGACAGTGCAGTCATCCCCGCCACCGCCAGCCGCTCAGCCCCTTCAATGTTCATCTTCAAGAGCGCGATGGGTCCAAGACCAAGCTCTTCGGCAAGAGAGTCGAGCGAACGGCTGGGAATTGACTGTGCGCCGCCTTCGGTCATCACGGAATTCGCCAAGTGATTCTGTGTGTCATCAATCGAAACCGTGCCGTCCTTGTCAGTGATGGCGTACCCAATAGGGATCACGTTGGAAATTCGGGAATTCCGCAAGGTTGCCTGCAAACAGGCGTATGTCAGCGGGTGCGCCTCGATCGAGACTACCTTGCCGCTCGGGCCGACCAGTTTCGAAAACACGACCGCTTCCTCTCCGACTCCCGCTCCCACGTCGATAATCGTATCTCCGACCTGCGGCTGATACTGCCACGCCCAGTTGTCCATGACCCAGTCGCGATAAGCTTCGAAGCGGGTGGTATGGATGATTGGGCTGACGATTGTGGCTTCGGCGTGTTGGTTGACCCAGTTGCCTGCTGCATCGGTCGAAAACTGCTGCCGCCTGCCAAGGACGGTCCCGTAAACTGCCGTAGTGCCCATCGCGACCATGCCGCGAAGGCCAAGTCGGTCCAAGGTTTGCCCCGCAACAGCCAAAATACCCATTGCCGACTTTACCTCAGTAGTTGCGGTGGTAGGTCGAATGTCTAGAGCGCATTCAACCACATGCGTGCCGTGTAAAGATGCACCGGCAGCTTGTCTATGACAACGGCGCCCTGCGGAGGCGCAGGACGACCCGAGCGGGGGAGGGGTCACGTTCGCGTTGGCCGCCCCCAACGCTCTTGCCTTTCGGCCCCTGCGCGCCTATCCGCGCCCACTTCACTGACACGAATCAATCAGCCTGCCTGGCGACAAGGGCTGCCATGGCCGGTTCCGACGTGTCTCAATTAGGAGATGAAAATGCCCAAGCTGAAGACCAAGAGCGGCGTGAAAAAACGCTTCAAGCTCACCGCCACCGGCAAGGTCAAGCACGGCGTCGCTGGCAAGCGGCACCGTTTGATGAGCCACAATGCGAAGTATATCCGCACCAACCGCGGCACCTCGGTTCTGTCGTCGCATGATACGCCGACGATCAAGAAGTGGGCGCCCTACGGGCTGGGTTGACGCGGGCGGGCTTCGGCCCACGCGTCTTCAAGATAAGGATATACTGATATGACTCGCATCAAACGCGGTGTTACCACCCGTACCAAGCACAAGCGGATTCTGGACCAGGCCAAGGGCTTCCGTGGTCGCCGCAAGAACACCATCCGCGTCGCCCGTCAGGCGGTCGAAAAGGCCGGCCAGTACGCCTACCGCGATCGCAAGGTTAAGAAGCGCACCTTCCGCGCCCTGTGGATCCAGCGCATCAACGCCGCCGTCCGCATGGAAGGGCTCACTTATTCGCAGTTCATGCACGGCATCAAGCTTGCAGGCATCGAACTCGACCGCAAGGCGATGGCCGATCTGGCGATGAACGAAGGCGGCGTCTTCCAGGCCGTGATCGCTCAGGCGAAGGCTGCTTTGCCGGCGTAAGTCGCTGCGGCTCCGGCCCGGCAACATATTTAAGGGGCGGGTTCCTTAACAGGGGAGCCCGCCCCGTCGTTTGTGCGCCTTGTAGAAAGCCGCCATAGGCCTTGTAAAATCGCGCCACTTGCGCTTTATTGCGCTGATGGGGGATCGAACTAATCATCAAGCCGCCCGCGGGTCCGTTACGCCGCCGGGCCAACGGCTTGTGGCCGAATTTCGCGAACCGCCCGCGCCGTTCGAGGGCTGCTTCACGACCTTCTACCACCTCACGCTCGAGCTGCCCGAAGGCGCCGGGCCGGTCACCGATTACCTCCAGCCCGAATGGGCCAACATCCGTTTCTTCTGCGGCTCTGGGCCCGATGCCGCTATCGGCACAAGCCGGGTCAGCGGCGCGCCGTTCATCGGTACCGGGCCGAGCGCGCTGCCCTGCCGCTTCACGCTCGGTCCGGTGCGGATGTGGGGCGTCGGCTTCCTGCCACTGGGCTGGGCGCGGTTCTTCGATGCGGACGCCTCAAGCTGCGCCAACATCATCTGCGACGGCGCCGCGCACCCGGCTTTCGCCCATTTCGCAGGCCTGACCGAGGTGCTGTGCGATCCCGGGGCGACCCTCGACGAACAGTACGACGCGCTAGTCGCGGCGATGGCGGCGGCAATGCGTCCCAACCGCGACGAGCCGCGCATCGCCCGTGTCCACGCCGCGCTCGTCAATGGTGACCATGCTTCAGTTCATGGTCTAGCCGACGCCTGCGCGATGAGCATCCGCACGCTCGAGCGCATCTGCGTGCGCTATTTCGGGTTCGCGCCCAAGCTGCTGATGCGCCGCCAGCGCTTCATGCGCAGCCTCACGACCTATATGCTCCAGCGCGGTACCCGCTGGACCGAGGCGATGGACGAGCATTATCACGATCAGGCGCAATTCACCCGCGAGTTCCGCGAGTTCATGACCATGAACCCGACCGAATATGCCGCGCTCGACCACCCGATCCTGACCTCGTTCATGGAGGCCCGCGCACGGATCTGGGGCAGCGCCGCGCAAACCCTTGATGCGCCGCGGCCGCTGCGCTGAGCGGACTGCCCGCGCCAGAGGTTCTTTGCAATTGCCGTGATTTGCCGCTAGCGCGCGGCGGCGAATTCCCGTGGGCAGAACATCACGACCATGACCGACATAACATCCCAGACCGAGGCCGCGCTGGCCGCGATTGCCGCAACCGCGAGCCTCGATGCGCTTGAGGCCGAACGGCTAGAAGCGCTCGGCAAGAAGGGCTGGGTAAGCCTTGCCCTCAAGACGTTGGGCGGCATGAACCCAGAGGAGCGCACCGCCGCCGCCCCCGCGATCCAGTCGGCCCGCGCCACAATCGCCGATGCGCTTGAGGCGAAGAAGGCCGCGCTCGAAGCCGCCGCGCTCGAGGAGCAGCTGGCGCGCGAGACGATCGACCTCAGCCTGCCCGCGATGCCCGCGCCCAAGGGGTCGGTGCACCCGGTCTCGCAGGTTATGGACGAGCTCGCCGAGATCTTCGCCGACCTGGGTTTTGCGGTAGCGACCGGCCCCGAGATTGAGGACGACTGGCACAACTTCACCGCGCTCAATATGGACGAAACCCACCCGGCGCGGGCGATGCATGACACGTTCTACTTCCCCGACCGCACCCCTGAGGGCCGCGAGATTCTGCTCCGCACCCACACCTCGCCGGTGCAGATCCGCTCGATGCTCGCCCAAGGCGCGCCGATCCGCATCATCGCCCCGGGGCGCGTCTACCGCTCTGACAGCGACGCGACGCACACGCCAATGTTCCACCAGGTCGAGGGTCTGGTGGTGGGCAAGGGCATCCACCTTGGCCACCTCAAGTGGACGCTCGAGACCTTCTTCAAGGCCTTCTTCGAGCGCGAGGACATCGTCCTGCGCCTGCGCCCCAGCTACTTCCCCTTCACCGAACCCAGCGTCGAGGTCGATGTCGGCTATTCCAATGAAGGCGGCCGCAGGGTCGTCGGCGGGCACGGCGATGCGCCGGGCCATGCGTGGATGGAAATCGGCGGCAGCGGGATGGTCAATGCCCGCGTACTCGAATTCGCCAAGGTTGATCCGGCCGAATATCAGGGCTTCGCCTTCGGCCTCGGGATCGACCGCATCGCCATGCTCAAATACGGGATGAACGACCTGCGCGCCTTCTTCGACGGCGATGGCCGCTGGCTGGCGCATTACGGCTTCTCGCCCTTCGACCAACCGACCCTGTCTGCAGGGGTAGGAGCTCGCGCATGAAGTTCTCGCTGACCTGGCTCAAGGATTACCTTGAAACGACCGCGAGCGTCGCGGAGATCTGCGACGCGCTGAACGCCATCGGCCTTGAGGTCGAGGGTGTCGAAGACCCGGCCGAGAAGCTCGCGGGCTTCCGCATCGCGCATGTGCTGACCGCCGCGCGCCACCCCGATGCCGACAAGCTGCAGGTGCTCACCGTTGATACCGGAGAGGGAGAGCCGCTTCAGGTCGTGTGCGGCGCGCCCAATGCACGGGCCGGGATGAAGGGCGTGCTGGGGCTACCCGGCGCGGTGGTGCCCGCCAATGGCATGGTGCTACGCAAGAGCGCCATCCGCGGCGTCGAATCCAACGGGATGATGTGCTCGGTGCGCGAACTCGAGCTCGGCGAGGATCACGACGGGATCATCGAACTGCCGGACGATGCGCCGGTAGGGACAAGCTTCGCCGACTACCACGGCGTGGACCCGGTGATCGAGGTGGCGGTGACCCCCAATCGCCCGGACTGCATGGGCATCCATGGCATCGCCCGCGACCTTGCCGCCAAGGGGTTGGGGACGCTGAGGCCGATCGCGATGCCCGCCTTCTCGGCTTCGGGCGCGTGCCCGGTCGAAATCCGCACCGACGATCCCGAGGGCTGCCCCGCCTTCTATGGCCGTGTCATCACCGGCGTGACCAATGGCGCCTCGCCCGACTGGCTTCAGGCGCGGCTCAAGAGCGCAGGGCAACGCTCGATCTCGCTGCTGGTCGACCTTACCAACTACCTGATGCTCGGCTTCGGACGTCCGGCGCACGTCTATGACCTCGCCAAGCTTTCGGGCGCGGTGGTGGCGCGGCGCGCAAGGGACGGCGAGCAGGTCCTGGCCCTCAACGAGAAGACCTACACGCTCGATGCCGAGATGGTCGTGATCGCCGACGAGGTGCAGGTGCACGATATCGCCGGGATCATGGGCGGCGAGCATTCGAGCGTCACCGAGGCGACTACCGATGTGCTGCTCGAGATTGCATACTTCAATCCCGCGCGCATCGGCGCAACCGGGCGGAAGCTGGGCTTGTCGTCGGACGCGCGGACGCGTTTCGAGCGCGGGGTCGATCCGGAGTTTCTGGACGACGGCCTCGATCTGCTGACCGGGCTGATCGTGGAACTGGCAGGCGGCACACCTAGCGAGGTGGTGCGTGCCGGATCGCCGCCGAGCGCCCCAAAGGTGATCGCGTTCGACCCCGGCCTGACCACCCGCCTCGGAGGGGTGGACGTGCCCGAGGGCGAACAGAAGCGCATCCTCGAAAGCCTCGGCTTCGCGGTGGCCGCAGACTGGCCAAAGAACCCGAACGTCACGTGCCCGCTGCGCCGCCATGATATCGAAGGCCCGGCTGACCTCGTCGAGGAAGTCGTGCGCATCTACGGGCTCGACAAGGTGGCGAGCGTCGCGCTGCCCCGCGCAGAAGGCGTCGCCCGCCCCACTGCGACGCCGCAACAGAAGCTCGAGCGCGGCCTGCGCCGAGCCGCTGCGGCGAGCGGGCTGAATGAGGCGATCACGTGGAGCTTCCTGCCTGAATGGGCAGCGGAGCATTTCGCTTCCGGCAATGAGCCGCCGTGGGTGCTCGCCAATCCGATCAGCGAGGACATGAAGGCGATGCGCCCCTCTCTGCTGCCCGGCCTGCTGATGGCGGCCAAACGCAACGCTGATCGCGGCGCGGCGGCTTCGCGGCTGTTCGAGATCGGGCGGCGCTATTTCAGGGCCGGCAATGGCCTCAGCGACGAAAAGCCGACGCTCGGCATCGTGCTCGCAGGCGAGAAAACGCCACGCGGCTGGCAGGGCGGCAAGGCCAAGAGCTTCGACGCCTTTGACGCCAAGGCGCTGGCGCTCCAGCTGCTCGAAGCCGCTGGTGCTCCGGTCGCGAACCTGATGGTGATGGGCGAGGCTGGCGCACAGTTCCACCCCGGTCAGTCTGCCACTCTGAGGCTCGGTCCCAAGGTAGTGCTGGCGCGCTTCGGCATAGTGCATCCCGCGACGCTGAAGGCCTTCGACGTCGATGCGCCCGTTGCAGCCGTAGAGCTGTTCCTCGATGCGATCCCCACCAAGAAGGGCGCTGTTTTCGCGCGTCCGGGCTTCACCCCGCCAGCGCTGCAGGCCGTGACGCGCGACTTCGCCTTCCTCGTGCCGCAGGGCCTCGCCGCAGGCGACCTGGTGCGCGCCGTGCAGGGCGCCGACAAGGCGGCGATCACCGGCGTGCGCGTGTTCGACGTCTTCGCCGGGCTCCCCGGAAAGCAAGGGGGCGTGCCCGAAGGCAAGGTTTCGATTGCGCTCGAAGTCACGCTCCAGCCGGGCGAGGCGAGTTTCAAGGATGCCGAATTGAAAGCTATTGCCGAGAAGGTGGTGGCTGCCGCCGCCAAGCTGGGCGGGGAGCTGCGCGGATGAAAACGGCTTTTGTGACGGGCGCCACTGCCGGAATCGGCCTCGCCACTGTGCGCACGCTGGTCGGCGTCGGCTGGCGCTGTGTTGCCACCGGGCGGCGGCAGGAGCGGCTCGATGCGCTGGTCGAGGAACTGGGGGCGGACAAGGTCCACACCGCCTGTTTCGACGTGCGCGATGTCGCCGCGCTCGATGCCGCTCTTGCCGCTTTGCCCGAGGGGTTCCGGGACATCGACCTGCTGGTCAACAATGCCGGCCTCGCGCAGGGGCTTTCGGCGGCGCAGAATGCCGATCTCGGCGACTGGCAGACCATGATTGATACGAACATCACCGCGATGGTGGTGCTGACCCGCAAGCTGTTGCCGCAGCTGATCGAGCGCAAGGGCGCGATCATCGCTATCGGTTCTGTCGCGGGCAGCTACCTCTATCCGGGCGGCAATGTCTATGCGGGGTCGAAGGCCTTCGTGAACCACTTCACACTCGCCCTGCGCGCGGATCTTCACGGCACCGGCGTGCGGGTGACGAGCATCGAGCCGGGGATGGTCGAGACCGAGTTCACCGTGGTGCGCACCGGCAGCCAGCAAGCGTCCGATGACCTTTATCGCGGGGTCAATCCGATGACCGGGCAGGACATCGCCGACACGATCGCGTGGATCGCCGCGCTGCCGCCGCACCTCAACATCAACCGGCTCGAGCTGATGCCGGTGAACCAGGACTTCGCGGGCTTCCGCGTCGCGCGCGACTGATTCCATGACCTCCGACATCAAAAGTTCCAGGCGCACCTTCGCGATCATCTCGCACCCTGACGCTGGCAAGACCACGCTCACCGAGAAGCTGCTGCTGCAAGGCGGCGCGATCCATCTTGCGGGTGAGGTCAAGGCGCGCGGGCAGGCGCGGCGGGCGCGGTCGGACTGGATGAAGATCGAACAGCAGCGCGGGATTTCGGTGACGTCATCGGTGATGACCTTCGCGCGCGACGGGATCACCTTCAACCTGCTCGACACGCCGGGGCACGAGGATTTCTCGGAAGACACCTATCGCACGCTGACCGCTGTCGATTCGGCGGTGATGGTGATCGATGCGGCCAAGGGCATCGAGCCGCAGACGAGAAAGCTGTTCGAGGTCTGCCGCTTGCGCAGCTTGCCGATCATCACCTTCGTCAACAAGGTCGACCGCGAGGGCCGCGATCCCTTCGAGACGCTGGACGAGGTCGCCGACATGCTGGCGCTCGATGTCAGCCCGCAGATGTGGCCGATCGGCATGGGCGGCGAATTCGAAGGCATCCTCGACTTTGCCACCGAAACCGTCAGCCGCCCCGAAGGCCCAAGCCGCGAATTCCTCGGCACCCGTGACGCCAACGCCGAGATCCCTAAGCGCTTTGCTGACGAGATCGAGCTGGCGCGCGGCGGCTATCCCGAGTTTGACCTGGAGGCGTTTCTCCACGGCGATCTGACACCGGTCTATTTCGGATCGGCGCTCAAGAATTTCGGTGTCACCGAGCTGATCGACGCGATCGCCCGCTATGCGCCGCCGCCGCGTCCGCAGCCGGCCGGCGACGAGCAAATCGATCCCTCGCGTGACGAGGTCACCGGCTTCATCTTCAAGGTGCAGGCCAATATGGACCCCAACCACCGCGACCGCATCGCCTTCATGCGGCAGGTCTCGGGCACGTTCAAACGCGGCATGAAGCTGACGCCGTCAGGGCTGGGCAAGCCGATCGCGGTGCATTCGCCGATCCTGTTCTTCGCGCAGGACCGCGAGCTTGCGGATACGGC
>JANNWO010000226.1:0-31451 GCA_031408395.1 Sphingomonadales bacterium | reverse complement strand
GATCAACCAGCCGACGGCTGGCAATCCGTAGGTATCGACATTGCGAACCTGCAACAGCATCGGAAAACCCTGAAAGATCACGAGCTGCGCCATGCCAAACAGCGCAAGCCGCCGCGCGGGCCATTCGAGCAGCGCGGTCAGCATCGCGATCAGAACCACCAGAACCGCCATGGCCCAAAGCACCCATGTCGGGATCGGGCTGAGAACGCGGTTATCGAGCATCTGTGCAATGATCTCGGCATGGACGGCGATCCCAGCGGGCACTTCGCCGTTGATCGAGGTGAACGTCGTCTCGACCCGGTCATAGTCGACGATATCGCCGCCAATCAGGATGTATTTTCCGGCATATTGCTCCTTGAGGAAGGGCAGGATCTCCGGATCGGGATCGACGAAGAGGTCGATCTGGGCCGGGGGAAACAGTACCGAATCCTCAAATTTGGGCCGCCGGTAATCGATCGCGCGCTCGTAATCGGCAAAGGCCGTGGCCGGCTCGCCCGCATCGGCCAGCATCACACGCCCGAGCAGCGGTGGCAGGCCCTTGCTGATGTCGGGCCACAGCCGGGTCGCGCCAAAGGTGTTGTCGAGCCGGATGCTCGCCGGGCGCGCATTGCTGCCCTTCAGCCGCGCCATGAACTGTTCGAGATATTGCTGCTGTTCCCACTCGATGTCGTCCGGGTTGGTCGCCGTGGCGGCATTGGCGACCGCGACCGGGGTCTTCATCCCGCGCAGCGCGGCGATCAGCTCCTCGTCCTCGTCTTGCGGCTGATCGAACAGGATGTCGATCCCGATCGCCTTGGGCTCCATCGTGTCGAGCGTGCGCAGTGTCTTGGCAAGCAGGCCCCGGTCGAGCGGCGAGCGTTTGCGCGCCTTGATCAGGGTCTGGTCGGTATAGACAACCAGCACGACCCGCTTGTCTTCCTCGACCAGGTCGGCGGAATAATAGGCCCTTAGATCATAGAACGCGCGCTCGGCCTCGCTGGTAAGCGGGGTGGGCTCGGAACCGTCGGGCAGAACCCAGCTATAGCGCGCGATGAACACTGAAACGCAAAGAAGCATGACGGTCAAGGCAATCTGAACGGTGCCCGCCTCGCGCACGTTGCGCCAGCCGCGCGCGACCCAGCCAAAAGGTAATTGCGCTGCGCCCCGCTCCATCGCCCCTCTCCCGCGCTCAGCGAGCGAGGTTGGCCGCGCCGTCGCCGACGATCGCGAAGGCCGACCAGTAGAAGGGATGCGAGGTCTTGGCGTCTTCCATCAGCGCCTCCTGCGAAGTCTTGAGTGCATCGGCGATCGTCCGCCCGTCCTGCACGAACAACCCGGAAACCAGCCGCCCGGTCGCATCGTAGTCGTCGGGCACCGGCCAGTGGCTGGCAAGCACCGTGCGCCCCCCTGCGCCAACGAAGGCGCGCACCAGACCGTCGAGCGCGAACTCGCCGCCGCTCGTCACGCCCGCTTCGCGGGTAGCGCCGACCGTGGCGGTGCCAGCAGTGTCGCAGGCCGAGAGGATCACGAGGTCAGCGTCGATGCGCAGGTCGAAGATCTCGCCGAAGCTCAGCAGGCCGTCCGATCCCGTGGTGTCGGCGAAGCTGGTCAGCAACGCCGGGCGCGGCGGGCATTCCGGCTGCGGCGCGGTGACGAGGCCGTGGGTCGCAAAATGCAGGATGCGGAAGTCGGCAAGGTCGGTCTTGGCGCCGACACCGGTGTCGGTGAACCCCGCGCCGGTCAGCACCTCGGCTCCGATGCCGAACCGCGCCGCCGCTTCGCGCAGCTCCTTCGCCTTGACGGGATTGGCCCAGATGTTGGGCGACCATGTGCACCGCCCCCCCGCCTCGAGCGCCGACCGCGTGCGGGCTGCGCCCGGCGTGCCGGTACCGATCGGCGCATTCTCGCCGAGGCCGAGATAGGCACGCTTGCCGTTCGAGGGGCGCGCCGCGCGAACATCGCGGAACGCCGAAGCCGCGACCGAGGTGCTGACCTCGGTCGTGCGCCCAAGCCACTTGGTGCCGCAGAAATCGTACTCATCCGCATCCTTGGCCTTCATGCGCGCCTCATAGGCCGCGACGCTCGCATTGTCGGTGACGAGCAGGTTGATCGGCAGCTTGAGCAGCGCGCCATCTGGCTCGAAGACCAGGTGTTTCACCTGCGGAAGTTCGGCAGCAACGGGGCCGAACAGGCGCACATAAAGCTCGCGCGCGCTGGCAACATCGAAGGGATAGGTGAGCACCTGCCCCCCTTCGACAACCGCAATGCTATCGCGGATCGTCGTCACGAGGCTGTCGAGCTGCTTCGGGGTCGCATCGGCGCGCCACACGCGGGCGCTGCCTTTGGTGACGTAGACGACATAGGCATCGCGCTCGAGCGTCACGAGCTTCACATAGGCCTCGTCATCGCCAAGGACCGACTGAAGCTCGGGCAAGCCGATCGCCGTACCGCTCACGGCACGGTAGCGCGGGTAGGCAGAAAGGCGCTCCAGCACCTCGGCCTGTTGTTGCTGCAACTGATCAAGCCGCGCACGGCGCTCGGTGATCTGTGCGATCTGGTTGGCGTTGCCCTCGGGCAAGGTCTCGAGTTCGAGAAGCGCCAAGCGCAGCTGCTCGATCCCGCGACCAAGATTGGTGGCAGTGCGGAACAGCTGGGCGGCCTCGTCCGAGCCTTCCGAAAGCTCGCGCGCCAGCGCCGCCTGCGTCTGGGCGAGGCCGGGGCGCTGGAGCAGCTGGCTGGCGGCGAACAGATCGGCCGCAGCAGCGGCATTGTCGCCCGCCTGGGCGTCGGTCAGCAGCGCGAAAAAGGGCGTCATGACACCGCGCAGCGAGGGCAGCGGGCGGCCGTTCGCATCGCCGATGATACCGCGATAGAGCGTCAGCGCCTCATCGCGGCGACCGCTGCGGGCATAGAGCCCCGCAAGCTGCGCCCGCGCGCTGCCAAGCGCAGGGCTACCGGGATAGGTCACTTCGAGCAGCGCGATCGCCGACTTGTGCAGGCCCTCAGCCTCGCCCGGGCTGCCAGCGCGTTCCGCAACCTCGGCAAGCTCGCCGATGACTTGCGCGCGCAGCCACGCGACCGACACCACCCGCCCGCCGCGTACCTTGCCAAACGAAGCTTCGGCGGCGCGCAGGAAGCTGGTCGCCTCGGCGGCGCGGCCCAGTTGGCGCAGCGCGGTCGCCTTGAGGTAATCGTGCTGCCCGTCGAGCAGGGTCGCGCGTTCCATCGGGGTCAGGGTCAACGAATACTCGCCGGTGATCCGCCCGCTCTCACTCGCCAGTTGTCCAGCAAGCGCGGCGCCGATCGCGAGTTGCCGCATCTGATCGGCGTCGGCAAAGTCACTGGTCAGCGGTGCATCGAGGAGGGCAAGCGCACGCGCAGACTGGCGCTGGTTGAGTGCGTCCATGCCCTCGTAATTGCGCTGCATCCGGGCGAGCACCGGGCTCGCCGCGCCTGCGGAGCGGGTGGCTGCGAACTGCCGCCGCACATCGGAGAAGTTGCCGAGGTTGGACTGCTGAAGCGCGCCGTTGAGCTGCGCCTCGGCCGCGCCCGCCCCCGACAGGGCAGCGGCCGATGCCGCAAAGAATTCGGACGCTTCGGCGAAATTGCCAGCATTGGAGCGGCGATAGGCTTCGGCCAGCGCCTGATCGGCGGCGATCGCCTCGGCCTGCTGGCGAGCGAAGGCGATGGCGTCGGTTGTGCTGGTGAGCGGGATCTCGACCGTGCCGGGCACGACCGTATCGCTGGCGAGCGAGGCGATACCCAGTTCAAGCGCCTTACTGTAGGCGGTGAGGCCCGAGGCGGCATAGGTGCGGCCTGCGCGGCTCGCGATCAGCAGATCGGTGCGCAGAATGCTCTGCGGGCGGGTGCAAGACAGGCGCTGGGACGCGGCCATGCCCGGTACGCCTGCGGCATCCTCGCGGCAGGCGGCGTCAGCTCCGGCGAAGCGCGCGGGCTGCAGCGTCTCGCCGCGCTTGGGCTTGATCACCCATAGCGTGCCGACAGGCGCGGCGGCATCGCGGCAGATGACAGAATAGCGCCGGTCGAACAGGCCCGCACCGGGCTCAGGCGGGAGGATCTGCGCCTCGCACAGCCCGTTGGAGCCGATCGGGAAAGTGTCCTTCAGCGCAAGGCTCACCCCGTCCGTAGCGGCCGTGTTGGCGCTCCCCGGCGCGGCGGCGAAGATCGCCGCTCCAGCGATGACGACGAAAGCTGCGGTGATGGCACGGGGGCCGGGGCCAGAACGGGGGCCAGAACGGGGGTGTGTCATCTCACTTCCCTCCGACGCCGGGCGCCGCGGTGTCGCCATAGACCGAGGCATCGCCGCCGCTGGTCACGGGATCATCGAGCAGCGGATCCTCGGAGATCAGCGGCGCTTCGAGGCTTTCGGGGAAGTCGATGCCGAAGCGCCGCTCGTCCTCGTCCTCGATCTCGGGCGGCTGGTCGCCGACCCTGATCGGCGGCACGAAGTTGGTCGGGTTGTTAATCCCCGGCGGAGCCGGAGGCGCTTCAATGGTCAGTTGGCCGCCCACATATGTGATCGCGTAATTCGACCCCGCGCCGAGCGTGCCTTGGCGGATGGCGAACTCGCCGATCCGCTCACCCGCATCGCGCACCAGAGCGCCCGACAGTTGGTCGCCGTTCACCAGACCGTCGCCGGACAACACGAAGGTTAGGGCTGGGTCGCGCATGCCAAGCAGTTTTGACAGATTGTCCGCGCTGACCGTGAGCAGCCGCGGCGTGATGGTAAGCTGTCCGTTCACGAAGGTCAGTGCGTAATTGGCGCTAGCTGCCAGCGTTCCTTGCGTGATCGCTACGTTACCGACACCCGTCGTCGAGCCAGCGGTCGTCGCCAGGGCGCCGCTGAGCAAGTCGCCGTTGACGAGGCCGAGCCCGCCAAGCGTGAAGGTCAACGCCGGATTGGCGTTGCCGTAGGGCCGCGACAGATTATTTGCCGTCACCGTAAGCGGGCGCGGCGTGACGTTCAGGACGCCGGGGGCGAAGGTGAATTGATAGCCCTGAGCGCTCAGCAGCGAGCCGAGCGCGGCATTGATCGCGAACTGGCCGATGTTCGAAGTGCCCGTGGCCAGCGTGGTGAACTGCGCTGTGCCCGTCAGGCCACCGATGCCGTCGCCCGGCAGGAACCCGGCGAAGCTTACCGTGAAGGTCGGGTTGGCGTTGCCATAGACGCGGCTCGCCGCGTTGGCGGTGACGGTGAGGAACGGCACGATCCGGAACGCAGCGAAGTTACCGCCCGGATTGAGCGTGTCATAGGCGGCCGCGTTGGCGACGTTGTAACGCCGCGCGTAGTTGGCAAAGCTGCCGATCTGCGACCCCGTCGGCGTCGCCGCGAAGATGCCGTAATGCCCGCCGCCCGTCAGCACGAGGCCCGCATCACCGGCGAGATTGATCACCTCTCCGCCCAGTGAAGCAAGGTCGATTGCCCTGCCGCTGCCCGAGGCGGTCAGAGCGCCATCGGCGCGCACGCCGATATTGCTGCCTGCGGCCGTGACGAGGTTGCGGACGTCGATCCGGCCGGCGGCGATGTTGGCGAGCGAGATCGCCCCGCCCGCCCGCTGCGGATCGCTGCCGCCGTCCAGCAGGCGAATCGTGACCGCGCCAGCGCCAGCGTCGATCCGGCTGCTCTGCGCCATGGTAATGACCGACGCAAGGGCCGGGCTAAGTGCCTGCCCGCCGCCGCGGTTGGCAGTGAGCGTGATCGGCCCGCCGCGCCCCGTCATGGTGCCACCCAGCAGGATCGAGCGGCCTGCCAGCAGGCTTATCGTCTGCCCACCGAGCCCGCTGCCCGCACTGCCGTCGCCGATCGTTTCGATGGTGCCGTCCGATGTCACGCGAATGGCCGTGGTGTTGCCCGTCGGGGCGACGTTGCCGATCACCCCGCCCTGTCCGGTGCGAAGCAGGATATCGCCGAAAGTCAAAGCGTCGAAGGCGCCGCTGACATTAAGGCTGCCGCCGTCGGCGATGATCTGGGATCGGACTCCGGAGATTTGATTGCCCCGAGCCGAGGCGAACAATGCGCCGGCATTGATGCTGCCGCTGGCGACCGTGATGTCGAACTGGCCGGCCACGTTTCCATTTGCGGCGGTGCTTCCCACTCCGTCGGACACCATAGACATCCGGTTGGTCGTGATCTGTGTCTGACTGCCGGGCGCGACTGTCAGCGACGAGACGCCGCCGATCGCGATACCTGCGCCGGTAGTGTTGGCGTTGCTGAACAGGCCGAAGGTTGCCGCATCGATCAGCGAACTGCCCTGAATGACGACCTGCGCCCTATCCGCGCGGGCGGTTCCGCCGACGCCGCCGGCCGTTTGGCTCAAAGCCGCCGCGCCCGATTCAATCGTCAATTCACCGGCCCTGATCGCGGCGTTGGTCATCTCCAGAAGCGCAAGACGCGAGGTGGCGTCCCCGGTCTGGGCGCTGTTGCCACCGACCGCAAACGACTGGATCCGCAGGATTGCGCGCGCCGTATTAAGCGCGCGGACCTCGATGGTGCTGTTGTCCAGCGCGACCCGCACCTGACCGCTTGACGCCGAGCCGCCTTGGATCGCCCCTGCGCCGCCTCGGGCATTGGTGAAAATCGCGATCTCGTCATTCATATTGAGCGCGGAATCGCGGATGACGACGCCGATATTACCGGAGATGGCGCTGCCGCCCGTGCCGTCCAGACCGGCGCTGCCACCGGTCGCCGAGGAATTTACGCGCAAGATGTTGCCGCTGAGGTTGGTGCCATCCAGGGTGAAGCGTACCGGCGAGGAGACGGCGTCGCCGCCCGAAGAGCCTGTGCCTCCGGTGGCGATGCTGTCGAGCGTAATGCCCGCGAGGCCTTGGCCGTCCAGGGTCGAGTTGAGGGTCGCATTCGTCGCGCTGAACTGAATCCCGCCGCCCTCGCCATTGTCGAGAACTTCGCCGCCGCGCAGGCCCGTGCCGCCGGTCGCCTCGTCGAGCAACGCGAGGATGCCGGTGAAGTTCAGCGTGCCGCTGTTGATTTCCACGGCATTGCTGCCGCCCTGCGCGCTTCCGCCGTTACCGGTACCCGTGCCATCGCCGCCGCTCGCTCCCGACTGGCCGCCGAACGGTGCCAAGGTCAGCGACCCGCCGTTGAACACCCGGATGGTCCGGCGCCCGCCGAGTCCTGCCCCGCCGGTAATGTTGCGGCTTGCGTCGAGCGACGATCCGCCCTGCGAAAACACAGTGAAGTTGGCATCGCCCATAGATAGGCTCGACCCCTGCCCGTCCACATCGATGCCCACGGCGCCGCCTGCGCCGAGGCCGCCGATGCCGCCTTCAGCCGCAGAGCCGCCGCCGGTGCCGCTTGCCCGGATGCGGATCACGCCGACGCTTTCAGGATCGAGCAGCGGACTGGATGGCAAGGCGATGCTGCCCCCACCGGTTGCGCTGACAATGATGCTGCCACCGCGGCCAGCGCCGCCGATACCGTCGCCGCCGAAGGTCGCCCGTCCAATGCCGTCGGCATTGAGGAGCGCGTTACCGGCCGGCGATTCGCTAGCTACGCTCTGCGTGACGTTACGATCGATGGACAGGTTGCTGCCCGCGCCGCTCGAGCGCAGGAGCACGATGCCGCCGGTGCCGTCGCCGCCTTCGTGCAAGGTCGCCTCGCCGCCGCGCCCGACCGCGCCGATCTGCGCTGTGTTGAAGTTCATCGAGCTGCCGTTCAAAGCGTCGATATAGGCAAGCCCGCCCAGCCCGTTGCCTGCTGCGAAGTCTCCGAATGAATCCGCGCCGAGACCGTTGGCGAAGACGCTGGTGTGGCCGCTGACGATGAGCGTGCCGCGGCCAGTGGCACTGGAGATGTACGCAGTCCCGCCGCTACCGTCGCCCGAGGCGCCGTCCAACGAATCGGCGCCGGTGCCGGATGCGTCGACGATCAAATCACCCCCTTCGATCGTCGCGGAAATCCCGTCGATCTCGAAGCCCGCCGTGCCGCCGAACCCGCTGCCGCCGCGCCCGGCCAGCGCAAAGCCGCCGAAGCCTTGCGCTGAGATGCGAAGCCCGGTGGCGTTCAGCACCCCGTCAAGGCCGCCGAAGACCCTCGCCACGCCGCCGAACCCATCGCCTCCGGTCGCCCCTTGGCCGCCAAAGCCGTCTGCGCTAACACGGGCTTCGTTCATAGTAACGTCGCCGGCCAGCACGGTCAGCAGAGCGTCACCGCCCCTGCCAATGCCTCCGTTGCCATTCAGCGCCGCCGTATCAGCGTCGCCGCCATCGTCGCCGTAACCTTCGGCGAGGATCCTTAGCTCGCCTCCGAAGATGACCTGACCTGCCCCGACCGATCCGTTCAGGCCGAAGAGCGCCAATCCGGCCTGACCGTAACCCCCGAACCCGTCGCCGCCGCGGCCGCCACTGGTGCCGGTGCCGTCCCCCCCGTTACCGCCGCCGCCGCCGAAACCAAACGCGAACACATCCGATGCGCCAGCTACCTCGAGGATGCCATTGTCGCCGCCGGCCAACAGGAAGGCGCCGCCGCCGAATGCAGGATCGGCCTGATTAACAATCGAGGGGCGTCCGCCGACACCATCGCCGCCGCGTCCACCCGCAACTGTGTCATTGCCGTTCCCGCCGCGGCCACCATAGCCGTCCACTGCGACCGTGGCGTCGCCGCCGATGCTGAGCCGCGCGCTCTGGGTCAGCGTGCCCTGCGCTTGCAGGAAGGCATACCCGCCTTGCCCCAGACCGCCGTTACCGCCCGCGCCAAAGCGCGCGTCGCCGCCGTAACCGTAGCTGCTGGCAAACGCATTGTTCGCAATATCGATCACGCCGACGATCGCGTCCGCCCCGGCGATGCCGCCGAAGCCGTCACCGCCCGTTTGTCCGTCTCCGCCGAAGCCGTCTCCGGATGCGCGGAATCCGCGTAACGCGTTGAATGCGTTTCGCACGCGGATCGTGCCGCCGGTGAGGGTCGCGATCGAGGCCCGCCCGCCTAGCCCGGTGCCACCCGTCCCGCCCGCGTTATCGCCGCCAATTCCAGCAGCGAACACGCCGAGGGTCCCGGTAATGTCCAATGTCCCTGGGCCGGTCATGTTCGCGATCGCGACGCCCGCGTCCCCGAGCGAGCCGGGCCCCGCATTATTCGAGCCGCCTCCGAACGCGCTGGCGTCGAGCACAACATCGCCCCCGACAGTGATCGCCCCGTTAGGATCGGACAAGGTCAGCAATGCCTGACCGCCGAAGGCGTTCGAAACGGTCGAGGGAGCGAACGTCACGCCCTCTGCCCCGGTCGCATCGGCGCGAATGTTGAGATTACCGTTCAGCGTCGCCCGCCCACCATTGCTGACGGCTAGCCGTGCCGTCCCACCGCGCGCTTCAGCGCCCGTTTCGACGCCGGACGTCGTGCCATAGGCCCCAGCGCGCACGCTGGTGTTGCCAGTAACCGAGACCTGCCCGCCGGTGATAACGATCTCGGCCGTCCCGCCGCGTGCCGTGCCGGCGATGCGGCTGATGGTTTCCGCGCCGCCGAACGCCTCAGCGGTGACGATCGCTCGCCCGCCGATGATCACCGCCGCGTTGGGATTGCGGGCGAGGATCTGGGCCGTGCCGCCAGCTGCGTTAATCACGTCAAGCGATTGCAGGCCCGAGCCGACCACGCCGAAATCGCGCGAATCGACCAGCACGTCGCCACTAACGGTGAAGCTGCGCGGCCCGGCCACATCGATCGCGGCGGACTGGCGGCCGACCAGCATCAGATTGCCGGTCACGCTGCTGTTGGTATTGATGCTGGTGGCAAGGGTGCGTCCGGTGCCGATCGCCAGCACGCTGGAGCTCGCGTTGAAGTCCTGCAGCGTGATGTCAGCGCGCACGTCGCTGGTAGCGTTCGCGCGGCGGAACTCGACCGCGTCGACGTCGTCCCCGATCGCGCCGCCGCCGACAGACCGCCCGAACACATTGTAATTGGCCGCGAGGATGATCTCGCCGTTGACGATCCCGGCGCTCTGGGCGGGGGTGAAGCCGATATTGCCGCTCAGCAGCATGCTGATCGGATCCTGCGATGCGCGCGCCACGGCGTAGATCATGTGGTTGTCGCCGACGCCGTTGCTCGAAGGACCGCCGATCGTGCCGTTCAGCGTCACCACCTCGCCCGAGGCTGCGGTGCCGGCCGACACGAAGATATCGAACAGGCCGTTCGAAAAGCGCAGGTCCACGACCTCGCTCGCGACATAGGCATGGCTGCCGTTTACGAGGGCTGTGCCGCGCATCTCGACATCGGCGGCAACGATCGCGAAGAAGGAATTCTCCCGCGTTGCGGCAATCTGCGCGCCGGGGCTGACCGTAATCGTCGCGCGCGAGCCTTGCTGGCCCTGGAGCGACAGGAAGCCGCCGTTCGCGAAGTCGGTGAAGCTCGCCGGCGTGGTGTCGAGCGTGGTCAGCATCAGGCTGCCAACATCGAAGCGGGCGTTGGGGCCGACGAGGATCCCGGTCGGCGAATAGAAGGCGATGAAGCCGCCGGTCGTAAACCCCGAGGAAGGGTCCCCGAACTGGCTGAGCACGCTGCCGTTGATCACCGCGATGTTGTTGTTTGTTGTGGGCAGGATGCGGTTGAGCACTGCGAAATTGGGGGCCGCGCCCCGGAAGTTTGCGGTCGACCCGGTGGGCAGGAACGAGAGCGCGTTGCCGTTATTGTCGACGAACGGGGTCCAGTTGATCACCGTCGTTTGCGAATTCACGTCGATCCGCGTCGTGTTGGCGGCGGGAGAGGTGACGGTGCCCGACCCCGAGACAATCGTCGGGCTCGCCTGGATGCCCTGCGCAGCGACGCTCTGCGGAGCAAGAGCCATTGCCAGCGCCAGCGCAGCGCTGCCGCAGCCGATCATAAGGCGGGTCCGGTCGGACTTCCAGAGCGGGCGGGTCATGTCAGAATCTCCACGGGAACAGGCGGGCGGTCAGTGTGAACATGAGGCGCACATCGCCCTTCGTTGTCGTAGCATCGGGTTTCACGAGCGGGACGGCGACGAAGACATCGCTTTGCACCCCCGGTCCCCAAGCGAAACGCAGCCCGCCGCCTGCCGACCACAGCCGGTCGGGATTGTCGGGACGGCGGCTCGGGTCCTCGTTCCAGGCATGGGCGAGGTCGGTGAAGACATAGGGCTGGAATGCGATCGCCTTGAGGCTCTCCGGGGTCATGCTGCCGAGCCGCACTTCGAGCGAATTGAGGATGCCGCTGTCGCCCAGCACCGCGCCCGGGTCATAGCCGCGCCCGATCGAGAAGGAACCGGCGGCCAGCTCCTCGAAGGCGGGGAGCGCATCGCCCGTTACCTGCGCCTGATTGCGCAACACGATGGCGATGTTCGGGGTAGGCCGGAATTCGAAATCGGCGTTGAGGCGCAGCAGCAACGGTGTGGGATCGCTCTCGATCCGGCTCGCCGCCGCGGTGCCATTGACGAGGCAGGCGAAGAGGTTCGCACGGCAATCCGGGCTTGCGCCGAACACGTCCAAGCCGTGGCGCAGCTCGATCCCATAGCGGATACGGAAGCGGGGCTCGTAAGGCGTGTAGCCGCCCGCGCGCAGCACCGACTGCCGGTCGGTCAGCTCGCCCGCGAGCCGCGCAAAAGCCATCCGCACCCGGTCGCGGGTGAGCGCGACCCCGTTCAAACCGACGTCCTGGTCAATATAGTCGAACCCGGTATCGGCATAGAGACTGTGGCGGCGGGTGCGGATCAGGGGGTAACTTGCCGAAACGCTCGCGAAGATAGTCTCGGCATCGACCGTGAAGCCGGCAAGGCCGGCCGAGGGCTCGGATTGGCTGTACGTGAGCTGGCCGCCGATCCTCAGGCCTTCGCTGCCGACGCGGAAGTCGTGGGCGATCTGCACGGTCTGCTGCTCGGAAAAGTCGAGCGTGCTGAACACCGCCACCGAGGTGCGGTCGCCAAGACCGGTCACGTCGTAGATCTCGCCGCGCAGCACCCCGCCGAAGCGGCCGATCGCTTCGGAGCCCAAGTTCTGGACGTTAAAGTCGACCATCGCCTTCTGGCGCAGCACCGCGATCTCGCCGACCAGATCGCCCGGCGCCCCGCCCGCAGCCGGACGCAGCGAGAGGCGCACGTCGAGCCCCGGCAGGTCGTCGGCGAGCAACAGGTAGCGCTCGGCGGTGTTGGTGTTGAACACGTCGAGCCTGGTAAGCTTCTCGAGATAGGAGGCGACCAGCTTTTCGGACGGGCCCGCATCGCCGCGCACGCGCACGGCTGTCAGCCGGCCGAATACCACCTTGAAGTCGGGGATGCCGTCGGCGAGGCTCTGCTCGGGGATCTCGACGGTGGCGAGATAGCCCTGGCCGCGAAGCAGCGCATTGGCCTCGGCGCGGATGTCGCACATCACCGAGACCGGCATCTCGCGCCCGACATAGCTCGCATAGGCGGCATCGAGCGAGAGGCCGGGAACGCGCGCGAGGCCGTCAAAGGCGGCGCCCTTCACGGTGAAGCGGATGTCGGCGAATTCGGGCTTGTCGAGAGCGCAAGGTGCGCGCTCAAGATCACCATCGACGGTGATCGTGGGGCTGCGCTCCTCGCGCCGCAGCTCGGGTGGGATCAGGTCGGAGCGGTTGGGCGGCGTGACTGCGGGCGGTAGCGGCTGCTGCTGCGCGAGAGCGGGGCTGGCCGCAGCAGCGGCGAGCGCGATTGAAGAGGCGATGCGGAGCAGCGCAGTGCAATGCAGGCTGGCGTGACGATGCGGCAAAGTACCCCCCAAAAGCATTGGCCGGTCAGCGCCCATGCGCCGCCCGACCGATCAGCTTTTATCCCTCGGTCCGCGGCAATTAGCAGCAAAGATGCGACCTGACGCGGAGCCTTTGACCCCTATGGCGCAAAGACTACTCCCCCCACCCGCAAACACAAGCGCGCAGAGCCCCGCATTCTGCAAGGCCGCGCACTTTGTCGCATTTCCACAAAGCTTAAGCGCGCTTGTCAGTTGGCGGCGGCGAGCATCACCTTGGCCGATGCGCCCGACAGGGCCCCGGCATCAGCCGGGAGCTTGGCCGGACGCGCCGCGCCCGGATAGGCCTTCGCCAGCAGCGCCAGCGCTTCGCTGATACGGGCGTGGGCGGCGGGGTTCTCCGCCTTGATCGCCGCGCCCGAGGCAGCGAACGTGCCCGCCGCAACGCGCGAGAAACCGTAACCGTCGAGGTAGGGCTCGTAGCTCGTCTCCTTGGCGAGGCGGCGATACATTGCGCTCGAACGTTCGAGCTGGTCGGCGATCACGCCGACCGCAACCTTGGCGGGGCTGGCAGCGCCTTTCGGGGCCTTCTGCGCCGCGCCGCGGAGCGCAGCGATGATCTGGTCATAGGCCTTGCTGATCTCGGCGACACTCTTGCCCTCGCTCGCGGCGACAGAAGCATCGGTGAAGAGCGGCTTCATGTCGGCGACCCCGAGCTTGGTAAAGACCGGGTCCATGTCGAGCAGCACTTCGCTCACCGGGTGAGCGAACATTTCGGCAGCGGCTTCCTTGTTGCCTGCGGCATAGGCGTCGCGCGCGGCAACGACATGCGCTTCGGCGACGGCGAGCGCGATTCCGTAGGCGACCGGGTCCTTGGCCGCGTCGGCGACGGCGACGCCGCCTTCACCTTCGCCGCCATCTGGCGTCGCTGCACCTTCACCCGGCCCAGATCCGCCTTCGCCCTCACCCGCCGTTGCTGCCGCCTCTGACGTGGTCTGGGCACCCTCGCCGCCCGCTTCGCCGCCGGCCTCGCCGCCGCACGCCGCGAGCAGCCCGCCCGCGAGCGCGGTGCCGAGGCCAAGCTGGGTCCAGAGTTTAAGCGTGCTGTTCATCGGAGATGCTGTCCTTTGCGGGGGGGGTATTGGGTTCGTGTCGCACGCCTCATGAAGCAGATGATAATCACTCGCAAGAGACTTTGGTGAGCGATGTGCTCGCAAGTCGCCTGCCGAAAGTCGTTCGCCGTTGGTCGATGGGGGACAATGCCCCTTTTCATCGACGCCGCACTTCGCCTAACACCGCGCTCCTGCCCGTCAAAGGGCCAAGCAAAAACCAGCTGATGCAAACACTGCGTGGCGGTGCAAGTCCAAGAGGATGCATGTGATGAAGAAGTTTCTCCTCGCCGGAGCCTCGGTTGTGATGATGGCCGCTCCAGCAGCTGTGCAAGCCGACGAAGGCATGTGGCTGCCGAGCCAGACCGGCGCCATCGCCGACGACATGAAGGCCGCCGGCCTCGAGCTCGATCCGGCGACGCTGGGCGACCTGAAGCGCCCGCCGCTCACCGCCATCGCTTCGCTGGGCGGTTGCTCGGCCGCGTTCCTCTCCCCCGATGGCCTCGTTGCGACCAATCACCACTGCGTCGCCGGCTCGCTCCAGTACAATTCCTCGCCCGAGAAAGACTACCTCACCAACGGCTTCCTTGCGAAGACGCTGGGCGATGAACTTCCCGCAGCACCGGGCAGCCGCGTCTATGTGATCGAGGACCTGCGCGACGTCAGCAAGGACATGCTCAAGGGCGCCGACAAGCTTGAGGGCCGCGCGCGCTATGACCGCCTGCAGGCCAACCGCGCTGCGCTTATCACGGCTTGCGAGAAGCAGGCTAACCGCCGCTGCGACGTGCGCGCCTATTTCGGCGGCCAGCAGTACTGGCTGCAGCAGCAGCTTGAGATCAAGGACGTCCGCCTTGTCTATGCACCTGCTGGCGGGGTCGGCAATTTCGGCGGCGAGAAGGACAACTGGATGTGGCCACGCCACACCGGCGATTTCTCGTTCTACCGCGCCTATGTCGCACCCGACGGCTCGTCGGCGGCGTTCAGCAAGGACAACGTGCCCTTCAAGCCCAACGCGTGGCTGCCGATCGCCAAGGACGGCGTGAAGGAAGGCGACTTCATCATGGTTGCCGGCTTCCCCGGCACCACCGAGCGCCTGCGCAGCGCGGAGGAAGCGCGCTTCTACTACGAGGAGCTCTATCCCTATCAGCAGCGGACGCTGACCGAATACGGCAACCGGATTGACGAGCTGACCGCGGGCAATCAGGCCGCGACCATCGCCTATGCCGCCACGCTTCAGGGCGTTGAAAACTACGAGAAGAAGATCGCCGGGCAGATGGCCGGGGCCGAAGCCATCTCGCTGGTCGCCAAGAAGCAGGCCGAAGAAGCGGGCTTCCGCGCGTGGATCAAGGCCGATCCCAAGCGCGAGACACAGTACGGCGCATCCCTTACCGAGCTCGACCGTCTGGTCCTCGAAACCGACGCCGGCTCGCTCGCCGATGCCCGCCGCGGGCTTCTGGGCCGCGGCCAGCTCTACGGCGCAGCGCGCTCGCTGTATCGCTGGGCGAACGAGCAGGCCAAGCCCGACAAGGACCGCGAACCCGGCTATCAGGAGCGTGACAAGGCCTTCATGACGCAAGGGATGCAGCGGATCGAGCGGCGCTATGTGCAAGCGATCGATCAGGAGCTGTGGCAGGATGGGATCACCGAATACCGCCAGCTCGGCGCCGATGATCGTATCAAGAGCTTCGATGCTTTCATGGAAGGCCGCGATCTCGGTTCGCTCTATGCCACCAGCGAACTTGGCAACACCGCCAAGCGGATGGAGTGGATGGCCAAATCGGTCGCCGACTTCAAGGCCTCCAGCGATCCGTTCATCCAGCTCGCGGTTGCCACCTATGACGAGGCGATGGCCAGCGAAGCTGCGGACAAGACTCGCTCCGGCAATGTCCAGAAGGCCCGCTCGAAGGTCATGGAAGCGCGCCTCGCCTATGCCGCGTCGCAGGGCAAGACGATGTACCCCGACGCCAACGGCTCGCTGCGCTTCACCTATGGCAAGGTGACCGGCAAGAAGGTCGACGGTCAGATGTGGACGCCGTTCACCACCGCCGAGGGCATCGTCGCCAAGCACACCGGCCGCGGCGAGTTCGATGCGCCCGACAAGATGATCGAGCTGATCAAGGCGAAGGACTATGGCCGCTGGGCCGCGCCGGAACTCGGCACGCTGCCGGTCGATTATCTCTCGACCGTCGACATCACCAACGGCAACTCGGGCTCCTCGACGCTCAATGCGCGCGGCGAGTTCGTTGGCCTCGCCTTCGACGGCACGATCGAAGGTGTGGTCTCCGACTGGATGTACGATCCCGCGATCAACCGCACGATCCATGTCGACAGCCGCTTCATGCTGTGGACGATGGAGAAGGTCGACGGGGCCGACCGCCTGCTTAAGGAAATGGGTGTCACTCCCCAATAACCTCAGGCGCGATCTGAATAAGTATGCGGCGCGTGGGCAACCCACGCGCCGCCTGCTACGCTCCTGCCTCGGACGGATTGGGGAAGGATTATGAGCATGGCGCGCGATCTAGTGGTGGTCGATATCGGCGGCACCCATGCCCGCTTCGCGATTGCCAGCATCGGCAACGACGGCGCGATCAGCATCGATGCGCCCGAGACGCTCCAGACAGCCGATCACGCCAGTTTCCAGACCGCGTGGGAAGCTTTCCGGATGCGCAAGGGCGGTAGCCTGCCTGATGCTGTCAGCATGGCGATTGCCGGACCGGTGGGCAGCCCCGGCAACCTCGCCCCGGTGATCCGCTTCACCAACAATCCGTGGATCATCCGCCCTGCGTTGATCCCCGAGAAGCTGGGCGTCACCGACTATACGCTCGTCAATGATTTCGCCGCCGTGGCCCATGCTGTGGCGCGCGCCGACGACAGCCAGTTCCTCGACCTTGCCGGGCCCGATGCGCCTTTGGGGCGCGAAGGGACGATCTCTGTGCTCGGACCCGGCACCGGCCTGGGGGTCGCGCACCTCTACCGCTCGGGTTCGACCTACCGCGTTCAGGCGACCGAGGGCGGGCATATCGACTTCGCGCCGCTCGACAGTATCGAGGACGAGATCCTCGCCCGCCTGCGCCGCCGCCATATCCGCGTCTCGGTGGAGCGCGTGGTGGCGGGGCCGGGCATCGTCGACATCTATCAGGCCCTCGCCGCGCTCGAAAACCGCACCGAGCCCGAACGCGACGCGATCGAAATCTGGGACCTCGGCACCAGCGGCGCGGACAGCCTTGCAGCGGCGGCGGTCGACCGCTTCTGCCTCGCGCTCGGGTCGGTCGCGGGCGATCTGGCGTTGGCGCAGGGCGGCTTTGCCGGAGTCGTGATCGCCGGGGGTCTGGGCTACCGCATCCGCGACACGTTGCTTGCCTCGGGCTTTGCTGCGCGTTTCAAGGCCAAGGGGCGGTTCGAGAGCCTGATGGCAGGCATCCCGGTCAAGCTGATCGTCCACCCGCAACCCGGCCTGTTCGGCGCGGCTGCCGCCTTCGCCTCCGAGCATCTGCCAGTTCACGGAGACGCCGCGTGAAGTCTCTGGCGGCGCTCGAAGCGCGGCTGGGCGAGCTCCATCAGCGCACCCGCGAGACGCCGCTGTTCAACCCCGTGTTCCAGCTCTCGCTCGACCTGTCGCGGGCGCTGGAGGGGGGCGAGCTGAGCCTGGACGATCTCACCGCGCTCGTGGCGGAGCTGGAATGCGGCGGGTTGAAAGCGCGCGCCAACAAGCTGCGCACGCTGCTTGCCCCGCCCCCGGCGCCTGCAGCTTTTGTGGCCGACGAGGACTTCGAGACTTTCCGCGACCATTGGGAGCGCCCGCAGCTCCACGCCGTCTTCACCGCTCACCCGACCTTCCTGCTCGCCCCCGCGCAGGCCGAGGCGGTGGCGCTCGCCGCCTCCGCTCCGGGCGAGGTCGACGACGCAGTCTGCGCCGTGCCGCCGGTGCACGTCGCGGTAACGCTCGACCACGAACACAAGGCAGCAATGGCCGCGATGGCCCGCGCGCAGGATGCCCGCGACGTGATCGTGGCGCGGCTGCTGGAGGAGGCGCGGACCCGCTGGCCCGATAATTGGCGCAGCCTTCGCCCCCTGCCCTTCCGCTTTGCGAGCTGGGTCGGCTACGACATGGATGGGCGCACCGACATCGGCTGGCACACCTCGATCGCCTTCCGCCTGCACGAGAAGGCGGAGCGCCTGGCGCGCTATACCGCGAGCCTTGAGGCGCTGGATGTGGCTCACCCGCTGCTCGCGTCCCTGCGCCCCGCCGCCGCCTTCGCCAAGGCGCGCGCCGAAGACTTCGCTGGCGACCTGTCGAGCGCCGAAGCCCTCGCCGCCGCTGCCAACCGGCTGACCGAACATTCTGCCGACAACCTGCTCTCGCTCACCCCGCTGATCGCCGCGCTGGAGGCCGAGGGCCAGACCGCCGAACCCGCCCGCGCCGTTCGCCTCCTCACCCTTGCCGCAGCGATGCGCGCCGACGGGTTGGGCATGGGCTGGATCCACTTCCGGGTGAACGCCAAGCAGCTCCACAACGCGGTGCGCCGCCGCTTGGGCGACCACGAGGCGATCGACCTTGCCAGCAAGGGCGCGATCGCCACCTTGCGCAAGCTGGTCGACGAGGCGCGGCCCCTGCGCACCAATTTCGCCGCGCTCGCCACCGAAAGCTCGACCGCGATCCGCCAGTTCCTCGCGATGGCGCAGATCCTCAAACACATCGATGCCGATGCCCCGATCCGGATGCTGGTTGCCGAGTGTGAACAGCCCGCCACGGTGCTTGCCGCGCTCTATTTCGCCAAGCTGTTCGGGGTGGAGGGCAAGGTCGACGTCTCGCCGCTGTTCGAGACCGAGACCGCGCTGGAGCACGGCGGCCGCTTCCTCGACGCGCTGCTCGCCGAGCCCGCCTACCGCGCCTATGCCCGGACGCGGGGCCGGGTGGCGGTGCAGACCGGGTTTTCCGATGCGGGGCGCTTTGTCGGGCAGATCCCCGCCAGCCTCGCTATCGAGCGTCTGCAAGGCCGCTTGGCCGAGGCGATGGCGGCAAACGGCCTTGGCGATATTGCCGCGCTCGTCTTCAACACCCACGGCGAAAGCATGGGCCGCGGAGCGCATCCCGCATCGTTCCGTGACCGGCTCGAATGGCCGCTATCCCCTTGGGCACGAAGGCGTTTTTCCCGCGCGGGTATCCGGCTCGAGCCCGAAGTCAGCTTCCAGGGCGGTGACGGTTACCTGTTCTTCGCCACGCCCGAACTGGCGCTGGCGACGCTCTCGCGCATCGCGGAGCAACGCCCCGCCGAAGCCGACCTCGGCGCGCCTGCCGATCCCTTCTACCACCGCACCGATCTCAGCCTCGACTTCTACCGCGCTGTAAAGGAGCATCAGGGCGAACACCTCGCCAGCCGCACTTATGCCCGCGCGGTGACGGCCTTCGGGCTGGGGCTGCTCAACCCCACCGGCAGCCGTGTTGCGCGCCGCCAGAGCGACATCAACGCCGACCGCGAGATGAGCCTGCGCCAGATCCGCGCTATCCCGCACAACGCGATCCTCCAGCAGCTTGGCTACCCGGTGAACGTGATCGCCGGGATCGGCACGGCAGCCGACGGCAACCGCGAGGAAATCGCTGCTTTACTTACAGAATCCGCGCGCGGGCGGCAGATCATGCGGCTGGTGCGCGCCGCCAATGCGCTCGGCAGCATCAAGACCGTCGCGGCCTTCGGCGAGCTGTTCAACTCGGCCTATTGGGCGAGCCGCACCTATCGCGGCACCGAGGATCAACTGGCGGGTTCCTGCGCGGCGCTGGCGGAGTATCTTGTGGGTGACGACCGGACGGGGGTATTCCGCCGCCTCGCCTCGCGGCTCCGGATTGACGCGTTGAAATTCCACAGGTTATTGGACCTCCTGCCCGACGAGACTGGCGATACCGAAGCGCGCGAGCATGTCCGGCGGCGGATCGGGGTGCTGCAAGCGCTCAGGCTCACGCTGCTCCAGCACATGTTCCTCAAGGTCGTTGCCGTCCCCGCGTTCAGCCGCGCCAACGACATCAGCCGCCGCGATGTCATTGAAATGGTGATGACTTTGCGCGTCGACGAGGCGCTCGCCCAGCTACGCCGCGCCTTCCCGGTGCGCATCCCCGGCCCGCGCGACTTCCCCCTCGACGAGCCTAGCGACTACCCCGACGGCGGCGAGGAAGGCTACGGCGCTTACGAGCGTGACTTCATGACGCCGATCGCCCGCGCGCAGGAATTGTCGCTGCGGATCAGCACAGCCATCGCCAACGAGTTCGGGGCGCACGGGTGACCCTCTGATCAGCGGATGTTTCACGTGAAACAGCCCGCCGAGTGCCCGCTAAAGGGGGTCTAGAGGGGGTCTAACAGGGGTCTAAACGCGTCTGGAGGGGGTCTGGAACCTTCTGGAGAGCGTCTAAAAAGCCCTACGAACGCGCCGTGCTGCCCCGCTTGATCAGCTTTACCGGCACGCGGCGGCGCGCCTTGGTGTCGCCGTCGTCCAGTACCGCCTCGACCAGCGCCGCACCGGCCTCGGCAGGATCAGGAGCGATGGTGGTGAGCGGCGGGCGGCTGAAACGGCCGGCGACCAGATCATCGAAACCCATCACGCCCACCTGCTGCGGCACCGCGATATCGGCGGCAGCGAAGGCTTCCAGCGCGCCCAGCGCCATCGCGTCGCAGGCGGCGAACACCGCATCGACATCCCCCTGTTCGATCGCCCCGCGCTCGATCAACCGGCGCGCGGCGCGGCGGCCTTCCTCCTCGCGGCTGGCGGCGTTGACGGTGGGGGCGAGGCACGGCTCGAGCCCGGCGGCCTGCATCGCTTCCGCATAACCCTCGTACCGCTCGGTGAACTGCATCTGCGGAGTGTTCAGCGCGCCGAGAAAACACGGGCGGCGGTAGCCTTGCGCCAGCAGGTGCTCGACCGCGAGGCGTCCGGCGGCGCGGTTGTCCGAGCGCACCCAGTCAAGCTCGTCGAAGGGCGATCCCCAATAGGCCACCCTGCGCCCGTCAGCGTCGAGCCCGCGGAAATGCTCCCACGCAGCCGCGTTGGTGGTGGTGCCGATCACCACGAGGCCATCAGCGCGGCCCTGTTCCTGATAGTGGCCGAAGAACGCGCCCTCGCGCGCCTGAAAGCTCACCAGCGTCTCGAACCCGCGCTCCGATGCGGCGACGCAGACAGAGCCGAGCAGCGCGTAGGCGAAGGGGTTGATGCTCGACGCGCTGTCGCCTTCGCGGCAGATCACGACGACCGCGAGCGTGCCGGTCGATCCGCGCCGCAGCCGCGCCGCGCGCTCGTCGACGAAATAGCCCAGCGCCTCGGCGGCCTCGATGACCTTGCGGCGGGTCGCTTCGGCGATGGCGGGCGATCCCGACAGCGCGCGGCTGACCGTCGGCTGGCTGACGCCGGCCCGTTCCGCCACATCGAACGATGTCGGCCGTCTGCGCGATCCCCCACTCATGGCGCTTCTCTAGGGCCTGTTGTTATCCCCGCGCAAGCATCGGGTGCATTGCTATTCGCACTGGATTTGTGGCTGAGGGTCTTGCAAGTTGACATGTGCGCGCGGATTGTGAACGTTCGCAAGACAAGCGGCGCGGACAAACCGCGCGCGGGGAGAGGGATCAGCTATGGCAATTGTTCCAGGGGTTGGGGCACCCGGCACGAGTGCAGCGGGAGATTACGGGAACGCGGGCGCTGATGCGCCGCAGGTCGATGCACCGGGCCTCAACTACTTCGTCTTCGCGCTGTTCTTCATCTTCGGCGGGATCACCAGCCTCAACGATGTGATCATCCCCAAGCTCAAAGAGCTGTTCACGCTGAACTTCTTCGAGGCGAGCCTGGTACAGTTCTGGTTCTTCATCGCCTACGCGGTGGTGGGCATCCCCGGCGCGCGACTGGTCAAGCGACTGGGCTACATGCGCGGCGCGGTGACGGGGCTGGTGCTGATGATGGCGGGCTGCCTGCTGTTCATCCCCGCGAGCCAGACCGCGCTGTTCCCGATGTTCCTGTTCGCCTATTTCATCCTCGCGACCGGCGTGGTGCTGGTGCAGATCGTCGCCAATCCGCTGATCAGCGTGCTTGGGCCGCCGAGCACCACGCATAGCCGCCTCACCTTCGCGCAGGCGTTCAACTCGCTGGGGACGACGATCTTCCCCTATTTCGGCGCGATCCTGATCCTCGGCAGCCTTGCCACCGTCAGCGCGGCGCAGCTGTCCGGCGAGGCGCTCACCGCCTATCGCACCGCCGAAAGCCATGCGATCGTCAGCGGCTATATCGGCCTTGCCATCGCGCTCGCCGTGGTGGCGGGCGTGGTGTGGATGTTCCGCGACCGCCTCAAGGGCGAAAAGCACGAACAGACCAGTCTGGCTGACGGCCTTGCGCTGCTGAAGCGCCCCCGCTTCGGCTACGGCGCGGCCTGCATCTTCCTGTATGTCGGCGCGGAAGTCGCGATCGGCAGCTTCATCGTCAGCTACCTGATGCAGGCCGACGTGCTCGGCCTCGGCGAGCAGGCGGCGGGCAAGCTGATCACGCTTTACTGGGGCGGCGCGCTTGTGGGCCGTTTCATCGGATCTGCCGTGCTGCGCATGGTCAGCCCCGGCCTGACGCTGGCTTCGGTTGCAGCCGGTGCGATCACGCTCATCGCCATTTCCGCCAATTCGAGCGGCGTGGTGGCGGGCTACTCGCTGCTGGCGGTGGGCCTGATGAACGCGATCATGTTCCCGACGATCTTCAGCCTCGCCTGCGAGAAGCTGGGCCCGCGCGCGGCGGACGGATCGGGGATCATCAACGTCGCGATCTGCGGCGGCGCGATCATCCCGCCGATGTATGCCGCGCTGGCCGACGCGACGAGCCTCGCCTTCGCGCTGGTGCTGCCCGCTGCCTGCTATGCAATCATCGCTGGCTTCGGGATCTTTGCTCGGCGGCCTGCATAAGCCGCGCTCCGGCTTGAATAAGTATGCGCCGGGGTGGCAGGTAAGCGCCCGCGCGCCTAGGTAGAGCGCGACGCTACAAGGGGCCTATCGCGCATGAGCTTCACCGCTGACCGCCTGCTGCTGTTCGGAGCTACCGGCGACCTTGCCCAGCGGATGCTGTTGCCCAGCCTGTTCGCGCTCGACGCCGACGGGCTGCTTGCGCCCGATCTCAAGATCATCGGCACCGCCCGCAGCGCCATGTCCGACAGCGAGTACCGCAACTTCGCTCGGGCAGCGCTGGAGAAGTATCTCCCTGCCGAACGATGCGGGCGGATGGCGGAGTTCCTCAACCGCCTTGCCTACCAGACCCTCGATGCAACCACGCTCGAAGGCTACGGCGCGCTGGCCGAAAAGGTCGGCACGCCGGCGCGCGGCCTCGCGATCTTCCTCTCCACCGCGCCGAGCCTGTTCGAGCCGACCATCAAGGGGCTGCAATCAGCCGGGCTGACGGGCGAGACGGTGCGGATGTGCCTCGAAAAGCCGCTCGGCACCGATCTTGCCACCAGCCGCGAGATCAACGACGCGGTCGCAGGCGCCTTCCCTGAAAGCCGCATCTTCCGCATCGACCACTACCTCGGCAAGGAGACGGTGCAGAACCTGCTCGCGCTGCGGTTCGCCAACCTGATGTTCGAGCCGCTGTGGAACGCGGCGCATATCGACCATGTGCAGATCACGGTGGCGGAAACGGTGGGCCTCGAAGGGCGCGTCGCGTTCTACGATGATGCGGGCGCGATCCGTGACATGGTGCAGAACCACATGCTCCAGCTGCTCGCGCTGGTGGCGATGGAGCCGCCCGCGCACTTCGACGCAACCGCGGTGCGCGACGAGAAGGTCAAGGTGCTGCGCGCGCTGCGCAAGGTAGCAGGCGGCGAGACCGTCACCGGGCAATACCGCGCGGGCGCGATCGGCGGCGCTGCGGTTCCGGGCTATGACGAGGAATTGGGCAAGCCGTCCGGCACCGAAACCTTCGTCGCGATCAAGGCCCATGTCGACAACTGGCGCTGGAAGGGCGTGCCCTTCTACCTGCGCACCGGCAAGCGCCTGCCCAAGCGCGTGACCGAGATCGTCATCCAGTTCGCTTGCGTGCCGCACAGCATTTTCGCCGGAAAAGGCGCGACCATGCAGCCCAACCGGCTGGTGATCGGCATCCAGCCTGAAGAGAATATCACCCTCTCGCTGATGACCAAGGTTCCTGGGCTCGACCGTGAGGGCATCCGTCTGCGCTCGGTGCCGCTCAACATCGCCATGCCCGACGCCTTCTCGGGCGCGGTGCGGCGCATCGCCTATGAACGCCTGCTGCTCGATCTGGTTGAAGGCGACCAGACGCTGTTCGTGCGCCGCGACGAGGTCGAGGCGCAGTGGGACTGGGTCGACGCAATCCGCGGCGGCTGGGAAGCGGACGGCCTCACCCCCAAGACCTACACCGCCGGAAGCTGGGGCCCGAGCGCGGCGATCGCGCTGGCGGAACGAGACGGAGTGACTTGGCATGAATAGCCTGAATGACACCCTCCACCGCGTCACACAGCGCGTCATCGAAAACTCGCGCGCGAGCCGGCAGGCCTATCTCGACCTCATCGCGCGCGAAGGCGACAATCTCGGCAAGCGTCCCGCCGTCTCCTGCTCGAACCTCGCCCACGCCTATGCGGGCATGGAAGGCGACAAGCCCGCGATGGTCGCCGGGCACAGTCCCAACATCGGCATCGTCACCGCCTATAACGACATGCTCTCGGCCCACGCGCCATACTACCGCTACCCTGAGCGGCTGAAGATCTACGCCCGCGAGATCGGCGCCACCGCGCAGGTCGCCGGCGGCACCCCGGCGATGTGCGACGGCGTGACGCAGGGCGAGGTGGGCATGGAACTGTCGCTGTTCAGCCGCGACGTCATCGCGCTCTCCGCCGCCGTCGCATTGAGCCACACGATGTACGAGGGCGCGCTGATGCTCGGCATCTGCGACAAGATTGTGCCGGGGCTGCTGATGGGCGCGCTTCGCTTCGGCCACCTGCCGGTGATCTTCGTCCCCGGCGGGCCGATGCCGACCGGCATTCCGAACAAGGAAAAGCAACGCGTCCGCCAGCTCTATGCGGAAGGTTTGGCCACCCGCGCCGAACTGCTCGCCAGCGAGATGGCGAGCTACCATTCGGCCGGCACCTGCACCTTCTTCGGCACGGCCAACTCCAACCAGATGATGATGGAGATGATGGGGCTGCACGTGCCGGGCAGCGCCTTTATCCAGCCGGGCACCAAGCTGCGCCAGGCGCTCGATCGCGATGCGGTGCACCGCGTTGCTCAGATCGGGCGCGGCGGCGATGACTACCGCCCGCTTGGGGCTTGCGTGAACGAGAAGGCGATCATCAACGCTGCGGTCGGCCTGCTGGCGACGGGCGGATCGACCAACCACGCGATCCACCTGCCCGCCATGGCGCGCGCCGCCGGGATCATCTTCGACTGGGACGATCTTTCGGAGCTCTCGCACGCCGTCCCGCTGATCGCGCAGATCTATCCCAATGGTTCGGGCGATGTGAACCAGTTCCACGCGGCTGGCGGCATGGGCTACGTGATCGGCGCGCTACTCGATGCAGGCCTTGCCCACCCCGACATTCTCACGGTTGGGCGCGGCGGCTTTGCCGACTATGCGCGCGAACCCGGGCTCGATGGCGACGATCTGGTGTGGCGCGAAGTCGGCGCGGCGGGCGATGACACGATGCTGCGCCCCGTCACCAATCCGTTCAAGGCCGACGGCGGAATGCGCCTGCTTCAGGGTAATCTGGGCCGCGCCTGTTTCAAGACCTCGGCGGTGGACGAGGCGCGCTGGACGGTCGAGGCCCCGTGCCGCGTGTTCGAGGATCAGGCGAGCGTCGCCGCCGCCTTCGGAACGGGCGAGCTCGACCGCGATGTGGTGGTCGTGGTCCGCTTCCAGGGCCCGCGCTCGAACGGCATGCCCGAACTCCACAAGCTGACCCCGGCGCTGGGCGTTCTGCAAGATCGCGGGCACAAGGTGGCGCTGGTCACAGATGGGCGCATGTCGGGCGCATCGGGCAAGGTGCCCGCAGCGATCCACTGCACGCCAGAAGCGCTAGGCGGCGGCCCGCTCGCCCGCCTGCGGGACGGCGATGTCGTCAGGGTCTGCGCGGCGACCGGCGAGCTTTCGACCACCGCTGACCTGTCGGCGCGCGAGCCTGCGCCCGATCCGCGCGGGCAAATGGGCACCGGACGCGAGTTGTTCGGCATGTTCCGCCACTTCGCCGACGGGGCCGAACAGGGCGCCAGCGCGATGTTGGCTACTGGGCTCGCCACCGGAGGAATGTGATGAATATCGACGCCATCATGCGCACCGCCCCCGTCATTCCGGTGATCGTGATCGAGGACGTGGCTCACGCGGTCCCGCTGGCCGAGGCGCTGGTGGCGGGCGGTCTTCGCGTGCTCGAAGTCACGCTGCGCACCCCTGCTGCGCTGCCTGCGATCCGCGCGATGAAACAGGTTCCGGGCGCGATTGTCGGGGCGGGCACGGTGACGAACCCCCGCGACCTAGACGCGGCGCTGGAGGCGGGTAGCGAGTTTATCGTCTCCCCCGGTCTCACCGAGACGCTGGGTAAGGCGGCGATTGCGAGCGGCGTGCCGTTCCTCCCCGGCATCGCCAATGCGGGCGACATCATGCGCGGGCTGGACCTCGGCCTTGACCGCTTCAAGTTCTTTCCGGCGATGGCGGCAGGCGGACTTCCGGCCTTAAAGGCGCTCGCCGCGCCGTTCGGAAGCGTCCGCTTCTGCCCGACCGGCGGGATCAGCTTGGACAACGCGCCCGAGTGGCTCGCCTTCGATCCGGTGCTGTGCGTCGGCGGAAGCTGGGTCTCACCCAAGGGCGCGCCGGACAAGCCGGTTATCGAGGCGCTGGCCCGCGAGGCCTTCGGCCTGCGCTAATGGTGCCCTTCCCCTTGGGGAGGAGGATAAGATCAAAGGTGCGCCGGGGCATTGGATTGACCACGCCTGGCATGGTGACTGCTTCAGACGTGCGGTTTTTGGGCCATGAGCCGACTGACTGCGCTTAGGATTTGCTGTGTTCGGCTGGAATGTCTGATTGTGGGTGGGAAGCGGACCTCAGTATCCCAGAATGCTGACAGGACCATCGACTTCGCAATGGGCTTCGATCCAGTTAGCGAGGCCGCGGACGAGGTCAACCTCCTCTGCCCTGGAAAGCATGCGTGTTTCTATATCGCGTAAAAGCCTCAACAACTCTCTCCGTTCGGAAACGGAGATTTCAAAGACGCCGTAGCGGTGACCACTACTCCACTTATCGCAGGCAGACTTCACCGAAGGTTCGATGAGGTCGAAAGCCTCGTCGCTCATGGCCACACCTGAGCCTATCTCTCCAGGCCAAGCCCCCTCGGCGAATTGGATGGTCATCCCACCGATAAGGCCCGTGGTGGGCACTAGGTTCATGTCGTCCATAATGGTTTTTCTAATTGCTGCTGCAACGACCGCAAAGGGGTCGATTGCTGAATTTCCGCTTTCAGCAAAAAACCTGCCTTAGCTGCCGGTCTGCTACCGGAAACGCGCACCATCACCGGGAACGGCTGTAACTGGGTGGGATGCGGACATACCTCATCACGGCGAGCCGGATGATCTTACGCTGAGCAGTTCAAGCGGAGCAATGGGCTTGGCGGAAAGGCCCAAGATTTGCGCGGCCTTGGCGCGGGCTAGAGCCTCACCAGCGGATCAGGCGCGGCACGAGCACGCGGCCCAGCCCTGCCATCGCCAGCACGGCCATGCTGTGCCAGATCCCGATGTGGACGATGTCGTTGATCGGGCAGTGCAGCGAGAAGGCGAAGATGCCAAAGGCGCCTGCCGCTACCCCGGCGACCAGTCCCGCGCGGTCGGGCGCGGTCGGCGCGCCGCGGCGCAGCCACCACACCAGCATCGCAAACACCAGCAGCGAAGCCGCGCCGCCGACCGCAAAACATTCCGCGCCCTGGGCCATGCTCTCGTAAGACATCGCTGCCGCGCCCCGGCTGATCCCGACGATCACCCCGGCCAGCGGCAGCAGTCCCGCCATCGCGGCCGCCCAGCGCCAGCCCCTGTGATCACTGCCGACCTGCGGGCGGCCCATCACCACCACAGTCACCGTTGCCGCCAGCGCGAGGCCGAGAAACAGCCCGGTGGCAAGGATATGCATCGGGTTGACGACGCCCGCCAGCCAGTCGGTCCGCAGGCCAAACACCCCCGCCACCACCGCCGCCGAGATCCCCGCCGCCGCCAACGCCAGCGCCAGCCCCTCGCCAAAGCGCAGCGGCCTGACCGGTTCGAGCCCGCCAACCAGCTCGGCGATCAAGGCATCGGAATTGCGCGCCATCATCTCATTCTTTCTCGATCATGTGGGCCAGTTTCTTGAGCCCGCGGTGGATATTCACTTTGATCAGGGACTCGCTCTGCCCGGTCGCCTGCGACGCCTCGGCAATGCTCAGGCCTTCGATCTTGACGAGCGCGATCGCGCGCGCCTGCGGATCGGGCAGCAGGCCGAGCAGCCGGTCGAGGCTGATGCGGGCGGCAATCGCAGGCTCGTCATCGGTGCCGATCAGTTCCTCGTGCAATTCGTGCTCGCCGGCGCGGTACAGCTTGCGCAGGTGATCAACCCAGCGATAGCGCGCGATCGCTGCCAGCCACGGCAGAAACGGGCGGGCGCTATCCCACGACGCGCGCTTGGTGTGGAGCGCGATCAGCGTTTCCTGCACCAGATCATCGAGGCTGGAGGGCGCAATGCGGCGGCTGTAATAGCCGCGCAACCAGCGCTGGCAGGCCTCCAGCAGCGCGGCATAGGCCTGCTTGTCGCCCTGTTGCGAGAGCGTCATCAGACGGGCAAGCGTGGCTTCGTCGGCTCTCATGCGACCCGGTTCGCACCGCGCGGCGCGCCGGTTACAGCGCGCCGCAAACAAAAGCCCCGCTCGCGCCGGGGCGGAAGCGGGGCCTTGTGCATCGCGGAGTGCGCCGCGTCAGGAGAGCGCGACGTGGCGCTTCAGGTGGTGGTCGACATTGCCGAACTCGCTGTCGAAAATCGTCAACCGCTTGAAGAAGTGGCCGATCGCGTATTCATCGGTCACGCCGTTGCCGCCGTGGATCTGCACCGCTTCCTGTCCGATCAGCCGCGCCGCCTGCCCGACACCGACCTTCGCCGCCGAGACCGCCTTTTTGCGCTCCACCTCGTCCGAGCCGAGGCGCAGCGTCGCGAGATAGGTCAGCGACACGGCCTGTTCGTAGGCGGTATACATGTCGACCATGCGGTGCTGGAGCACCTGGAAGCTGCCGATCGGCACGCCGAACTGCTTGCGCTGGCGCGAGTATTCCACGGTCATTGCATGGGCGACTTTCATCGCCCCGCAGGCTTCGGCACACAGCGCGGCGATCGCTTCGTCGGTGACGATTTCGATCAGCGCCAGCCCTTCACCCTCGGCGCCGATCAGCGCTTCGGCGGGGACGGCAACGTTCTCGAAATAGACTTCCGAGGCGCGGCGGCCATCGACCGTCACGTAGTCGCGGGTGGTGATCCCGGCCAAATCCTTAGCGATTACAAACACCGAGACGCCCGCCCGGTCCCGCCGCTCGCCGCCGGTGCGGGCGGTGACGATCAGGTGGCTCGCCCAGGGTGCGCCGATCACGACCGCCTTGTGGCCGTTGAGCACATAGCCCGCGCCGTCTTTCTTGGCGGTGGTTTCGAGATCGGCATAGTCAAAGCGCCCGCGCGGTTCGGCGTAGGCGAAGGCGAAAACCCGTGTCCCCGAGACGATCCCGCCGATATGCTCTTCCTTCTGCGCAGCCGTTCCGCCGTGCTTGAGGAAGCCGCCGGCGCACACCACGGTGGGAAGAAAAGGCTCGATTACCAAGCCCTTACCAAACTCTTCCATGATGATCATCGCATCGATCGCGCCGCCGCCGAAGCCGCCGTCGGCCTCGGAGAACGGCATGCCGAGGATGCCGAGTTCGGCCAGCTGCGACCACACTTCCGGCCGCCAACCGGCACCTGACGCGATTGCCTTGCGACGGGTTTCCCAGTCGTATTGTTCGCGCACCAGCCGCGACAATCCGTCGCGCACCATGCCTTGTTCTTCGGTGAAGTTGAAATCCACGAATTCTCTCCCGTCCTCAGTCGTTTACAAGCCGAGGATCATTTTAGTGATGATGTTGCGCTGGATCTCGTTCGATCCGCCATAGATCGAGGTTTTGCGCATGTTGAAATAGGTCGCCGCGGCGTGTTGGGCATAGTCGGGGCCGACCGGGTGCTCGTTGGAGCCATTGTCGTTCGAAACGCCGCCGTGATAGGGCGCGCTGTAGGTGCCGACCGCTTCCAGTGTCAGCTCGGTGAGGCGTTGCTGGATTTCGGTGCCCTTGATCTTGAGGATCGAGCTTTCCGGCCCCGGTCCCTTGCCCGCCTGCTCGCCCGCCAGCGTGCGCAGTTCGGTGATTTCCAGCGCGGCGAGATCGATTTCGAGCTGGCTCACCTTGCGGGCAAAATCGAAGTCCTTGATCAGCGGTGCGCCATCGAGGCTCTCGCTTGCGGCGATTTCGCGCAGCTTTTCGATGCCGCGCTTCGAACGCGCCACACCGGCGATCCCGCTGCGTTCATGGGCCAGCAGGAACTTGGCGTAGGTCCAGCCCTTGTTTTCCTGACCCACGAGGTTTTCGACCGGGACGCGCACGTCGGTCAGCCACGTCTCGTTGACCTCGTAACCACCATCGAGCAGCTTGATCGGCTTAACTTCGACGCCGGGCGTCTTCATGTCGACGAGGATGAAGCTGATGCCTTCCTGCGCCTTGGCGGCGGGATCAGTGCGGCACAGGAAGAAGCCCCAGTCGGCGTGCTGCGCGAGCGTCGTCCAGGTCTTCTGACCGTTGATCACGTAATGGTCGCCGTCACGCACCGCGGTGGTCTTGAGGCTGGCGAGGTCCGAACCGGCACCCGGCTCCGAATAGCCCTGGCACCACCACACGTCGCCGCTGACGATGCCCGGCAGATGCCGCGCCTTCTGCTCGGCATTGCCGAAGGTGTAGATCACCGGGCCGACCATCGAGACGCCGAACGGCATCGGCATGACGGTGCTGGCGCGGGCGTTTTCTTCCGACCAGATGTAGCGCTGTGTCGGGGTCCAGCCGGTGCCGCCATATTCGGTCGGCCATGCCGCGACCGACCAGCCCTTCTTGCCGAGGATCTTGTGCCAGGCGAGGAAGTCCTCGCGGGTCATGTCTTCGCGCATGCCGAAATCGGCGAGGTGCTCGGGATAGCTTGCGGCGATGAAGCTGCGGACTTCTTCGCGGAAGGCCTGTTCTTCGGGGGTGAATTCGAGGTTCATGGTTCGTCTCTCCGCCTGATTGGGTCTGCTTTGCGGTACGTCTTGTCACGCCCTGCGGACGCGGAAAAGAGGATAATCGCGGGCCGTTCACGGAGACGGCCCCGCAGTAGGGGAATGTTCCACGTGAAACACGCTGCGTGGCCCCTCTGGAGGGGGTCTAATCGGGTCTAAGGGGGGTCTAGAGGGGGTCTAGCGCGCGCTGGAGTCGCGCAAGGGGGCCTCTGGAACCGTCCAACATTTTGCGCGGTGGGGGTTGTTGGGTTTTGTCCACCACCCCCGCCCCGGGCTTGACCCGGGGTCCAGCTATCATTCCGCCGGACGAGCGCAGGAAGGGAGCCGGGGCCCGGGTCAAGCCCCGGGCGGGGGTTGGTCACAACACCAGAGGGCCA
>JANNWO010000225.1:0-16421 GCA_031408395.1 Sphingomonadales bacterium | reverse complement strand
GCGCCATTCTTCCGACCACACCGATGCGATCATCACCGCTGATGAGGTCGTGGCTGCACGCTTCCTGGCAGAAGTCGATTCGGCCATCGTGATGCACAACGCCTCCACCCAGTTTGCCGATGGCGGTGAATTTGGGCTGGGCGCCGAAATCGGCATCGCCACCGGGCGGCTGCACGCGCGCGGGCCGGTCGCGCTTGAGGGCCTGACGACCTATAAGTGGCAGGTGCGCGGGAGCGGCCAGACCCGTCCCTGAACTGCGGATGCGCACGCCCCCGACCTTCACCGGCCTCCTCGGCGGAAGCTTCAACCCAGCGCATGGCGGGCACCGGCGAATCACGCTGTTCGCCGCCGAAGCGCTTGGGCTGGACGAGACCTGGTGGCTGGTCTCGCCCGGCAATCCGTTGAAGCCTGAAACCAGCATGGCGCCGCTGTCTGCGCGGCTTCTCTCGGCGCGCAAGCAGGCCCGCGGCGCGCGAATCGTGCCGACCGCGATCGAGCAGGAACTCGGCACCCGCTACACCGTCGATACCCTCGAAAAGCTTGTCCGGCGCTACCCCAAACGGCGCTTCGTGTGGCTGATGGGCGCCGACAATCTCGCCCAGTTGCACTGCTGGAAGGACTGGCGGAGACTCGCGCGGACAATGCCGATTGCAGTGATTGCGCGGCCCGGCTATAATCATCGGGCAATGGCGAGCCCCGCCATGGCCTGGCTCAGGCGCTATCGTGTGCCCGCCGCCAGCATTCGGAAACGGGGGCAATGGAGCGCACCGGCCCTGGTGTTATTGCGTTTCGATCCAGACCACCGCTCGGCCACGGCGATTCGCCGTGCACATGCCGGGTGGGCCGAAGATTACCTCGGCCAAGGATCGGACACGAAACATCGGGCGGCACCGCCAGTGCGCGATCCGCTGACATTCCGCAGGATACGGTCTGGGGAGGAGGCATGAGGCGCTGTCGCAGCGTATCAGCACCCTTGCTCGCCGACTTGCGTTATGTTCGCTTCCAACGCCCTGAACTCTGGAGATACGTGATTGTCGATGACCGAAGCCTTGATCGCATCCCTGCCGCAAGGCGCGGTGCAAGCCGCCGCCACGCTCGCCCAGTCCTTGGGCAAGCCTGAGATGGACGTGGGCGCGCTGCACCAGCTGGTGCTCTCGCAGCTTGACGACGATCAGGCGCAGGAGATCGTGACGATCCCGCTCGAAGGGAAAAGCTCGATCGCCGATCACATGGTGATCGCCAGCGGACGCTCGACCCGTCAGGTCGCGTCGATGGCACAGAAGCTGGCTGAAGAGATCAAGAAAGCCGGCTTCGGCCATGCGCGGATCGAAGGCCTTCCGGCTGCCGACTGGGTGCTGATCGACGCGGGCGACGTGGTGATCCACCTGTTCCGCCCCGAAGTGCGCACCTTCTACAACCTTGAACGCATGTGGTCGTTCGAGGGCGGCGAAGCGACTCAGGGAAGAGCTTAATTTGAGTTCCGCAGCCCCTCCGGGCTGCGAGATCCTCGCTCATGCGACCTGAAGGTCGCGTCGCTGCGGGCGGGCGGTCGCCCTTGCGGTCTCTCCGCGACCGTTTGGCTCTGCATTTTTGGGGTCGTGGCATTCTCCTTCACATCATCGCGCGCGGGAAGATTGGGCGGTCGCCTGAGGGCGATCTGGTCGATCGTTACGCCAAGCGCCTGACCTGGCCGGTGAAGCTCACCGAGTGGCCCGACACCGGAGCGGGCAAGCTGGCAGAGCCGCTTTCCCCGCACCGCACGGTCCTGCTTGACGAGCGCGGCAAGGCCATGACGTCAGAGGATTTCGCGCATTTTCTCGAGCGCTGGCGTGACGAAGGCGTGCGCGAGACTCGCTTTATGCTCGGCGCAGCGGACGGGCATTCGGATGCCGAGCGGGCCTCTGCTGACCTGCTTCTCGCCTTCGGCCTCGCCACCTGGCCGCATCTCATGGCGCGCGCCATGCTGATGGAGCAGCTTTACCGTGCCACCACGATCCTTGCAGGCCATCCCTATCATCGGGCATGACGCACATATGCGGGCGGCTGCGATCATCACCTCATTGGCAATCCTTTGCGTCGGAGGAGCGCTGGCTTTTGCCTTGCCCGCAACACAGGCCGCTCCTGTAGCGGCGCTGACCGAGGCCAATGACGCCCAAGCGGCGCTGACCCGCGCCACCCGCGAAAGCCGCTTGGCCGAAGCCCGCGCAGCGCGCCTCGGTAGCGAGGCTCAGGCCGCGACCGAAGCTGCCCAGCGCACCGCCAGCGAGGCGGCTGCGCTCGCCGCCCGCATCCAGCAGGCCGAGGCGGATATAGAAGTCGCCCGCGCGCGCTTCACCATCGCCAAAGGCCAGCGCGCCGCCGTCACCGCGCGTCTTGCCGCCAAGCAGGAGCCGACCGCGCGCCTTGCCGCCGCGCTCCAGACCGCCGCGCGCCGTCCGCTGGCGCTCTCGGCGCTGCAACCCGGCTCGCTCCAGGATGTCGTGCACCTGCGCGCCGTGCTCGCCAGCGCCGTGCCGCAGATCCGCAAGCGCACCGCTTCGCTGCGGAGCGAGCTGGATCAGGGCCGCGCACTTGAGGCGCAGGCCGGCCGTGCGCTTGGCGAGCTGCGTGACGGCGAGACTGCGCTGCGCCAACGCCGCAGCGAGCTTGCCGCGCTCGAACAGCAGCAGCGCATCGCCTCGCGCAACGCCAAGGGCGCCGCCCTGCGCGAGGCCGAGCGCGCGCTGGCGCTGGGCGAGGAGGCGCGCGATCTCGATGGGCTGGTGGACAAGCTCGGCGAGGTGGCGGAATTGCGCCGCGAGCTAGCTGTCCTGCCGGGGCCGGTGCTGCGCCCACAGGATTTGGCCACCGCGCTCCCATCCGAGCCTGCGCCCGCAGTCGCGTCTGTATTGGGCGCCAGCGCCCCGGCGCCGCATGATTTCCAGCTGCCGGTGCAAGGGCGCACTCTCGTGGGCTTCGGAGCCAAACGCGAAAGCGGGCTTGCCAGCACCGGGCTGACCCTTGCGCCGGTCAAAGGCGCGCAGGTGGTCGCGCCAGGACGCGGACGGGTTGCCTTCGCTGGGGCCTATCGCGGTTTCGGGCGAATCGTCATCATTGAGCACGAGGGCGGCTGGACCAGCCTCGTTACCGGATTGGCACGGGCGGACGTCGCGGTCGGAGATCGCGTGATCGGCGGGAGCCCGATCGGGCTGGCGAGCGGCGGCACGCAGCCCGTGACGATTGAGCTGCGGCGCGGCGGCAAGCCGGTCAACCCTCTGCAATACCTCAGATAACAACCCCGGCGCGCAGAAGGTCAGGCCTGAAATTGCCCCCAAGCGGCACAGCCTGCTGCATCCGGATGCGTCTATCTGGCGTTAAGCTCGGCAAGCCTATACATTCGCGCTTCAAAGGAGCCTGTCCCGTCTCATGAAAATCGCCGCCCTCATGCGCAGCGCCGCGTTGGTCACCGCTGTCGCGCTTATCCCCGCTACCACCGCCACCATGGCTCAGGTCGACGGCCGTGCCGGACCGGAATTCGCCAAGCTCTTCGCGGTGTTCCAGCGGGTCAAGGCGAGCTATGTTGAGCCGGTCGACGACGAGAAGCTGATCCGCGGCGCCATTGATGGCATGCTGGCCTCGCTCGATCCGCACTCGGCCTATCTCGACGGCGGCGATCTCCAGCGGTTGGAGACGATGATCGACGGCCAGTATTCCGGCCTCGGCCTTTCGGTCGTGATGGAAGACGGTGCGGTAAAGGTCGTCTCCCCGTTCCGCGGCAGCCCGGCTGAAACCGCCGGGATCAAGGCGGGCGACTTCATCACCCACCTCAACGGCAAGCTGATCGTCGATACCAAGCTCGACGATGCCGTGGCGCAGATGCGCGGACCTACGGGCACCTCGATCCGGCTGACGCTCTTCCGTCAGGGCAGGACCGAACCGCTCGAAGTCGACGTCACCCGCGGGGTGATCGAGCTTGAACCGGTGACCTCCGAGCTCCAGTCGGGCAATGTCGGTGTCATCACGGTCAACGAGTTCTCGGCCAATGTCGGTGCCGACGTGTTCGCCGAGTATCAGGCGCTGAAGAAAAAGGCGCCGGGCGGACGGATCAGCGGGCTGGTGCTCGACTTGCGCAACAATCCGGGCGGGAGCCTCGACGAATCTGTCGCGCTCTCCGACCTGTTCCTGACCGATGGCCGGATCGTCAGCCAGCGCGGCCGCGCGCGGGGCGAGACGATGCTTTACGATGCCGAGACCGTCTACCGCGGCGACATGGCCGAAGGCGTGCCGCTGATCGTGCTGATCAACGCCGGGTCCGCCTCGGCCTCCGAGATCGTAGCGGGCGCGCTGCAGGATCACCGCCGCGCGCTGATCATGGGCGAGCGCAGCTTCGGCAAGGGCTCGGTCCAGTCGCTGCTACCGCTCGGCAAGGACGCCGCGCTGAAGCTGACGACGGCGCGGTATTTCACGCCTTCGGGCCGCTCGGTGCAGGAAGGCGGGATCAAGCCAGACATCACCGTACCGCAGATATCCGACCCCGATTACGTGCTGCGCATGAAGTATCAGACCCGCGAGAGCGACCTGCGCGGCCACCTGATCAACGAGCTCGCGATCAAGGACGAGGCGATGGAGAGCGACAAGATCGCCGACCCGCGCTTCCAGCTGACCGCGGCGCAGCTTGAACAGCAGGGGATCAAGGACTTCCAGCTGAACTACGCGATCGACACCCTGCGCCGCACCACCAAGAGCAGCGTGGCGCTGCGGTCTGCCAAGCCCCGTCCTGCGGCCAAGAAGTAGGGCGTAACCAGTGGACAACACAGGCAAGGCCCGCGCGCTCGCCGTGGTGATCCCGGCTGCGTTGCTGGGCGGAGCTTACGTGTCGCAGTATGGCTTCGGCCTGTTCCCGTGCGAGATGTGCTGGTGGCAGCGCTACCCGCATTTCGCCGCGGTCGGCCTCGGGTTGGTAGCCTTTGTGGCAAAGCCGCCGCAGGTGTGGACCGCGCTCGCAGGCCTAGCGATGATCACCTCGGGGTTGATCGGCGGCTTCCACGCGGGCGTCGAGTATCACTGGTGGGAGGGGGTCACTGCCTGCTCCAAGCCGGGGATCGGGGTCGATATCACCGACTTTGCGGCTGCGCCGCTGATCCGCTGCGACGTCGCGCCGTGGACCTTGCTGGGCATCTCGCTTGCGGGCTTCAATTTCGTGATTTCGACTATCGGCGGTGCAGCCGTTGTGGCGCTGGCTGCGTATCGCAAGTAGGGGTTAGGCAAAGGAGCCGATGATGGACAAGCAGGAACTGGACCGCATGATCCGGGTCGATCAGGCCGGCGAGTTCGGCGCGACCCGCATCTACGAGGGCCAGCTCGCCGTGATGGGCGACCGCGGACCCCATTCCGCCGAGATCCGCCACATGTCCGCCCAAGAGGCCGAGCACCGCGCCAAGTTTGATGCGTTGCTGGTTAAGCGCGGGGTGAGGCCGACGGCGCTCCACCCGTTCTGGTCGGCAGCCGGCTACGCGCTGGGCGCGGGCACGGCGCTGCTCGGGCCGGAAGCGGCGATGGCCTGCACTGCGGCCGTCGAGACCGAGATCGAAAAGCATTACAGCGACCAGCTGGACAGGCTCGAGGCGACCGGGGCCGATCCCGAACTTGCAGAGATGATCGAGGCCTTCCGCGCCGAGGAGCGCGAGCATCTCGATTCGGCGATCGCAAACGGCGCGGAGCGGGCACCGGCCTATCCGCTGCTGTCGGGCGTCATCCGGCTGGGGTGCCGCATCGCGATCCGGTTGAGCGAGCGAGTTTAAGCGCCCGCTTCACCGCGTGTTCAGCCCCCGCACACTAGACAAGCGGTCCCGCGCGGGGGCATGGCTGAGGCTGACATCCGTGCACCGAAAGAGGATTCCCTGCGCCATGAAGCACCTGCTCGCGCCTGCCGCTCTTGCCCTTCTTGCCGCCGCCGCGGGCGCTAGCCCCGCCGCAGCACAGAGCGCAAACGAGAAGATCAATATGGTGATCGCCTATGACGCCTCGGAATGCCCCAAGCCGCAACCGGGCGAGGTGGTGGTCTGCGAGATCCTGGTCGAGGCTGACCGGTACCGTATCCCGACAAACCTGCGCTACAGCGACTCGCCTGCGAACGTAGCGCGCGCGCGGCAGGTCGAAGAGATCAAGTATGTCGGCGACTTCGGCGCGATGAGCTGCAGCCCGGCGGGCGCGGGCGGGTTCACCGGCTGCACCCAGAAGTTCATCGAGGCTGCCTACAAGGATCGCTCGGAAGCCGACGGTGTGCGCTTTGGCCTACTGATCGAGGAAGCGCGTCAGGAGCGCATGTCGACTATCGACGCCGATGCCGCAGCCGAGCAGGGACGTGTCGAGATGATCGAACGCGAATACATGGAGCGGCTCGAGCGTGAGCGCAGCGGCGAGGTGCCGGGTGAAAAGGCGCTTCCCCTGCCGCCCAAGGATTCGGCCACGGATCCCAAGCAGCCCCAGTAAGGCTGGCCGGTAAAAGCCCCGCCGCTAGACCCTATAGTAGTCGCGGTACCACGCGACGAAGCGCGCCACGCCCTCGCGGAACGGGGTTTGCGGCGCGTAGCCGGTCAGCGATTTGAGCAGCGAGGCGTTGGCCCAGGTTGCGGGCACATCGCCCTGTTGCATCGGCATGAAGTTCTTCACCGCCGCGCGCCCGCATTCTTCCTCGATCGCGGTGATGAAGTCCATCAGCCGCACCTTCTCGCCATTGCCGATATTGACCACCCGGTAGGGCGCCACCGGCGAGAGGCTGTCGCCGTCGGCGATGTCCTCAGAGGTCTCGGGCCGCACCGGTGCTGCGTCGATCAACAGGCGGATGCCGCGGACGAGATCGGTCACGTAGGTGAAGTCGCGGTACATGTCCCCGTCGTTATAGATGTCGATCGGCGTGCCATCGAGGATCCCGCGGGTGAACTTGAACAGCGCCATGTCGGGCCGCCCCCACGCGCCGTAGACCGTGAAGAAGCGGAACATGGTGGTCGGCAGGTTCCAGAGGTGCGCATAGGAATGCGCCATCGACTCGTTCGCCTTCTTGGTCGCGGCATAGAAGGTGAGCGGCGTGTCGACCTTCTGATCCTCGCCGAAGGGCATCTCGGTATTCGCGCCGTAGACCGAGCTGGTCGAGGCCATCAGCAGGTGGTCGACGCCCAGCTCGCGGGCGCATTCCATGACGTTGAAGGTGCCGATCAGGTTGGCGTTCACGTAAGCGCGCGGGTTCTCGAGGCTGTAGCGTACCCCCGCCTGCGCGGCGAGGTGGACGATCACGTCGGGTTTTTCGGCCAGCGCCAGCGCGTGGAGCGTCTCGAAATCTTCGAGCATCCCTTCGGTGCAGCTGAAATGCGGATGCTGAAGCAGCATCTGGTGCCGCCGCTGCTTGATGCGGACATCGTAGTAGTCGGTCATCCCGTCGAAACCGACGACGCGGAAGCCCTCCTCCAGCAGCAGCTGCGAGAGGTGGAAGCCGATGAACCCGGCCGAGCCGGTAACGAGAACGGTGCGCATGATCGTGCCTTGGGGGTTGGTCTTAAGTAAGGGCGATGTCGGGCGCGTCTTCCTGCTTCATGCCGACGACATGATAGCCCGCGTCGACATGGTGCGTCTCGCCCGTCACGCCCGAGGCGAGCTCGGAGAGCAGATAGAGGCCCGCCCCGCCGACATCCTCGATCGTGACGTTGCGGCGCAGCGGCGCGTTGTATTCGTTCCACTTGAGGATGTAGCGGAAGTCGCCGATCCCGCTCGCCGCGAGGGTCTTGATCGGTCCGGCACTGATCGCGTTGACGCGGATATTGCGCGGGCCAAGGTCGTTGGCGAGATATTTGACGCTGGTCTCGAGCGCAGCCTTGGCGACGCCCATCACGTTGTAGTGCGGGATGACCTTTTCGGCGCCGTAGTAGCTGAGCGTCAGGATCGCCCCGCCGCCTGTTCCGTCTTCTTGGAGGGGGGGCATCATCGCCGCCGCGCGCTGGGTGATCGCCACCAGCGAATAGGCCGAGATGTTCATGGTGTTCAGGAAATTCTCAAGACTGGTGTCGACATACTTGCCGCGCAGCTCGTTCTTGTCAGAATATCCGATCGCGTGGACCACGAAGTCGAGCGTGTCCCAGCGTTCCTTGAGGGCGGCAAAGGCGGCGTCGAGCGATTCCATACGCGACACGTCGCATTCGAAGGTGAAATCGCTGCCCAGCTGCGCGGCGAGCGGGATCACCCGTTTGGCCAGCGCCTCGCCCTGGTAGGAGAAGGCGAGCTGCGCCCCGTGCTCGGCCAGCTTCTTTGCAATGCCCCACGCCAGCGACTTGTCATTGGCAAGCCCCATGATCAGGCCGCGCTTCCCTGCCATCAAACCGTTCATTGTCGCCTTACTCCTTGGGTGGCCCGGCGGTTGGTATCGATTCCAGCGCCAGCGCCGCATTCAGCTGGGCGCCAATAACGAGCCCGAGGCCGACGAGCCAGAAAAACAGCAATGTGACTATGCTTCCCGCAAGGCTGCCATAAGTGAGGTCATAGGCGAAGGCGGTGCGCAGCACTACCGGCAGCGCTGCGGCGACCGCCAGCCACCATGCTGCGGTGAACACCGCGCCCGGCCATTTCGGCCACTTCTTGCCGCGGTAGCGGGCCGGTGTGAGCGAGATGAACAGCACCCATAGCGACAGCGCAAGGCCAAGCCCCGGCACGATCCGCGACAGGCTGAGCAAGCCGATCCATTCGGCAAGCCGCGGGACGGCCGCGAGGATCACTTCCTGCGCCCCGCCGATCAGCACCTGCGCGAACAGCGAGAGCATCAGCACCACCACCGCGGCAAGGATCAGCCCGGCCGACAGCAGCCGGGTCTTCCAGAACGCGCTCGAACTCTTGGTGCCATAGGCACGGCGCAGGATGTCGCGGATCGTCTCGATCAGGCTCGATACGGTCCACAGGCCCACCGCGCCGCCCGCCCACAGCAGCCAGCCCGAGCGCGCGTAAATCACTGTCTCGGCGACCGGGACGATCACCGCGGCGACCGAGCTCGGCAGCGCGCGGGCGACCGACAGGACGATTGTTTGCGCGTTCTCGCGTCCGCCGATGATGTCGAACAGCGCCGCGCCGAGGATGAAGAAGGGGAAGATCGCCAGCATCGACAGGTAGGCGAGGTTGCCCGCGTGAATGAACCCGTCGGTGAAGGTGTGAACCGCCACGCGGCGGATCACCCTCCAGACCTGCGCCTTTCCGCCGGGCTGTTCGGCCGGAATGGAAGGATCGGGTGCATTCATGGGTCAGCCCTCCGGCTGGTGTTCGGGCCTAAAGGCCGAACTTCTCGCGCGGGCGGGCGGGGTCGATCCATCCATCGAGGCGCTCCTCGAGGGGGGCAAGATCGACAGGAAGCTGAATTTCGAGCGTTACCAGCTGGTCGCCGCGCTCGTGCTTGCCGTCGACCGGGTTGGCGTTCTTGCGCGTCCAGCCTTTACCGCCCAACCGGAGAACTGTTCCGCCCGAGCTGCCGGGCTTGATGGTCAACATCACCGCGCCGTCGACCGTCGGGCATTTGACCTTGGCCCCGCGCACCGCCTCGTCAAGGGTGATCGGCAGGTCCATGCGGATGTTATCGCCCTCGCGCCGGAAGAAGGGGTGGGTGCCGACTTCGACCATCACGATCCCGTCGCCATTGCCGCCCGCGCCGGGGTGCCCTTTGTCCTTGAGGCGCATCATCGTGCCGTCCTCGACGCCTGAGGGGAGCTTGAGGTTGATCGCCTTGCCGTCCGCCAACGTGATGCGCTGGTCGCGGCCTGCCGCTGCGTCGACGAACGGCACCGCGAGGCGGTACTGGATATCGGCGCCGCGCCGCGGGGGAGGGGGCGGAGGCTGGCGGCCGAAGCCGCGCCGTGCGCCGCCCTGCTGCTGCTGCTGGCTCTTGCGCCCGCCGAACAGTCCCTCGAACAGGTCGCTGAGGTCGACGTCGTCGCCGCCGCCGAACTCGCTTTCGCGGAAGCCGCCCGCGCCAGGCCCAGCGCCATAGGCACTCCCGGGGCGATAACCGCCCCGCGCGCCCATTCCTCCGAAGGGATTGGCCGGATTGCCTTCCCCGTCGATCTCGCCGCGATCGAACTGCGCACGCTTGTTCTTGTCGGAGAGTAGGTCGTAGGCACGGGTGATGTCGGAGAACTTCTCTGCTGCGTTCGGCTGGTCCTTGTTGCGATCCGGGTGCAGCTCCTTGGCGAGCTTGCGATAGGCGCTCTTGATGTCCGCCTCAGACGCGGTGCGGGGTATGCCGAGAGTGCCGTAAGGATCGCCCATGGCGTATTAGCTAGGTGAGACAGTCGGCATGCGCAAGCAGGGCAGGGTCAAGGGGGCCCGAAATTGCACAAGATGCACTTTCAACGGCATGGTGCGCGCCCTATGTCCCACCCCCGGCCGGCAAGGACATACCTGATGAGCGATACTACCCCCCTCGACGACGCCCAGCTTGCGGACTCTGTGCTGCCCGCGGGCGTTGATCCCTTCGAACTCTTCGAAGAGTGGTTTGCCGCCGCGCAGGTGGGCGAGATGAACGATCCGAACGCAATGGCGCTCGCCACAGCGACGGCCAATAGCGCGCCCTCGGTGCGGATGGTGCTGCTGAAGGGGCATGGCGCGAACGAGGCGCCCGAGGGTTCGGGGGGCGGCGGCTTCACCTTCTTCACCAATTCCGCAAGCCGCAAGGGTGAGCAGATCCGCGCCAACATGCAGGCGGCGCTGCTGTTCCACTGGAAGAGCCTGCGCCGCCAGATCCGCATCGAAGGCCCGCTGATCGAGGTGTCGCCGGAGCGCGCCGATGCCTATTTCCACTCGCGCCCCTACACCAGCCAGGTCGGTAGCGCTGCCAGCGACCAGTCGCGCCCCTTGCCCGAGCGCCAGGAGTATCTGACCCGCGTGCAGGAGCTGTGGGCAGCGCACGAGGCGGAAGGTCAGGTGCCCCGCCCGCCGCACTGGACCGGCTTCACCCTGAGCCCGCGCCGCATCGAGTTCTGGATTGACCGTGACAACCGGCTCCACGACCGGCGCGAATTCACCCGGGAAGCGCCCGACGCCCCGTGGTCCGACACGCTTCTCTACCCCTGAGGAACACCCCGATGACCCAGAAAATCCCCTACTGGCACGTCGATGCCTTCGCCGCCTCGCCCTTTGGCGGGAATCAGGCGGCAGTGATGGTGCTCGAGGAATGGCTGCCCGATGACGTACTGGTGGCGATCGGTGCGGAGAACCTGTTCGCCGAGACCGCCTTCGTGGTGCGCGACGCGACCGGAGAGGCCGACTGGGAACTGCGCTGGTGCACGCCGACCTACGAGATCGCGCTGTGCGGCCATGCGACGCTGGCGAGCGGGCATGTGCTTCTCACCCGCGACAATGGGGCCAACGGGCAGGGGCGTGTGACGTTCCGCACCCGCAAGTCGGGCGTGCTCGAGGTCGTGAAGGTGGGTGAGGACTACGAACTGGCGCTCCCCGCGATACCCACATCCCCGGATACCGCCGCCAATCACGACGAGGCGATCCGCCTGCTCGGGGCCGAGCCGCTCGAAGTGGTCCGCTCAGAGCTCGGCTACAACATCTATCTCTATGAAAACGAAGCGGCGGTGCGCGGCCTTGCGCCCGACATTCGCGGGCTCGAGAAGCTGGGGAAGGACCAATTCATCGTCACCGCCCCCGGAGAGGCGACCGACATCGTCAGCCGCGTTTTCGTCCCCGGCGGCGGGGTGGACGAGGACAGCGTCACAGGCTCGGCCCATGCGGTGCTGACGCCCTACTGGGCGGCGCGCCTCGGCCGCAACAGTTTCACCGCGCATCAGGCGAGCCAGCGAGGCGGGGATTTGACGTTGCGTCTTGATGGCGACAGGGCCTGGCTCGGCGGGCCTTGCGTGACGGTGGTTGAGGGCAGCTTCTACCTCTGAGGGTATAATTCGAGAACGTCCGCAGCCTGCTGCAACATCGGCGGGCGCTCCTCGCTATCCGAGTGGCCGAGCCGCACCAGCGTCACCCGCTGGCTGGGTGAGACCAGCACATATTGCCCCATGTGGCCGATCAGGCTGAACAGGCTCTTGGGTGCGCGGTCGGGGAAGAGCGGGGACTCCTCACCCTTGGGCACGGGGCGGTTGAGCCAGATCTGGAAGCCGTATTGCGGGCTTTTGGGACTGGGCGTCACCATCGCCTCGACCCAGCGGCTCGGCACGAGCTGTTCGCCCGCAGGCGCGCGGCCTTTGAGCCGCAGGAACTCGCCGAGCTTCGCCCAGTCGCGCGCGGTAGCGTGCATCAGGCTGCCGCCGATCAGCGTTCCGCTCGCATCGAATTCGGGCACCATGCTGGTCATGCCGAGCGGGCCGAACAACCGCTGCTGGAGGTAATCAGCCACCGCTTTGCGCCGTGCGTCGGGCTTGTCGCTGGTGGTCAGCGCGCGGGCGGCGATGTCCGCGAGGATCACGCTGGTGTTCGACGAATACTCGAACTTTTTGCCCGGTTCCGCCTCGAGCGGCTGCTCCTGTGCCCCCTTGGCCATGTTGTCGCGCCCGTCGAGGAACAGCATCCTGACCTCGCTCGATTCGTAGGGCGGATCGCCCGCCTCGGTATGGCGGAGCCCGCTGCGCATCTGGAGCAAGTGGCGCAAGGTGATCTCGGCGCGCGGATCGCCGGGGCGCTGCCAGAGCGGCACCGGGGCGGGCTCGTCCAAGGCCAGCAACCCGTCCGACACCAGCATCCCGATCAGCACGCCGGTGACGGTTTTGGCCATCGACCAACTGATAAACCTCGTATTTTTGTCGTAGCCAGGTCCGTAGCGTTCGGCCGCGAGCTTACCATTGGCGATCACCACCACCGCGCGGGTCTCGCCGAGGCCGGGCTTGGTGAACAGGTCGTCGATCTGCCGCGCCAACTGGTCCTTGGGCGCGCCCGCGTCCTTGCTCACGGCGGCCAGCGCCTCGGGCGACAGGGGCTTGTCTGCCTCCGGCGCGGTGCCGCAACTGGCGAGCATCAGCAGGGCTGGCGCGAGGGCAATCGCGCGATTATGGACGGCGGCTGGCAGGGTCATCGCGCCCTCATTTCCCCAACCGCAAAGGCTTGGCAATGGCGAAATCACCCACCTTGGTAGGAACGCGTCCTCGCAGGCGCTGGGGGTTGTGGCTGCTTGCCTTCATCGCGCTCGCCATTGGCGGGGCAGCCTGGGCGTTCCGTGAGCCGATCCGCGGATATGGCAGCATCGCGTCGGCCTATTCGGCGCGGGTCGCTTGTTCGTGCCGCTATGTCGCGGGCCGCCCCCTAAAGGACTGCGCAAAGGACAAGCTTGCCGGTATGGAGGCGGTGACGCTGGTCGAGGACGACGAAGCCAAGAGCGTCACTGCGCGCTTCCCACTGGTCGCCAGCGCGACCGCGACCTACCGCAAGGGCTATGGCTGCGTGATGGAGCCGTGGGAGGGGTGAGCTTCCCCCCCATTTGCCAATGTTTCACGTGAAACATTGGCCGCAGGGCGAGGCTAAAGGGGGTCTGGAGGGGGTCTAGCAGGGGTCTAGACGCGTCTAACACCCGTCTGGCAGGGGTCTGTGCGGGGTCTGAAACCGCGTTAAATCGCAACCTTCTCGGTCGAATCGATCCAGCCGCCGCCGACCACCCGCTCGCCAGCATAGATCACCGCCGCCTGTCCCGGCGCAACGCCGAACTCCGGCGCGGCGAAGCGGATCGTGACCGCCGCGCCATCTCCCAGCGCGCCTTCAAGCGTCACCGCCACCGGCTTGGCAAGGCTCCTCACCTTCGCAGTCAGCGGCACATCCGGCATAGCGCCGATGCGGTTGGTCTCGGTAAGCCGCGCCGCATTCACCGCCAGCATCCGCTTCGGCCCGACGCGCACTTCGCGCGCGGCTGCGTCGAGGCCGACGACATAGAGCGGTTCGGGCTGGCCGCCGAGTTCGAGGCCCTTCCTCTGGCCGACGGTGAAGTGGACGATGCCCTTGTGTGTCCCCAGCGTCTCGCCGGTTGCGGCATGGACGATGGGGCCGGGGGCCGCGCCCTCGGGGCGGACCTTGGTGACGATCTTGGCGTAATCGCCGTCGGGGACGAAGCAGATGTCCTGCGAATCCGGCTTGGCCGCGTTGCGCAAGCCCGCCGCCTCGGCGAGGTCGCGCACTTCGGCCTTGGGCATCCCGCCAAGCGGGAAGCGCAGGTAATCAAGCTGCGCCTCGGTGGTGCCATAAAGGAAGTAGGACTGGTCGCGCGCAGGATCGGCGGCGCGGTGGAGCTGCACGCCGGCGTCGGTCATCACGCGGCGCACATAGTGGCCGGTGGCAAGACAATCCGCACCGAGCTCGCGCGCCATGCGGAACAGGTCGGTGAACTTGGGCCCCATGTTGCAGCGAATGCAGGGCACAGGCGTACGCCCGGCGAGATATTCATCGGCGAACTGTTCGACCACCTCTTCGCGAAAAGCGCTTTCGTGATCGAAGACATAATGCGCGATGCCCAGCCGGTCGGCCACGGCCTGCGCGTCGCGGATGTCGTCGCCGGCGCAGCACGCGCCCTTGCGGCCGGTCGCCGCGCCATAATCGTAAAGCTGGAGCGTAATGCCGATCACTTCGGCTCCGCTCGCGGCGGCCAGAGCGGCGACTACCGACGAATCGACCCCGCCGCTCATCGCCACGACGATCCGGCACTCGGACGCAGGGCGCGGCAGGTCGAACAGCGCGGCGGCATCTGGTCCGGCGATAAGGCTGGGGGCAAGGCCGGTAGCAAGGCCGGGAGCAAGAAGAGCGGGAGTGTCCATGGGGCTGCGGTCCTATAGCGACCGCCATCCGGTTTCGCCAGAGGCCCGCTCGACTTGGCCTGCGTCTTGCCCGCGCGTCTTGCCAATTTCGGCCGGACTATTCCTAAGCCGGAGTAAATGGAGGCTTTACCAGATTTTGACGCCCTCGCGTTAGTAAGGCCGATGATGTTCGAAAAACCCAGGTCTTTGCAAGCGCCGCGCGGCGCATCCGGCGGTGCTAACGAGCGATTCGCCGGGCGCCCCGCACGGCGTACAGGCGAGGCGCTGCGGGCGGTCGAATGGAGCGAGATCACGGCCCGGCTCAATGCCGCGCGCGACCTCAGGCTTCTGATGCGCACCGAATCGGCTGCGCCGATCGAGGCGGTCGCGGCCAGCTTCGGCGATGCAGCGGCAAGTTACTTTGCTCTTCTCGAAGAGGGCGAATCGGGGGGCGAACCCGATATTAACCGTGATGCTTTAGGGCAATCTAAAGCTATTGGTGCCAAGATTGCTCAGAACAATGCAAACCGCCCCGTTCATACGGAAAGGCAAACCTCCGATGCGCCGCGCGGCGATGCGAGAGACATGCGATGATTGAGAACCAGGATATCCGCCCCGCACAGGTGATCGGCCCGCTCGGCGAGCCGCTGACCATTGCCGACCTACCTGCGCCTGAAACCAAACGGTGGGTGGTGCGGCGCAAGGCCGAAGTCGTTGCTGCCGTCAGCGGCGGGCTGCTGACGCTCGACGAGGCGCTGGCCCGCTATGGCCTCACGCTCGAAGAGTTCGCTTCGTGGCAGCGCGCAGTCGACCGCTCGGGCATGCACGGGCTGCGCGTCACCAAGATCCAGCACTACCGCGACCTTTACGAGCGCCAGCTGAAGTACTGAGCCCCCGGCTTCGACAAAATCTCCGACAAAATCGCACCAAGCCCGTACAAAGCCCTCCCAAAGCCCTCAACGCCCGCAAGGCGTTGCGGGCTTTCGCGATTTCGGGTCAACACCCCCGCACCCTTCGTCTAGGCTCCAAGTCATCGGTCGATGTGCGCATTGCGGCCTTGCGGCCGACAATCTATGAGACGTTGCACTTGGTGCCTTATGCGAATAATACACTCAACGGCCAAGGCGTGCACGGCGCGCCCGTGGCCCGAGTGAGGGAATGGCAATGAATTACGAGACGACGATCACGGCTGAAGCCGCCGATGGGGTGACCACGGAGTTTGCCGGGGAGTTTGCCGGTAGCCGCACCGCTCCCGGACTCGCGATCCCGCGCTGGCTGATCGTCGGCGGGGCCGGTCTGTTCGTGCTGCTGCTGCTTATCGCAGGCTATTTCGCGATCTTCGGCGGGCAGCCGGCTCCGGCAGACGACAACAATTCGCAGGCTGCCTCGGTCACGGTGGTGACTCCGGGCAAGACCATGGTCGCAGGCGAGATCGACGCGCCGGGCACGCTCGCCGCGCGCCGTCCCATGCCGGTCGGCGTGGTCGGCGAGGGCGGGCAGGTGCTGCGCGTTACCGTCGATGCGGGCGACTGGGTGCAGCGCGGTCAGGTGCTGGCGGTGATCGACCGCTCGGTGCAGGTCCAGCAGGCCGCCGCGCAGTCCGCGCAGATCGAAGTCGCCAAGGCCGACGCCAACCTCGCACGGGCCAATCTCGACCGCGCGCTGCAACTGGTCGCGCGCGGC
>JANNWO010000224.1:0-10296 GCA_031408395.1 Sphingomonadales bacterium | reverse complement strand
CGCGGCTTCGACGGGCCGCCCTGACCGCGGCGTTCCTTCTCGCGGGCGCGCTTCAGCGCAGCGAGGCTGCGCGCACGGCGGCCTTCGTCCTCGTTCAGCGCACGGGTGACGGTAAGCTTGCCCGAACGGCGGGCATCCTTGCCCTCGTCGATCGGCGCGGCGCGCTTGTCGTCCTTCTTCTTGGACTTGAGCTCGGGGCGCTTGGTCTCGGGCCGCTCGACCGGCGTGAAGCGACGGGCGGCGGGAGCCGCTTCGCTCTTGGCGGCAGGCTCGGCAGTCTCGCTCGTCGCGGCGGTAGGCTCGACTTCGGGCGCAGCCTCGGCGGTCGGAGCGGCGGCCGGGGACTCGGTCCGCTGGCGCTCGGCCTCGTCCTCGGCGCGGCGGTTATCATCCGCGCGGCGGCGCGCTTCTTCCTCGCGCTCGCGGGCTTCGGCTTCATCGCGCTTGCGGCCATCTTCGGCCATCCGCAGGCGCTCGTCCTCGGCCTCCAGCTGGAGCCGCTTGACGCGCTCCTGCGGAGTCTCGCCAGCGGGCGCGGGGCGCGCGGGCTTGGGCGGCGGGGGCGGCACAGGACGCGGCGCTTCGGCCACAGGTTCAGGAGCGGTCGGCGGCGGCGGCGGAGCGGCGACTTCGCCAGACTTACCGAGCACGCGGCGGCGCTTCACCTCGACCACTACCTTGTTGGTGCGGCCGTGGCTGAAGGTCTGCTTGACCTCACCTGCATCCACCGAGCGCTTGAGGCCAAGGGGTTTGCGGGTGCGCTGGTTGTCGTTGTCGTCGCTCATTATCGCTCGTTAGTCCTTCACGTATTCATCAATATGCGCCGTCCCGCCCGAAGGCTGGTCAGCGTCGCCGGAAGTGTCCCGGCCCGAATCTTTGGTCGTCTCGTTCGTCTCGTTCGCCCGATCATTCCCGGTCGGATCGTGGCCGGTCCGATCGTGCCCAGCCTGATCGGGCTTGGCCTCATCGTGCCGGGCGAAGTGCACAAGCCGGGAAACCGCCTGAAGCACGCGGTTGGCGGCGCGCATGTCGCCGGGATGACCGGCGACGCCCAGATGGACCACGTTATCGCGGCCCAATGCCACAGACAGCGCGGTGCGGTCCAGTGGCAAGACCGTGCCGCGCTGGCCCGAACCTTCCGCGTCACTGCCGACGCGCCAGGCCTGATCGAGCTTGCGCCGTCCATCCGCGCTGCTGTCGCTGGCGTGGAGCAGAGTAGCGATGCGGCCGCTGCGCGCCTGCTCCTCGATCCGCGCGGAACCGAGCACAATATTGCCCGAGCGCAGTTCGAGGCCCAGCCGGTCGCCGAAATGGCGGGCAAGCGCAGCTTCAACCCGTTCGGGCAAGTCGTCGGGAATGGTGAGAGGCGCACCTTTGAAGGCACGCATCAAAGCTTTTCTGAGATGGCCCTCGGTGAGTGCTTCTTCAAGCGCTGCACGGTCTACTCCGATCCACGCGCCCCTGCCTGGCGCTTTGGCCCCGGCATCGGGGAGCACCAGACCATCGGGCGAGATCGCCAGCCGCAGCAGGTCATCCCGAGCCGAGGTGTCCCCGGAGAGGATACAGCGCCGCTCGCTCCCCACATCTGCGGGAAGCGCCGGCTCAGCGATGTCGGACGTCAGGCGCTCATTGGGTGGAGTCCGCACCGGCGGCCTCCTCGGTCGGCCCGGCGACGACTTCGTCTTCGAACCAGTGCGCACGCGCAGCCATGATGATCTCGTTGCCGCGCTCTTCCGACAGGCCGTATTCGCCCAGCACGCCGCCCTTATCGGTCTCGCGCTGCGGACGGCGCTGCGGCGGACCGGCAGCCTCGTTGTTGCGGCGACGCGGCGCCTCGCGCTTCTTGGCGATCAACTCGTCGGTTGCGAGGTCGGCCAGATCATCGAGGGTCTTGATCCCGGCCTTGCCAAGCGTGACCAGCATTGCCTCGGTGAGGTGCGGGATCTCAGCCAGCGCATCTTCGACGCCCAGGGCGCGGCGGACTTCGCGGTGGGCGGCTTCCTGACGCTCGAGCGCTTCGAGCGCGCGGCTCTGGAGTTCTTCGGCGAGATCGTCGTCGAAACCTTCGATGCCGGCGAGCTCGGAAAGCTCCACATAGGCCACTTCCTCGAGCTCGGCGAAGCCTTCGGCCACGAGCAGCTGCGAGAGGGTCTCGTCAACGTCGAGCTCTTCCTCGAACATCTTCGAACGCTCGGCGAATTCTTTCGACCGCTTTTCCGAGGATTCTTCCTCAGTCAGGATATCGATCTGGTGGCCGGTGAGCTGGCTCGCCAGGCGAACGTTCTGACCGCGGCGACCGATCGCGAGGCTGAGCTGGTCGTCGGGCACCACCACTTCGATGCGGCCATCATCCTCGTCGAGGACCACTCGGCTGACGGTGGCGGGCTGTAGCGCGTTGACGACGAAGGTCGCGGTGTCATCGCTCCACGGGATGATGTCGATCTTCTCGCCCTGGAGTTCCTGCACAACGGCCTGCACGCGGCTGCCCTTCATGCCGACGCAGGCGCCGACCGGGTCGATGGAGGAATCGCGGCTGATCACGCCGATCTTGGCGCGGCTACCCGGGTCACGGGCGGCGGCCATGATGGTGATGATGCCGTCGTAGATCTCGGGCACTTCCTGCGCGAACAGCTTCTTCATGAAGTCGGGGTGCGCGCGGCTGAGGAATATCTGCGGGCCGCGGTTGTTGCGCTCCACCTTGGTGATCAGCGCGCGCACGCGCTCGCCCGTACGGGCAGCTTCGCGCGGGATCTGCTGGTCGCGGCGGATCACGCCCTCGGCGCGGCCAAGGTTGACGATCACGTGGCCAAATTCGACCGACTTGATGACGCCGGTGATGACTTCGCCCTGGCGGTCCTTGAATTCCTCGAACTGGCGCTCGCGCTCGGCATCGCGGACCTTCTGGAAGATCACCTGCTTGGCCGACTGCGCATCGATGCGCCCGAGATCGACCGGGGGCAGAGGATCGACGATGAAGTCGCCCACTTGCGAGCCCGCTTGCAGCTTTTCGGCCTGCTTGAGGTCAACCTGCTTGAAGTAGTCCTCAACCTCTTCGACCACCTCGACCACACGCCACAGCGTCAGATCGCCGGTCAGCGGATCGAGCTTGGCGCGGATGTCGTTCTCCGCGCCGTAGCGGTTGCGCGCGGATTTCTGGATCGCTTCTTCCATTGCCTCGATGACGATCGACTTGTCGATCATCTTTTCGGTGGCAACCGCGTTGGCGATCGCGAGGAGTTCGGCCTTGTTGGCGGAAATGGCACTCATCAGTCGTCTGCCTTCTCTTCTTCTTCGATGAGTTCGTCAGCACCACTCGTATCGAGTGGGCGGGTGGCGGCGATAAGCGCGTCGTTAAGGACGAGCTTGGCCGTTTGAATTTCTGTGAGCGGCAGGCGAACGTCGCCGGCCTTAACTTCGGCCACGAGGATCATACCATCCTCAAGCCCACCAAGCACGCCCTTGTTGACGCGCTGACCATCATAGCCCTTGTCCATGACAATCCGAACCTCGTGACCGGTCCAATTGGCGTAATCTTTTTCGCGCGTAAGCGGCCGGTCGATGCCGGGGGACGAGACCTCGAGATGGTAGGCGCCCTCGACGAGCTCTTCGCCCGCTTCCTCGGCGGCGTCCATCACGTCCGAGACGCGGCGCGAGAGCGCAGCGCACTGGTCGATCACAAGCTGGCCGGTGGCCGGGTCCTCCGCCATGATCTGGAGCGCCATGCCGCCATCACCGGCCTCGGAAGGCAAAATCGCCACGCGCACGAGCTCGAATCCGAGCGCATGCGCCTCGGGTTCGATCAGCTCGGTCAGGCGCGCGATATCGGCCATCAGGTCTCCATGTTCGAAGCTTAATGCACAAACGAAGTATTGGGCCGGCCCCCGGAGGCGCCAGCATCCAAACCTTGTCGTGACAATGTCGGGATTGGCGGTGCACCTAAGGGCTTGCGCCGGATTTGGCAAGAGCGAACCATGCGGGGTCCTCGCCTTTGCGCGATCAGACCCTTCGGTCGTCGGTCTCGCCGGTTGCCCACTTGCGCGCGGTTTCGATCAGGGCACGGCGCTCGCGCTCCTCGAAATTCTCGTGATAGCGACGGGTTTCGAGCACGACTGCGTCGGATAGCGGCTCTTCGAAGGAGAGCGCGTTGAGACCGAACTCGCTGCGCGTGACGATCGCGAAGAGGTTGATGACCCCGCAACGCAGAACCGCGCCCTCGCCCGCGCGCATCGCATCGAGGATCGCGACCTGCGCGCCGCTGCGAGACAGATTGAGAAGGATGCAGGTGTGCGTCTTCTCGACCGCGATCAGCTGCGCGGGCAAGCCGAGCCGCAGGCGCGGGGCCGCGCGGCGTCCGATGATCGAGATAGCCGCATCTGCCAACTTCGGCTCGATCTTACCAGGTTGGCTGCGCACCCGGTCCGGCACAGTGATTCCGGCAGGCGCAGGCGCTTCTGGAACTGCCGCTGGTGCCGGGCCAGCGGCAGGCAAGACCCGGTGATGCGGGTTTGAGAAGAAATCGGGGCGCATTTCAGGCGGCATCCACGCGGTCCGAAAAAAGCCAAGGCGATTGGCCCGCGGGTTGTCGCAGGTTACCGAACAGCCAAGGGAAAGTTTCGGAAAACAAACGCATGTTGTTGTTGTTGCCTCAGTCGAGACAACCGCAATATTCAAAAAGACTTGCGAATCCCTTAGGGCCGACGTCAGTCCTGCCCTTCCATCAGCGCGTGTTTGCGGATGCAGTGGCGCAGCTGGTCATAGGTGAGGCCGAGCGCGCGCGCTGTCTGGCGTTGGTTCCAGCGGTGCTTGCCGAGCGCATGGGCCAGGATCGCGCGCTCGTGCGCATCGACAGCGGCGCGCAGATCTTCGATGGAATCGAATTGAGCCGGAGCATGTGCAGGAGCTGCCTCGCTACCGCTTTTCGCCGGCGCCTGCGCGGCGGCGCGGCGATGCTCGGGCGGGCGCGGGCGCCAGGGGCTGTCAAAGGGGTCGAACTGGACGTGAGCGATAGGCATGTCGAACGAGGCCCAGCGATAGACCGCGCGTTCGACGACGTTGCGCAGCTCGCGGACATTGCCGGGCCAGGGATGATCATCAAGCGCATCCATCACATGCGGTGCAAACCCCGGCCAACGATCCCAGTCGAGTTCGGCAGCCATGCGGCGACCGAAATGTTCGGCGAGCACGCCGATGTCGCCTTCCCGTACTCTGAGGGGCGGCAGGGTGATCACTTCGAAACTCAGGCGGTCCAGCAAGTCGGCGCGAAACTCGCCTGCAGACGCCAACGCGGGAAGATCGTCGTTGGTCGCCGCGACGATGCGCACGTCGACACGGATTGGTCGCGAGGCGCCGATGCGGGTGATCTCGCCATACTCGACCGCGCGCAGCAGGCGCTCCTGCGCGCCCATGCTGAGCGTGCCGAGCTCGTCGAGGAACAACGTCCCCCGGTCGGCCTCCTCGAAGCGCCCAACGCGCGCCTTGGTGGCGCCGGTGAAGGAGCCGGCCTCGTGGCCGAACAGCTCCGCCTCGATCAGCGTTTCGGGGAGCGCCGCGCAGTTCATCGTCACCAGCGGCTCGTCCCAGCGGCTCGACAGGCGATGGAGGCGCTCGGCGATCAGTTCCTTGCCGGTGCCGCGCTCGCCGATCACCAGTACCGGGCGGTTCATAGAAGCCGCGCGGCTGGCGCGCTCCACCGCGTCGAGGAAGGCCCCGGATTGGCCGATGAACTGGCTCTCGAGCTTCATGTCCAAACTATAGTGAAAAACCCCAATGCTTGGCAATAGGCACCAAGAGCCCCCGCGCACCCAGCGCGGAAAACCCCGGAGTTCCGCCATTCTCACAGTTTGGCACGGCGGTTGCAGAATAGCCTGCAACACCACGTACATTACCTGGGAGGCCACAATGATCGACACCGCCGCCACCAAGAGCCGCTTCTGGAGCTCCAAGCTCGGACACGCCGCCATCGCCAGCATCGCCGCCATGACGATGATGGTGCTGCTGTCCTCGCAGATCCAGCCGGGCGCGGCGAGCGCCGCCCCGCTAACCCACCCCGCCGCGACAAGCGGCGCGATGATCGAGATCGCCTGACATGGGCGATCCGTTCGACCCCCTCGGGCCGGAGCGCCCCTCGCGGGAAGTCCCCCCCGCAGACGCTGCCGACGGCGCCAAGCCCACCCGCGCCGGCCAGGACAGCGATGCTCCGGCCCAACCCTCTCGCCTGCTGTCCGCTGGGCGGCTGACGCGGCTCGATGAAGAAATCGAGGCCTTGCGTCGCCGCCCCGACCCGGCACAGTCCCGGCGCAACCCCGAAGAACCGCACGGCGACCGAGTCGCTTCGCGGGACCGGGTCAATTCGTTTCTCGATGGAGTAGCCTTCATGGGCATTTTCAGCCGCACCCGCGACATCATTGCCGCCAACTTCAACGACATGCTCGACAAGGCAGACGATCCCACCAAGATGATCCGCATGATCATCCTCGAAATGGAGGAAACGCTGGTTGAAGTGCGCGCCAGCGCCGCGCGCACCATCGCCGACCAGAAGGAAATGCATCGTCACTGCATGAAGCTCGACCGGCTCCAGGCCGACTGGTCCGAGAAGGCGCAGCTCGCGCTCAGCAAGGACCGTGAGGACCTCGCCCGCGCCGCTTTGGTCGAAAAGAAGAAGGCCGGCGACATGGCCGACCAGCTCAAGACCGAAATCGCGGTGCTCGATGACGCCCTGCGCGCCTACGAGGAAGACATCGCCAAGCTGCAGCACCGCCTGCGCGAGGCCCGCAGCCGCCAGACCGCGATCGCCGCGCGCCTCGAAAGCGCCGAGAACCGGGTCAAGCTGCGCACGCTGATGAGCACCGAGCGCACCGACGAGGCGCTCGCCCGCTTCGACCAGCTCGAACGCCGGGTCGATTACGCCGAAGGCCGCGCCGAAGCGCTCCAGATCGCGGAAGGCACGCCCCCGTCGCTCGCCGATGAAATTGCGGCGCTCGCCGGTTCGGACGCGATCGACGACGAGCTGGAAGCTATGAAGAAAGCGCTCGGCAAGGCCGACGACAGTGAGGGGAAGTAAGTCATGCCATTCGAAGCCGTGCTCGTGGTTGCCATCCTGTTCATCGGCTTGCCGTGGATGGTCCTGCATTACATGACCAGGTGGAAGACCGCTCCCACCATCACCGCCGATGACGAGGTGCTACTCGACGAACTCTACAACCTCGCCAAGCGGCTCGACGAGCGGATGGACACGGTCGAGCGACTGGTCGCGTCGGACGATCCGTCCTTCACCCCCCACCGCCGCCTGATCGCCGAACACGAAAAAGACAACCAGCAGCTGCGCGAACTCGAAGCGCTGATGGCCGAGAAAAAAGGAACGTTGCGATGAACAGCCCCCGCACCACGCTTTACCGCGACAAGCACAACGCCAAGCTGATGGGCGTGTGCTCGGGGATCGCAGACTACACCGGGGTCAACGTGATGTGGGTCCGGCTCGGCACCCTGGCACTGGGCCTCAGCCTTGGCTGGCCGATCCTTGCCTACTTCGTGGCCGGCTTCGTGCTCAACAAGAAGCCCCCGCACCTCTACCGCGACGAGAGCGAGAAGAAGTACTGGCAGGGCGTCCGCCAGAGCCCGCGCCGCACCGCCCGCGAGATCAAGGCGAGCTTCCGCGACATCGACCGCCGCCTGGCCGCCGTGGAGAGCCACTACGTCAGCAGCAACCCGCGCCTGACCGCCGAAATCGAGCGGCTGCGCTGAGCGCCTGACGCACTCCTAAGGGGGAATATTGAAATGGAAGGTTACCTTGCCCTGATGATCCCGATCATCGCGATGATGATCCCGATCGTGGCGATCTGGACCAAGCATCAGCAGAAGCTGGCCGAAATGCAGATCGGCTCGACCGCCGAGCAGACCGCTGAAAAGGCCGCGCAATATGCGACCCACATCCAGCGGCTCGAAGACCGGGTGCAGGTGCTCGAACGCATCGTCACCGACCGCGGTTACGACATCGCCACCCAGATCGAAGCGCTGCGTGACACGCGCCGCGTCGACAAGGGAAGCACGGGCACCCCGCTCGGCCTCGCAAACAAGGAGCGCGTGTGATGGAATTCGCCGAAATCATTCCCTACGTCGGCTGGATCATCGCCGGTGCCTTTACGCTTGGCGCGATGGGGATCGCCACCTCGTTCCAGACGACGCGGATGAAGATCAAGAACGGCTATCCGCTCGAAGGGATGTGGGGCCAGTCGCTCAAGCCAGGCTCGGACAAGGAGACCGCGCACCGCGTCACCCTGCTAACCCAGGAAAACGCCGAGCTGCGCGCGGAACTTGGGTCGATGAAGGACCGGCTCGCCAATGTGGAGCGGATCGTCACCGACGGCGGCTATCACCTCGGCGCCGAGATCGACGCGCTCCGGGATCGGGCGCTGACGGGCCTCAAGGACAAGGGCAAAGCATAATGGGCAGCAGTTGGGCCTTCGTTGCGATCATCGCGATCATCGTTTGGGGGATCATCCAGCTCGCCAAGGCGCGGGCCGGGATCACCAGCGATCAACATGGCAACGAAACGATCCCCGGGCGCGATGACAGTCGCAGCAGCGCCGAGCTCGAAGTGGCCCGCCGCGAACTCGCGGACCTGCGCGAACGGATCAAGGTGCTCGAACGCATCGCCACCGACGCCAATAGCGGCGAAGCGCGCGAACAGGCGCGGATCTCCGCCGAAATCGAGGCATTGCGGGACGCCAGTGCCTTGGCCCCCGCACAGAAAAAGGAACAGAGCGAATGATGACGCCCGTTCTCGAACCCACGCTGGTGCTCACCATGGGCAGCGTGATCGGCCTATTGGTAGTGGCCGCCGCATTGCTGCGCGCCTGGCACGGCTGGCTCGAATTCAAGCGGCAGGAGCTTGAGCGCGGTCATCCGCGTGGGGGCAGCGAGGACGGATCGAGCCTCGGCACCGCGCGCATCGAACTGGCTGATCTCAAAGAGAGAATCCGCAAGCTTGAAGCCATCGCCAGCGGGGTGGAACTGTGAGCGGCCCGCGCACCACCGCCGCGCAGGCGGGCATCGGCCTGGGTACGGCGATCGCGGTGACGATCAGCTGGAGCGTCAACAAGTCGATCATCTGGGCGATCGTCCACGGCTTCTTCAGCTGGTTCTACGTGATCTATTACGCCCTCACCCGGCCGGGCGGCATCAGCGGGTAAATCGCCCCTTTGCGTTGGAGCCGCACCCTGTCTAAGGGCTTGCGATGCGCACCCTTTCCGACATTCTCGAAGAGTACGAATTCCTCGAAGGCGACGAGCGTTACGGCCTGCTGATCGAGCTTGGCCGCAGTCTCGAGCCGATGCCTGACGCCTTGAAAACCGATGCGACGCTGGTGCGCGGGTGTTCGGCGGCGGTGTGGGTCTATCCCGCCGCGCAGGAGGAGCAGAAGCTCCACTTCCTCGCCGACAGCAATGCCGCGATCACCAAGGGGATCGTCGCGCTGGTGATCGCCGCGGTGCAGGACCGCCCGGCGGCAGACGTGGCGAACATGGACGTGATGGCAAGCCTTGCCCCGTTCGAGCTGAAAAACCAGCTGTCGAGCAACCGCACCCAAGGCGTGCCCAACATGATCGGGCTAGTGAAAGAGCACGCGGCAAGGCTGGCGGCAGGCTGACAGCGATGTTTCACGTGAAACACGCGAGTGATGGCGTTCTGAAGGGGGTCTAGAGGGGGTCTAACAGGGGTCTGGAGGGGGTCTAGAGCGCTCTAACCGCCCCCTGGAGCCGTCACGAGCGCCCCTGAAACGGGCCTTCAACCGCGAGCATCAAGCCCCGACGCTGTCCCGCACCACCGCGAGGCCCGCTTCCTTCTGCGCTTTCAGTTCCGCCTTCAGCTTGGCCGGATCGCGCGCGAAAACGAAGCCGAAGCTCACCCCGCCCTCTTTCCCGATGGTCGCGTGGTGGAGCTTGTGCGCCTGCACCAGCCGCTTGGCGTAACCCTTGCGCGGCACCCAGCGCCAGTAGCGTTGATGGACCAGCCCGTCGTGCACCAAGGTGTAGACCACACCGTAAAGCGTGATGCCCACCGCAAACCACCACAGCCAGTCCCAATAGAGCGAGCCGTAGATATACATCGCGGCGTTGATGCTGCCGAACACCACCGCGAAAAGATCGTTCTTCTCCAGCACATTGTCGTGCGGCTCGTGATGGTCACGGTGCCAGCCCCAGCCCCAGCCGTGCATGATGTACTTGTGCGCCACCCATGCGAATACTTCCATGCCGATCAGCGAGGACATGACGGTCAGGAATACTTCGAGCCAGCTCATGC
>JANNWO010000223.1:0-6104 GCA_031408395.1 Sphingomonadales bacterium | reverse complement strand
CGACGACCGCTGCCCCAATTGCGGCGGCGAGTTGGTGGACCGCCCGACACGGGCGAAGCCGCTTCAGGCGAAGTTTCCGCCGAGCACGCAACGCAAGTTCAAAGCCTGAGCGGGCGCGGAGCTTAGCGCGGCGCCCTTGACGCAGCGGGCGCACTCTGGTGCACTCCACCTGCAAGAGGAGGGGAACGGTCATGCGGTTGACGGGTCTGGAGACCGCACGGCGCTTCGTGCTTTGGGCGGCGATATGCTGCGCCGCGCACGCCGCCTTGATCCAGCCCGCCGCGGCAACCGGCTCTCCGGACCAGACCGTTCACGCAGCGGAAACCGCCAGCGAGGTGCCAACTTCCGAGGCCGATTCCGATGCCGAGGTGCAGCGCATGCACCGCAGTTTCGATCTGCTCGCGCGCAGCTTCACCAAGAAGAAGCGCTCGGAACTGATCAACCTCAAGACCTATACCGACGCGGAGTGGGCGCAGCTCGAACGCGACGCCGAAGCCAACAACGCGGCTTGCCACAAGGGCGATGCCGAGGCCTGTCTGGCGGCCGGGAATGCCTACGAGACGGGTGACGGCGTGTGGATCGTGCCGGCCATCGCCTACATCCTCTACACCGACGCCTGCAATTTGGGCCTCGGCGAAGGGTGCCGCGCCTTCGTCGATCTTGCCAATTCAGGCTACGGCTACCCCGAAGGCGGGTATGAAGAGACCGACGGCATGATCGAGAAGGCCTGCACGCTCGGCGATCTCGCCGCGTGCGACCGTTTCGCCCTCGAATTGCGGGACGGTTCCGCGGAGAACATCGCCCGGTCCGACGCCCTGCTCGGCGCATCATGCAAGGCCGGGGGAATGGAAGCCTGCGCGGCGCTCGGCGGATTTCTGCTGGAGAGCGGCAAGCCCGAGGACGTGGCCCGGGCCACAGGGATACTCGACGCCGCGTGCCGCCAGACGGGTGTCGAATCCTGCCGCACCCTCGCCCGCCATCTGGAAAGCGCCCCGGCCCCCGACCTGGCGCAAATCAACATCTACAAGCATTTCGCCTGCTATCTCGGGAGCGCCGATGATTGCGCGGAGATGGGGACGCGCGCCTATAGGGGCGTGGATGTTTCCGCCGACCGCGAGCTTGGCCTGCGCTATTTTGCAGAAAGCTGCCGGATCGAACTCCTGAACTGCGGAGTTGCCAGGTCGCTTGGCTCGCTTCCCAGGCTGCGGGACGCCTGCAGCCAGAATGACGCAAAGGCCTGCGCCGATCTCGGCAAGGCCCTGCTCGAATACGAGTCGCCCGAATACGACGCCGGCAAGGCCCTCGCCTTGCTGGAGCCGAGCTGCCTGAGCGGCGTGGGGGATGCCTGCGCCGATGCTGCCGCCACGATCTTGCTGCTCGATCGCTCGGGGACGCAGTCCGAACGCATCGCCGCGCTGCTCGAAAAGGGCTGCGCAGCCGGGAGCGCCGAGTCCTGCTTCGAACGCGCAAGCTCGATGGAGGCCGATATCGGCGCGCCCGAGCTCGAGCGCGCGGTGGCGCTCTACAGCCGGTTGTGCGACGCCGCGTACCCTCAGGCTTGCGATAAGGAAGCGCGCTACACGGGGCTGGTCCCCTCGGCCCGCATCCTGCCTGCGGGCGAGAACTTCATCGCACCCCTGCCGACCGACGATGCGACCGATCTGTTCCAGCCCTCGGAGGCCATGGAAGTCTGCTTTACCGGCAGCGAACGCTTCCGCGGCAAGACCTATGTCCGGTTCAACTGTGATCGCGGGGAAAAGGGCATTGGCAGTGACCGGGCGCGTCCGGGGGAAGCGCCATGGCAGGCGCTGATCTGGCGTCCCCAGACCATGAAAGGCGTGTCCCTCGCCCCGGCGCAGCGGGTGCTGTGCGGCGGATCGCTGATCGCGATGGGCTGGGTGCTGACCGCCGCCCACTGCCTCAACGACGAGGGTATCGACCTGGCCGACAAGCAGGCCCGAAGCGGCTACCGGATCAGGCTCGGCGTGTACGATCCGGGCGCGGACGAAGGCATCGACTACCCGATCCTGCGGGTGATCCGGCATCCGCAGTTCGACCCCAAGAACAAATACGCCTTCGATGTCGCGCTGGTGGAATACAGCCCGCTTGCTGCCCGCGCGGGCGGCGACCGCGACCTCGACCGGGCCAATCCAATCCGATCGATCGCGCTGGACCCCGCCAAGGTCGGCGAGCGCCAGATCAAGACAGGGATGCCAGCCTATGCCTTCGGGTGGGGCTGGACGGCCGAGCAAAACAGCGCCGCGACCGATTATCTCCAAATCTTGAAACTCGATCTCAGCAGCGAGGCGACCTGCACGGCGCTGACCGGTTTCACCAAGGCGCTCAGCAACGCGGCGCTGTGTGCTGCGGGCAAGAAACGCGAGCAGACCTGTTACGGCGATAGCGGCGGGCCGTTGGTCTATTACGACCCCAAGACCGCGCGCCCGGTGCTGATCGGGATCATCAGCGCGGGCAAGAAATGCGGCACGACCGGCAGGCTCAGCCAATACACCCGCGTCGCCAAGGTGAGGGACTGGATCGCCACCTATGTCCCATCGATCAGGTAGGGCTGCGCGAAGGCCCCGCCCTTGGCGCAGCACAAGTTCACGGGCTGAGCCCCCCCCTGGCCGGGCCATGTCGCGCCTCGGTTCGTCGTGCGATCAATTCGACTCCGATCATCCGTCCCTAATCCGGCACGACCGGGCAAGCCGCGACTTGGCAAGTCGCCCGCAGCCCTCGATGTTGAGCGCACAGGGGACGACAATTCGGAGTTAAGACTATGAAAATTCTCCCGATCCTTTTCGCGGGCTCGGCCCTCGTGGCAGCAACCGGCGCCGCGGCCCAGTCGCAGCCGGAACAGGACGCCGCCACCACGGCCACCGCCGCCCAAGCGCCTGCACCGGCTGAAGATAGCGCCGTAACGACAGACGATACGGCCACGCAGGCTGAGACAACCTTTACCGACGCGCAGGTCGCCAGCTTTGCGGCGGCTGCCGTGAAGATCGGCTCGCTCGACAAGTCGCAGCCCGCGACTCAGGAGCAGCTGACCCAGATTGTGACCGAAAGCGGCATCGACCCGGCGACCTATGTCGCGATCAACAACGCGATGACGAATGACGAGCAACTTATGCAGCGCGTGCAGGTTGCCGCCGCCGCGTTGAAGAAGAATTCAGCCGGCTAAACCTAGCAGGCGCATCAACAAGAGGCCCCCGCCGCACCGTCGGCGGGGGCCTTTGTGTTTGTGCGCGCGCAACTTCGCCATACCGGCTGCCGCTGCGCTGCGCTAAGGCTCAGGCATGACGACGCCAGCTCCCCCCCGCATCCTGTCTATCGCCGGTTCCGATTCCTCAGGGGGCGCAGGCATTCAGGCGGATATCAAGACGATCACCATGCTCGGCGGCTATGCCATGACCGCGATCACCGCGGTCACCGCGCAGAACAGCGTTGGCGTCCAGGGGATCGCCCCTATCGCGCCTGACATGGTGGCGCAGCAGATCGCGTCATGCGTGGACGACATCGGGGTCGACGCGGTGAAGATCGGGATGCTCCACGATGCCGCGGTGATCGCTGCCGTCGCGCAGGCGCTGGAGGGCATTATTGCGCCGATCGTGCTCGATCCGGTGATGATCGCCACATCAGGAGCCGCGCTGATCGCGCCGGACGCGATGGCGGCGATGCGCGAGCTGCTGTTTCCGAAGGCGGCGCTGATCACCCCCAACCTCCCCGAACTCGTGGCGCTCATCGGCCGGCCGCTGGCGAGCACGCAGGAGCTGATCGACGCCGCAGGGGAGCTGTCAGAGGCAACCGGCGCGGCGGTGCTTGCCAAGGGCGGGCACATGGCAAGCGCCAGCGCGGGAGGGGATAACCGTATCACTGACGTGCTGTTCGTCCCCGGAGAACGCGCCGCCGCCTTCGGCCACGCACGGATCGACACGGTGCACACCCACGGCACGGGCTGCACGCTCTCGTCAGCGATCGCGACCCTGCTCGGCCACGGCCAGCCGTTGGAACACTCGGTGAGGCTCGCCCGCCAATTCGTGATCCGCGCGATCGAGAATGCGCCGGGCTACGGCGCCGGGCATGGCCCGCTGGGGCATCAGCCGGTGCGGCGGCAGGACTAGGAGCGACCGTCAGACCCGCTCAATCCTCCGCGGCGTGTTCCTTGATCTCGTAGAAATCGGCAATGCAGGCCCAGGCGTCCTCGGCGGTTTCGCACCAGGTGATGAGGTCGAGGTCGCTCTTCGAGATCACACCTTCCTCGGCCAGCGCCTCGAAATTGATCACGCGGTTCCAGAACTCCTTGCCGAACAGGATGATCGGCATCGGCTTCATCTTGCCGGTCTGGATCAGGGTGATGAGCTCGAAGAACTCGTCGAAGGTGCCGAACCCGCCGGGGAACACCGCCACCGCGCGGGCGCGTAGCAGGAAGTGCATCTTGCGCAGTGCGAAATAGTGGAACTGGAAGCTGAGATAGGGCGTCACATAGGGGTTGGGCGCCTGTTCGTGGGGAAGCACGATGTTGAGCCCGATTGATTCGCTGCCCGCATCAGACGCGCCGCGGTTGCCCGCCTCCATGATCGACGGCCCGCCGCCGGTGGTGACGACGAACTGGCGCAGGCCGTTTTCGATGATGCCCTTTTCGGACACGAGGCGCGCGAGCCTGTAGGCCTCGTCGTAGTATTTCGCCTTTTCGGCGAGGCGCTGGGCGACCTTCTGGTCGTATTCGCTGCCGTTGGCGGCGGCCTCGGCCACCCGCGCCTCGGCCTGCCCGGGCGAGGGGATGCGGGCCGAGCCGTACATCACCAGCGTCGAGCCCACGCGCGCCTCGTCGAGCAGCATCTCGGGCTTGAGCAGTTCGAGCTGGAAGCGCACCGGGCGCAGCTCGTCGCGCAGCAGGAAATCGGTGTCGCGGAAGGCGAGCTTATAGGCGGGGTGCGCGGTCTGCGGCGTGCGTTCGGGGCCGCCTTCGGCGAAGCGCGTTTCCTCGCCGGCACGGTAGAACTTGCGGTCGGTCAGGTCTTTGTCGGTCATGGTTAGACCCCTGCCAGACCCCCGTTAGACCCGCAATAGCCAAGGCTAGACCCCCTCCAGAGGCCATGTTTCACGTGAAACATCGGTGTGGGAGTAGCTGGATGCCCCGCAAGGACTCGAACCTTGATTGACGGAGTCAGAGTCCGCTCTCTTACCATTAGAGGACAGGGCATCGGGCTTCTGCCAGGCATCGTGCGGCGACGTCGGCGAGGGAGGTCACTAGTTTCGCACGCCCCCAAGGTCAAGCGCGGCGTTGCGCTGGTAGTGTCTCAGTTTGAAATTGCAGCGCTACGCTTCTTGTAGGGGCCGCGCTTTGCGGGCGGCGGTGCCATCGCATCAATCTTGGCCACAATATCATCAAGCGACCAAAGGCGATCAGTGATGCCCGCCGCCATTGCGGGCGTTACGCGCAGCGTCTTGTGGATGCGGCAGAAGTTGTAGAACGCGAAGTAGAGTGCCAGCGCGTGAATGTGATTGTCGAGCTTCTTCGAAAACGCATTGGTCAGCCGCGTAAAGCGACGATTTTGCATCCGGATCGAAAGGTTCATGCGCTCGACGTGCGACGTGCTGATGTGGCGCGCATCGGGGCGGCCTTCAACGGTGCGCTTGCGAATGCCGGTGCACTCCATGGGGCTGTAGCGGACTTCTGCACTACGGCCCTTATCGGCAACACCGTAAAGCTTCACAAGCTGCGCATAGTCAACGTCAGCGCCAAACGCGCCTTCCACGGCTTCGAGATAGGCGCTGTGACCGTCCGTGGTAAGCTGGACGCGATTTGTGATGCGAGTGCGCAGATCGTCCATGATAACCATCGCGCTTTCAGCGCCCCGGTCGCCAACGAAATACGAGACCATCAGCTTCGTGTCGGCGTCAATCGCGGTCCATGTCCACACGTCGCCAGCGCCGTCGGGTGCTGCCTTTGCGCCCTCAACGTTCTTCGCCTTCGCATAACAGAACGACCAGATTTCATCGCACTGAATGCGGCTCGCCTTAACACCGCGCACATGTTCGTCATGGATTGCGAGGCAAGCCTCTCCGGCTTCGATCAGCAGCTTGGAGACCGTGTTGATCGA
>JANNWO010000222.1:0-1517 GCA_031408395.1 Sphingomonadales bacterium | reverse complement strand
GGGTCCGTGGCGTAGCTGAGGGGATCATCGAACAGGCGCTCGTCACCAATGTCGCCCGCAAGTTCGCGGCAGAGCGCATATTTGGCGGCGGATTGGGCGGGCGTCATGGGTAGTGCGGGGCTGCCGGGGTTGGCGGCGATGATGCGGTCGATCACCTGCCCGTCGGCCATCGTGAGAATGAGGCGTTGCGGGGTCATCGCATTGGGATCGAGATTGTCGTCGAGGACCACTTGCACCCGCACAGCCAGCGCGTCGTCAGTGGTTTCCAGACGTGGATCGATGATGCCATCGCGCAGCATCAGGGGCGCAAGGAAACCGAGGCAGAGGCGGTTGTAGCTCATGGGTGCGCCGGGGATGTACGGACGCCCGATCAACCGGTGGATGAGAGGGGGGGCGTGGAGCGTGATCGACAAAATTCCCTCCCCATCGTCGATAGGGCGGATTGCATCGCACATTTCCTGCAACGCGCCCAATGCCCCATGGCTCGCGCGGCCTGAGGGAAAGGGCTTGATGCTTACCTCGCTGACCCGCCAGATTTGGCCAAGCGTCGCGGTATAGCGCGCAAGGTCGAGCTGCTCGATCAGCGCCGAATAGCCGAACGGCCCCTCCAGCACATCGTGCGGCCCGGTTAGCCCGGCTCTGACCAGATCGACCGCTTGCATTGCACCTTGCGCCGCGCGGCCAATCTGGAGCGGCAGCGCGACCGATGCCTCGACATGCGCCTGCATCGTGCCGCCCGCAAAGCTGTAGGCGAGGCCGAGAACATCGGCCATCTGGTCGCGCGTGCACCCCTCTAGCCGCGCCACCGCGAGCGCCGCGCCTATTACCCCGGCGGTGGCGGGACGGAAAAACCGCATAGGCCCGGTGGCGGCGATGCCCAGGCCGCTGGCTATGTCGACACCGACGGCGAGCGCCTCCACAAACGCCTCTGGATCGCACCCGCCCGCGCGGTCCGCCGCGGCCAGCAGCGCCGCAGTGACGACCGACAGGGCATGGACCACCGCAGGTTCATGAACCGCGTCCCATTCGAGGCAGTGGATCTGAAAGCCATTAAGGAAGGCCGCAGAAATCGGTGCCAGCCAAACGCCAGAGCCGAGAATGCGGCCGTCGTCAGTCGGCCCCTCTGTATAACTGCGCACGGTGTTGAGCGCTGCGGCTGCCTCCGCTGTGCTGGCCCCAGCCGCCCCGACGGCGAGCGTGTCCGCGAGCAAGCGCAGCGCATCAGCGCGCGCCGTCGCGGGGAGCATGTGCGGCGCGGCGGCGAAATCGAGTATGGCGTGTGTTGCCTTCACCAATCCCCCTCCCGTTTACGGGAGGGGTTAGGGGTGGGCATGCCTGATAAGGAGGCGCGATTACTGGCCCACCCCCGGCCCCTCCCGCAAGCGGGAGGGGAGAATTGTCGTTCCCTCATGCCAACCACTCCTCGATCGCGCTGCGGATCGCCGCCGGATCGTCGCCGTGCAGCGCCAGGTCAATCGCCCGGTTTGCCTCAGCCCAACCCAGGCCGCCCCATTTGA
>JANNWO010000221.1:0-16526 GCA_031408395.1 Sphingomonadales bacterium | reverse complement strand
GCCGAGCAGATCGAAGACGACATGTCGGATGCCGATGGTGCCGATGGTGTTGTCACCGGGCGGATCGAGGTCGAGAACCCCGATGCCTCGGATGCCGATAATGCGCTCGCTGCCGACCCGCAGCCCCAGCCGCTCCCCGCTCCGACGCCGCGCCCCGCTCCGACGCCCGCTCCCGATCCGAAAGCCGAAGCGAAGGTCCTCGCATCCCCCGCCGTGCGCCAGCGCGCGCGCGATATCGGGATCGACCTTGCTCAGGTAAAGCCCGCCGCCGATGGCCGCGTGCGTCATGCCGATCTCGACGCCTACCTCGCCTATAACGCCGGCAGCGGCTTTGGCGCGGCAGGCAAGGCGCGGGGCGACGAGACGATCAAGGTGATCGGCCTGCGCAAGCGCATCGCCCAGAACATGGCCGCCTCAAAGCGCCACATCCCGCACTTCACCTATGTCGAAGAATGCGACGTCACTGATCTGGAGGAGCTGCGCGCACAGCTCAATGCCGCGCGCGGCGCCAAAGAAGGGGGGCGGCCCAAGCTCACTCTGCTGCCGCTGCTGATCACCGCGATCTGCAAGACTGTCCCGGCCTTCCCGATGATCAATGCGCGCTATGATGACGAGGCGAACGTGGTGACGCGCCACGGCTCTGTGCACCTCGGCATGGCGGCGCAGACCGATAGCGGGCTGATGGTGCCGGTGATTCGCGACGCGCAGGGCATGAACCTGTGGCAGCTCGCCCGGGAAATCGGACGGCTCGCCGAAGCCGCACGCACCGGCAAGGCGACTTCGGAGGAGCTTTCCGGCTCAACCCTGACGATCACGTCGCTGGGGCCGCTGGGGGGCGTGGCGACCACGCCGGTCATCAACCGGCCGGAAGTGGCGATCATCGGCCCCAACCGCATCGTCGAGCGTCCGATGTTCGTCAGCGACGGGATGGGCGGCGAGCGCATTGCCAAGCGCAAGCTGATGAACATCTCGATCTCCTGCGATCACCGCGTGGTCGACGGGCACGATGCGGCGAGCTTCGTGCAAGGCATGAAGCGGCTGATCGAGACGCCCGCGCTGCTGCTGGTGGACTGACGAAAATATTGCGCCAAGGCCGGCGAGTGGGGCGTTGACAGCCCGAACCGCCGGACGTAATGGCGCTGCTCCACGAGCGGGGCGGCCTTGCTGTCACGCTCGAAAGGACAAGATGCGCGGGTGTAGCTCAGTTGGTTAGAGCGCCGGCCTGTCACGCCGGAGGTCGCGGGTTCAAGTCCCGTCACTCGCGCCACTTGTTCCTCAGGATCGCCGAAATGGCATTGAAACAGGCGGGCGTCAGTCCGCCTTTTCTTTGCCCTGCGGAGGGAGGCTTTGGGGAATGCTCCAGCTCCCCGTCTCCATCCACACCAGGAAGCGCTTCAGCGGCAACAGCCACACGAGGCCGAGCACGATGTAGACCACTGTCTGCGCCCCGCCGGACCAGCGCCCTATGATATCCGGCGCATAGCGCGCGATGACGATGCCATAGGCCATCAGCGCGATGAACAGGCTGATGATGCCGAAGGGAATTCGCCAGGTCGGGGTCTCGCGCATCAGATGTTTCCGTAAATCCGGGTAGGGGTGACGACCGCGTTTAGGGCGACGTCGTGTGGCTCGGTCGGCAGGGCCTCGCAAAGTTGCGCATCCCATGCGAGCCCAACGGCAAGCGCGGGCGCATGTTCCGCGAGCCAGCGATCATAATGTCCGCCGCCCTGTCCGAGCCGCGCGCCATCGGCCGTAAAGCCGACGAGGGGGACGAAAAGGATCTCCGGCACCAGCGGATCGGCATCGGCGGCGGGCTGGAGGATGCCGAAGGGGCCGACTTCCAGATCGTCCTGCGCGTAGGGATCGGTGTGGTGACGGAAGGACATGGGCGCGCCGCGGTCTGCGAAGAAGGGCAGGGCGACCACGTGCCCCGCATCGCGGAAAAAGCGCGCATAGGCGGCAGCGGGGGCTTCCCACGGGCCGGCGTGATAAAGGCCGATCACAGCCTCCTGCGGGATTCGTGCGAGCAGTGGCGCAGGCGGGCGGTGAAACAACAGCCCGCGGACCGCGTCCGGCAACGCCTCGACATGCGCCTTACGCGCGGCCCGCAGCGATTTGCGGAGTTCGTCTTTGGACGGCACGCGGCGTGGCTCCTCTGATCCAAGGACTGATCGGTCGCAAAGCGACCGCAAGGCCGACTGGCCGCCCGCAGCGACGCGGCCTTCAGGCCGCATGAGCGAGGATACCGCGCGCCGGATGGCGTGCGAAAAACAAAAAACGTAGCGGAACCACCATGGGTCGTTTGCACTCGAAATCCTCTGACGCGTTTTACGTCAGGTGGGCGCCGTATGCCCAAGACTTCCGGACGAACCGGCAGGCAAGGGCAGGGACAGCTCCCATTTGGATTACTTATAGCCTCAGGGATGTTCAACGGCTCGTACCGAGCAGTCCCGCCAAGAGTCTATCTAGGCGTTTGCGGACGCCTCTTCAAGCGCCGCTGCGTTGGCCTCGGCGCGGGCGGCGAGCGCCTCTAGTCTTTCGGCCACTGCTTCGGCGAGGGAATCGGCCCCAAACGCAGGCGCAGCAGGGCCGCCGAACAGGTCGGTTTGCGGCTTCGAAGCGGCGGACGGCGCGGCAGGAGCAGGGCTTGCGGCCGCCTCGCGCGCGGTGGCCAGATCGGCTTCCAGCGCGGCGATGGCATTGCGCAGGGCCTTGACCACTTCGGGATCGACGGTTTCAGCCGCAGGCGCATGCGCCCGTTCAGCCGCCGGTTCGGGAGCTGGTTCGGGTGTTCCGCAGAGCTGCTTCCTTGCCTGATCAAGCTCGTCAGCCATGAACAGCGCGGCGAAAAGCAGGTTCTGCGCCTCAAGCGGCGCACGCGCGCTGCCCAACTGCGCATATTTTTCCGCAATCATCGCACCCAGCGCCCGGATGTGCGCTTCCTGCCCATCCGCACAGACGACGGAGTAGCTCTTGGGGCCGATGCTTAGCGTTACGGTGCTCATATGCGCTAATCTTCCAGCTGGGTCAGAAGATCGTCAAGTTCGCGAAGGCTTTCCGCGACTTGCTCGCGCAATTTCTCGTGAACGTTGACGAGTTCGACGACCTTGGCCGAGCCGCCCCCCGCCTTGCCATCCGCGCCAAGGCCTGCCTCGCGCGCGGCGTCAATGCGCGCCATCGCGGTCTCGATACGGGCCAGCGCGGATGCGATGCGGTCGGCGGTCATGGGCGCTAGGGATACCAACAGAACGCATGGGGCGCAAAGGCTTGAGCGGGGCTGTTGATAAGTGACCGGCACGTCCTCGCAAAAGGAAAGCTTTGCGCAAGGTTGACCTCCCCCGTGCGCTCGGCGATGGCACGGCGCACTACGACAGGGGTCGAATCGCCTGACGGGCGCTGTCGCCGCAGCAGGAGAATTTCGTGCCGATGAGCATCGACGCCGCCCGCCTTCAACCGATGGCCAACGCCATCCGTGCCCTTTCCATGGACGCAGTGGAGGCGGCCAATTCGGGACACCCCGGGATGCCGATGGGCATGGCCGATGTCGCGGCGGTGCTGTTCACCGGGCACCTCAAGTTCGATCCCAGCGCGCCCAAGTGGGCCGACCGCGACCGCTTCGTGCTGAGCGCGGGGCACGGGTCGATGCTGCTCTACAGCCTTCTGTACCTCACCGGCTACGCCGCGCCGACGATCGATGACATTCGCAATTTCCGGAAGCTGGGAAGTCCGTGTGCGGGCCACCCCGAAAACTTCATGCTCGACGGCGCCGAGTGCACCACCGGCCCGCTGGGACAGGGCGTCGCGATGGCGGTCGGCATGGCGATGGCCGAACGGCACCTCAACACCGTGTTCGGCGACGGGTTGGTCGATCATCGCACCTGGGTGATCGCGGGCGACGGGTGTCTGATGGAGGGCATCAACCACGAGGCGATCGGGCTCGCGGGACATCTCGGCCTCGGGCGTTTGAACGTGCTGTGGGACGATAACCGCATCACCATCGACGGCGCGACCGATCTGTCGACTTCGGAAGACATCAAGGCGCGCTATGTCGCGACCGGTTGGCATGTGACCGAGTGCGACGGGCACGATTTTGCCGATATCGAACGCGCGCTGGCAGAGGCCAAGGCCGACCCGCGCCCCTCGCTGGTCGCCTGCCACACCATCATCGGCAAGGGCGCGCCCAACAAGCAGGGCACCAGCGCCACCCACGGCGCGGCGCTGGGCGGGGCTGAAGTGGCTGCAGCGCGCGAGACGCTGGGCTGGACGTCTGAACCCTTCGTGATCCCGTCCGAAATCCTCGCCGATTGGCACAGCGCCGCCGAGCCGGGCCGTGCGGCGCATGGTGCCTGGGCCGGGCGGCTTGAGGCTTCGGCGCACAAGGCCGAGTTTGAGCGGCGGATGGCGGGCGATTTGCCGGAAGGCTTCAGCCTTGACGCGCACATCGCCGGGCTGATCGCCAGCCCCCAGAAGATCGCCACCCGCAAGGCTTCGGAAATTGCGCTCGGCGCGATCAATCCGGCGCTCCCCGACACGATCGGCGGCAGTGCCGACCTGACGGGCTCGAACAACACGCTGGCGGGCGGGATCGGCACCTTCAACCGCGACAATTACGCAGGCCGCTATGTCTATTACGGCATCCGCGAATTCGGCATGGCGGCGGCCATGAACGGGATGGCGCTGCATGGCGGCGTGATCCCCTATGGCGGCACCTTCTTGGTGTTCACCGATTACGCCCGCGGGGCGATTCGCCTCTCGGCGTTACAGCACGCGCGCTTGATCTATGTCATGACGCATGATTCGATCGGGCTGGGCGAGGACGGGCCGACGCACCAGCCGATCGAGCATCTGGCTTCGTTGCGGGCGATGCCCAACCTCCTCGTGATGCGCCCGGCCGATGCGGTCGAGACTGCCGAGTGCTGGGACATTGCGCTGCGCGAAAACGACCGCCCGACGGTGCTGGCGCTGACCCGGCAGAACCTGCCGCAACTGCGGCTTGATCCGGGCGCGAACCTCTCCGCGAAGGGCGGCTACCGTCTCAAGGCCGCCGAGGCTGCGCGCAAGGTCGTGTTCCTCGCCACCGGCTCGGAAGTCGAGCTCGCATACGCCTGCGCAGGCCAGTTGGAGGCGCAAGGGATTGGCGCGGACGTCGTCTCGATGGTCTGCACGGAGCTGTTCGACGAGCAGCCCGCCGATTACCGCGCGGGCCTCCTGCCGGCAGATGCGCTGATCGTCTCGGTCGAGGCGGCGAGCACCTTTGGCTGGCAGCGCTATACCGGCACCCACGGCCTCAACATCGGCATCGACACCTTCGGCGCGTCGGCCCCGATTGCTGATCTGTACGCCCATTTCGGCTTCACTGCGGAGGCAATAGTCCCGCAAATCCTGAACAAATTGAACGCTTAAGCAGGAGTACCTCTTATGGCCACCAAAGTTGCCATCAACGGCTTCGGCCGCATCGGCCGGCTTGTCGCGCGCGCTATTCTTGAGCGCACCGACCACGATCTCGAGCTGGTCTCGATCAACGACCTCGCCGATGCCAAGGCGAACGCGTTGCTGTTCGCCTTCGACTCCGTCCACGGCCGCTTCAACGGCGAAGTGACTGCCGATGGCGATGCGATCATCGTCGATGGCAAGCGCATCGCGGTCACCAAGGAGCGTGATCCCGCCAACCTGCCGCACGGCGAAATGGGCATCGACATCGTGCTTGAATGCACCGGCTTCTTCCAGTCCGACGAAGCGAGCCGTCCGCACCTTGCCGCCGGGGCCAAGCGCGTCCTGATCTCCGCGCCTGCAACCGGTGTGTCGAAAACCATCGTCTACGGCGTGAACCACACGGCGCTGACCGCCGATGACGTGATCATCTCCAACGCGAGCTGCACCACCAACTGCCTCGCGCCGGTCGCCAAGGTGCTGAACGACGTGATCGGGATCGAGCGCGGGTTCATGACCACGATCCACTCCTACACCAACGATCAACGGATGCTCGACCAGATCCACTCGGATCTGCGCCGCGCCCGCGCAGGGGCCGTCAACATGATCCCGACCACCACCGGCGCCGCGCGCGCTGTGGGCCTGGTGCTGCCGGAGCTGAAGGGCAAGCTCGACGGATCGTCGGTACGCGTGCCGACCCCGAATGTGTCGCTGATCGATCTGGTGTTCACCCCATCGCGCGACACATCGGTCGAGGAAATCAACGCCGCGCTGAAGGCCGCAGCCGAGGGCCCGATGAAGGGCGTGCTCGACTACACCGACCAGCCGCTCGTCTCCTCGGACTTCAACCACTATCCGGCGTCCTCGACCGTCGACAGCCTTGAGACTTCGGTCATGGAAGGCAAGCTTGCCCGCGTGGTCAGCTGGTACGATAACGAGTGGGGCTTCTCCAACCGGATGATCGACACCGCCGGGGTGATGGCGAAGTTTTTGTAAGCCCTCCACTTCCGAACGGAAACCTTGGTCCATGAGCTTCAAGACCCTCGATGATCTTCCCTCCGACCTGACCGGCGAGGTCGCGCTGGTGCGCGTCGATCTCAACCTTCCCATGAAGGACGGCTCGGCCACCGATGTGACGCGGGTCGAGGCAGTGCGGCCCACCATCCTCGAACTCGCGGGGCGCGGCGCCAAGGTGCTGCTGCTCGCGCATTTCGGGCGTCCCGGCGGGCAACGCTCCTCGATGCTCTCGACCAGCATGGTGGTGGGCGACGTGGGCCGCGTGCTGGGCGAGGAGATCATGTTCATCCCCGAGCTCACCGGGCCTGTCGTCGCGCAGTCGATCGGCATCCTCGGGCCGGGCGACATCGGCTTGCTCGACAACACCCGCTTCTGGCCGGGCGAGGAGGCGAATGATCCCAACTTCGCGCAGGCCATCGCGGCTAACGGCACGCTCTACGTCAACGACGCGTTCAGCGCCGCGCACCGCGCGCACGCCACCACGGAAGGTCTGACGCACTTCCTCCCGTCCTATGCGGGCCGTTCTATGGAAGCCGAATTGAAGGCATTGGACGCGGCGCTCGGCAACCCCGAAGCGCCGGTCGCGGCGGTGGTCGGCGGGGCCAAGGTTTCGTCGAAGCTTGCCCTGCTTGAGCATCTGGTGGGCAAGGTGCAGCACCTCATCATCGGCGGGGGCATGGCCAACACCTTCCTCGCCGCGCGCGGGGTCGCCGTAGGCAAGAGCCTGTGCGAACATGATCTGGCGGACACCGTCACCCGCATTATGGACGAAGCCGAGCGGACGGGCTGCACCGTCCACCTGCCCTACGATGTGGTGGTGGCCAAGGAATTCGCCGCCAACCCGCCGTCCTTGCGCATCTGCAACGTCCACGAGGTCGCAGACGACGAGATGATCCTCGACCTCGGCCCGATGGCGGTCGAAGCGCTGGCCGATGTGCTCAAGACCTGCCGCACGCTGGTGTGGAACGGGCCGCTGGGTGCCTTCGAGACCGAGCCTTTCGATACCGCGACGAACGCGCTGGCGCGTACCGCAGCGGCGCTGACACTCGAAGGCTCGCTGATCAGCGTGGCGGGCGGCGGGGATACTGTCGCGGCGCTGGCGCAAGCTGGGGTGGAGCAGGATTTCTCCTACGTTTCAACCGCTGGCGGCGCGTTCCTCGAATGGATGGAAGGCCAAGTGCTCCCCGGCGTGGCGGCGCTCGAGCGCTGAGATGGCCGCGTCATCTACCGAGATCGAGGCGCTTGCGCTCAGCCTGATGCGTGCCTGGGTGGCAGGCGATGCCAAGGCGTTGAAGAAGATGATCGCGCGCGATGCGATGGTGATGGTCGGGTCGCTCCCGCCGCAGCTGCTCGACCGTCCAAGCTTCCTTGCTGCCGCCGAACGCGGTTTCGCCTGCACCAAATTCGCCTTCCGCGAGGTGTTTGTACGGGTCAACGGCAAGACCGCGTGGTTCGTCGCCGGGGCAGAGCTGGAACTCGCGTTCGGAAGCAAATTGTGGTCCGGCCCATTCCTCATCACCGACCAGTGGCGCAAGGGCGCGTTTGGCGGGTGGAAGCTTGCCGATCGGAGCCTCGCCCGCCTCGATCCGGATGACCGGATCGCCGCCTCGGTCACCAAACTGCAATTGTGGAACACGCCATGAGCGAAATGGTCGAGACCAGTTACGGGACGCTGTCTGTGATGGAGGACGGCGAGTTTGCCGGGTGGCGTTACTGGCAGGGCGATCCTTACGAGACCCGCTCCGGCCCGTTCTACCACCGCCGCGAGGACGACGGCTCCTACACAAGCGCCTTCCGCGCCGAAGACCGCCACATGAACGGCGGCGGCTTCATGCATGGCGGCTGCATGATGACCTTTGCCGACTTTGCGCTGTTCGCCATCGCCACCGATGTGCTGAACGGCGATCATGCAGTGACGCTGAACCTGTCGGGCGATTTCCTCGGCTCGGTCGCGTGCGGCGCGCTGGTCGAGGCGCGCGGCGAGGTCACGCGCGGAGGCGGCAAGACGATCTTCGTGCGCGGGTTGGTGACGGGGGACGGCCAGCCGGCGCTGAGCTTTTCGGGCATCATCCGCCGCCTCGCCCGGCGCTGATCGATACCCGATCCTTCGCGGTTGCAGCATCGATGGCGGCCCGCTAAGGCGCGCTCCAAAGGGCTTGTGCATACCTATGCATAGCTCGCCGCCATCAGCATGATCCCGCCATTCGCGCCCTTGGAGAACCCCGCCATGAACACTCAGGAAATGACGATCCGCATCGCCACCGGACAGGGTTTCATCGCCGCGCTTGATCAGTCGGGGGGCTCCACGCCCAAAGCGCTGCGCGGTTACGGCGTGGACGACAGCGAGTGGTCGGGCGACGAGGCGATGTTCGCTCAGATCCATGCGATGCGCGCGCGCGTCATCACGAGCCCGTGCTTTTCGAGCGGCAAAGTGATCGGCGCGATCCTGTTTGAGCGGACGATGGACGGCCATGTCGACGGCAAGACCACCGGCGATGCGCTGAAGGCGCGCGGGATCGTTCCCTTCATCAAGGTCGACGAAGGACTGGCTGACGATGCGGATAGCGTGCAGTTGATGAAGCCGATGTTGAAGCTGGAAGCGCTGCTCGCAAAGTCCGCGGCGGCGGGCATGTTCGGCACCAAGATGCGCTCGGTGATCAAGGCGGCGAACCCTGAAGGCATCGCCGCGGTGGTCGCGCAGCAGTTCGAAATCGGCGCGCAGATCATCGCCGCGGGCCTCATGCCGATTATCGAGCCAGAATATGACATCACCACCGAGGACCGCGCGGAAGGCGAGGCGATCCTGCTTGCCGAGATCACCAAGCATCTCGACGCGCTGCCCGAGGGCCAGCAGGTGATGCTCAAGCTCTCGATCCCCGCGACCGCTGGGCTTTACACGCCGCTGGCGGGCCACCCCAAGGTGCTGCGCATGGTCGCGCTGTCGGGCGGGTTCTCGACCGACGACGCCTGCGCGCGCCTGTTGCACAACCCGGGCATGATCGCGAGCTTCAGCCGCGGGCTGCTGCAAGACCTGCGCAAGGGCCAGTCGGACGCGGAGTTCAACACGGTGCTGGGCAAGGCGATCGACCAGATCGCCAGCGCCAGCGTCTAACGATCAGCGCGCTTCAAAGGTGAAGCGGTAGTCGGCGGGCTTCGTTTCCTTGCCTTCGCCCGCCATGCGCCCCGGCTCGCCCGAGGTCAGGGAAAGGCTCATCCCGTGCGTGGCATGGGGCTCGCCGAGTGTCAGGTCGGCGGTCTCGCGCCAGCCTTTGCCGTCGATGCGCGTCTTCACCACCAAGCGCCCAGCCCAGATGCAGCGCGCATTGATCGGGCAGCGGCTGTCCTCGACCACCGCCTGCGGGGTGACCACCAGCGCGCCGACCGCTACCCGTTGACCTAGCGCCACAACGCTCCCCTGCGGCATGGAGACGCTCTCGACGCCCCCGGCAGCGGGGATGATCGTGCAGGCGCCCATTGCGGTGAGCATGGCGAACGGGGCGAGGATGCGGAGAAGCTGTGTCATGCCCCGCTTAGGCCCGCCCGCGTCTGAGTGACGCCTGAACGTGCGGGTGAACAGGTGACACAAGCGTCACAAGCCACTAGCGGGGCCGCCATGACCAAAACACAACTCTATCTCATCTCGCCGCTCGAAGTTGGAGGCGATTTCCCCGCGCGGCTTGAGCGTGCGCTCGCGGCGGGTGCCCGGCGGCACGGCGATCTCGTCACCGCCTTCCAGTTCCGGGTGAAGGGGATCGATAGCCACGAGGCAGCGCTCCTTGCCGAGCCTCTGCAAGCTATCTGCGCCGCGCATGACGTGGCCTTCATCGTCAATGATTCGATATCGCTCGCCAAGCGCCTGAAGGCCGACGGCGTGCATCTCGGGCAGGGCGACGGCTCACCGCGCGAGGCCCGCGAAGAACTGGGCCGCGAAGCGCAGATCGGCGTCACCTGCCACGCCAGCCGCCACATGGCGATGGAAGCGGGCGAGGCGGGGGCGGACTACGTCGCATTCGGCGCGTTCTACCCCTCGACAACCAAGGAGAAGGCCCCCGAAGCCGAGGTGCCCGATCTTGAACTGCTCCGATGGTGGAGCTCGATCTTCGAGATCCCCGGCGTCGCAATCGGCGGCATCACGCCTGACAATTGCAAGCCGCTGATCGAAGCCGGCGCGGACTTCCTCGCGGTGTCGGGCGCGGTGTGGGGCGGCGATGAGGTCGCCGCGATCGAGGCGTTTGCCAAGGCCATGCGGGGGTGAAACGCCGGCTTGCATGGCTAGCGGCGGCGCTGGCCCTCTGGCTGGGCGCAGTCGCGACATGGATCGCCATCGGCCCAGAGGTCACAGGAACAGAACGCGGCGAAACCGCCGTCGTGCTCGGCGCGGCGGTGGTGGGCGAAGTTCCCTCGCCGGTCTTTGCTGCCCGGCTCGATCATGCCAGCACGCTCTACCGCGATGGGCGGGTAAAGCGCATTCTCGTGACTGGAGGCCTCTCGTCTGAGGACGCAGTATCAGAGGCCGAGGCGGGCGCCGCCTACCTGCAAGCACGCGGCATTCCCGGCGCCGCGATCCTTCGCGACAATCAATCGCGCACAACCCGCCAGAATCTCGACAATGCCGCTGCCGTGCTGGGCGAAGCGCGTAGCGGGCCGGTGCTGATCGTCTCCGACCCGCTGCACATGCGCCGCGCGATGGGCATGGCCGCAGCCGCGGGCCTGAACGCGCAGCCTTCTCCGACGCCATCGTCTCGCTACAAAAGCCTTGCGACCCGGCTCCCGTTCCTCGCCCGCGAAGTGTGGTTCATCCACCTCCACTGGCTGCTCGGGATCTGAGCCTAAGGCGCGGTGCTTACCCGCGTGCAGATCAGCTTGCTCAGGCTCCCGTCGGCGTTCAGCTTCTGCACGGTGTTATCGCCCAGAACGCGGAAGCGCTGGTCCTTCTTGGGGCCGCGGGTGAAGAGCAGTTCGGTGCCGCGCAGCAGGTAGATGCCTGACCCGGCCGCGCTGTTGTAGCTCGACGCGGTGCCGATCCCGAAGTCCTCCTCGGGCACTTCGATGTAGGCCTTGCCCCCGGCATCGCCGGGCAGCGCGCATTGCCAGTCGCCATGGCCGAGGATGCCGAGCATTCCGCCGGAGGGCGCAGCGGCGCGGCCTTGCGGGCGCGATGCGTCACGATCATTAGGGCGGGCCTGCCCGTGCGCGCGGCCGGGCAGACAGGCGGCAGCAGCGGCAGCGCCGATGATCAGCAGGATCACGTAACGGGTCTTCATGCCGCGCGCCATAACAGCCGCCGGGCACCTAGGCCAAGTGTTTCGCGCTGCATTGCGGCGCGGCCGTCACCCCTGCTTGTCCCCCCGCTTGCCCGGATGGGCAGGCTCGGCTATGGGCGCGCATCATTTCTGGGCGCGCGCCTTTGTAGCGGCGCGCCCCCAACGCTCTTTTACACCTCCCGGACTCCAACCTGTATAAAGGCCCAAAGCCCCATGAAGATCAGCGGCGTCGATATCCGCCCCGGCAATATCATCGAATATGAAAAGGGCATCTGGAAGGTCGCCAAGATCCAGCACACCCAGCCGGGCAAGGGCGGGGCCTATATGCAGGTCGAAATGAAGAACCTGCAGGATGGCCGCAAGACCAACGTGCGCTTCCGCAGCGCCGACACGATCGAGCGCGTGCGGCTCGACACCCAGGAATTCCAGTTCCTCTATGCCGAGGGCGAGATGCTGGTGTTCATGGACAACGACACCTTCGAACAGATCACGCTGCCCGGCGACCTGCTCGGCGATGCCCGCCCGTTCTTGCAGGATGGGATGCAGGTGAACCTTGAGCTGTGGGACGAAAAGCCGATCTCGGTCGAACTGCCCTCGCAGATCGAAGCGATGATCGTCGAGGCCGACGCGGTGGTGAAGGGGCAGACTGCCTCGTCCAGCTACAAGCCCGCGATCCTCGACAACGGCGTGCGCATCATGGTGCCGCCGCATATCGGCGCCGGCACGCGCATCATCGTCGATGTGTACGAGCAAGCCTACGTCGGCAAGGCGAACTGAGGGGTCGAGGACCCCTTTTCCTGACGACCGTAGTCGCACCACACCAACGCCGCGCACTGCCCCCCGTGCGGGGTGAACGGCAGAGAGTATTGTAATGGCAGCTATTTCCGGCCTCATTCGCGTCATGGAACGCGCCGCTCGCAAGGCGGGCGGGCGTTTGCGCCGCGATTTCGGCGAAGTCGAACACTTGCAGGTCAGCCGCAAGGGGCCTGCCGATTTCGTCAGCAAGGCGGACATCCGCGCTGAACGCACGCTCTATGACGAACTGCTCAGCGCCCGTCCGGGCTGGGGCTTCGTCATGGAAGAAGCGGGCGTGATCGAAGGCGATCCCGGGATGCCGCGCTGGATCGTCGATCCGCTCGATGGCACCAGCAATTTCTTGCACGGCATCCCGCACTTCGCGATCAGCATCGCCGCGCAAGAACCCAAGCTTGATGGTAGCGGATGGGGCGATGTGGTCGCAGGCGTGGTCTATCAGCCGATCACCGACCAGACCTTCTGGGCGGAAAAATCGCGCGGCGCATGGCTTCAGGATGCGCGCCTGCGCGTCTCGGCCCGCTCGCGCCTCGCCGATGCCTTGGTGGCCACAGGCGTGCCGTTCTTCGGCCACGGCGACTTTTCCGAATGGAGCCGGATTTTCGGCGCGATCGGCCCTGAGGTCGCGGGCATCCGCCGCTTTGGCGCGGCCTCGCTCGATCTCGCCTATGTGGCGCAGGGCCGCTTCGACGGGTTCTGGGAAAGCGGCCTTTCGGAATGGGACACGGCGGCGGGTTGCCTGCTGGTGCGCGAGGCCGGCGGCTTCGTCACCGACTACCGCGGCCGTTCGGAACCGATCCACGCGGCGCAGGTGCTGGCGGCAAATGACGGGCTGCATTCCAAGCTGCACAAGCTGCTGGCAGGGGCGCTGCGGTAGCTCCGGCTGCCGTTCGGGCATTTTTGCTGCACGTTTTAGACGGGCTCCAGACCGTTCTCGACCCACTCCAGATCGGTTTAGACCCCCCTTAGACCCCTGTTAGACCCCCTCTAGACCCCCTCCAGAACGGCGTTTTGGGCATGTTTCACGTGAAACATGGGCCTTGAATGGGCAAACGGGATTGAAGCTTGGCACAACCCAAGCTAACAGCGCCTCTCTCCGCGACGGGCGCCCCTGTGGTGGAATTGGTAGACGCGCTCGACTCAAAATCGAGTTTCGAAAGAAGTGCCAGTTCGAGTCTGGCCAGGGGCACCAACCGAACCCGCGGATCGCCCTACGCTTTCGGCGCAATCCTCACCCATGTCATTGTGTTTTCGATGCGTTTGCGGCCTTGGGCCGGCTTGCGACGTTGAAGGAAACGACATGACCGAAGAACGCATCACCGAAACCCAGACACCCGATGGGAATGTCCATACCCACACCACCGTGATCACCGATCGGCCGCGTTCTGGCGGCGGGTTCGGATGGATCGGCCTGCTGGTCCTGATCATCGTCGGGGTAGCGGGCTTTCTGGTGTTCTCGCAAGTGAACGATGCCGAAGTCGCCAAGGATAGCGCCGTGGCCGAAGCCGCCTCGAAAGTCGGCGATGCCGCAGATCAGGTCGGCAATGCGGCTGAAAAAGCGGTCGACGAAGTCACTAAATAGACGCGTAAAGACAATCGGTTGGCTTCCTCCGGCGGAGCGCTTCACGGCACTTGTCAGGATGAAGCAGCTCCGCCTTGGGGGATGGCAACCGGCGTCTCGTCTTGTGAAGCTTGGGGGCGAGGCTATAGCCTGCCGGTGACACGAGCAGGAGACGGGTATGAAATTGGCAGTCGTATTCACGGGTGCAGCGGTGATGTCGCTGATGGCGGTGCCAGCGCAGGCGGACGAATTGCGCGATGCCGTGACGGCGCAAATGCCGCAGCTGGTCGAGCTTTACCAGGACCTCCACGCTCATCCGGAGCTGTCTTTTCAAGAGGTTGAGACATCCAAGAAGCTCGCCGCTCGCGCCCGTGCAATGGGCTTCGAGGTGACCGAGGGCGTGGGCAAGACCGGCGTGGTGGCGGTGCTCAAGAACGGCGCCGGGCCGACAGTGCTGCTGCGCGCCGACATGGACGGCTTGCCGGTGATCGAGCAGACCGGGCTGGCCTACGCCTCCAAGGTGCGCGCCGTGGCGCAGAACGGGACCGAGACCGGGGTGATGCACGCCTGCGGGCACGACACCCACATGACCAGTTGGATCGGCACGGCGCAGCTCCTCTCCGAGCGGCGGTCAGAATGGTCGGGCACGCTGGTGATGATCCTCCAACCCGCCGAGGAGATCGGGCAGGGTGCCAAGGCGATGTTAGACGATGGGCTCTACGCTCGCTTCCCCAAGCCGGACTACGTCCTCGCCTTCCACGATGCGGCGCAGTTCCCGGCGGGTCAGATCGGCTACACCAAGGGCTTCGCGCTCGCCAATGTCGATTCTGTCGACATCGTAGTGCCGGGGGTGGGCGGTCACGGTGCCTATCCGCACACCACCAAGGACCCGATCGTCATCGCCTCCAGCATCGTCATGCGCTTGCAAACGTTGGTAAGCCGCGAGCTCAATCCTACGGATTCCGCAGTGGTCACCGTCGGCAGCTTTCAGGCCGGCGCCAAGCACAACATCATCCCCGACGAAGCGCGGCTCCAGCTCACCGTCAGGAGCTACAGCGATGCGACGAGGAAGCATCTTCTCGATGGGATCGCCCGCATCGCCAAGGGCGAGGCGATCGCCGCCGGGATGCCCGAGGACAAGCTTCCGAAGGTCACTGTGCAAGATCCCTATACGCCCGCGACCTACAACACGCCCGAGATGACCGACAAGGTGGCAACCGGACTCAAGGCCCGCTTCGGGGACCGGGTGCAGGAGACGCCGAGCGTCATGGGGGGCGAGGATTTCAGCCAGTTCTACCGCGCCGACAAGGCCAATGTGCAGTCGCTGATCTTCTGGGTCGGCGGTGTGCCTCAGGCGCAATGGGACCGTGCGCAGAAGGGCGAGATCCAACTGCCCTCACTGCATTCGCCCTTCTGGGCCCCCGATGCTCCGGTGGTGATCGCCACAGCTACCGAAGCGATGACTGCGGCGACGCTAGGTCTCATGCCCAAGCTGGGCGGATAAGGTAGCAACAAAAAGACGGCCGCCGGAGCGCGCTCCTTGCGGGGCGCATTCCGACGGCCGTTTCTCCTCCCCAGGAGAACTGTGAAACAGGGGGTATCCTACGAAGGGACGTAGGTGCCAAGCCGGTGGTGCAGCGCGTTGATCTTGGCGAGTTCCTCGCGGTCCTCGGTGTTACGGGCATGGCTCTCGAGCGCGCGGCGCAGCAGCTTCATGTCGGCTGTCGAGAGCAGCGCGCGGGCGCGGGCGGGCTCGGTCTTGGGGGTCTCGGTATCGTCCATCGTCACTCTCCGCTGGGTGATTGCCCGCGAGTCCTTAGGCGGTTCAGTGTCATCCCGGAAGGCCGGATTGTCCGGTCCTCCCGGGATTCTCTCCCACCCTTTTAGCTGCCGTCAGGCGGCCTCGAACTGGTTCATCGTGTTGTGAGCGCCGCCGGCCTTGAGGGCGGCTTCACCTGCGAAGTATTCCTTGTGATCGTCGCCGATGTCGCTGCCAGACATGTTCTGGTGCTTCACGCAGGCAATGCCCTGACGGATTTCTTCGCGCTGCACGTTCTTCACGTAGCCAAGCATCCCCTGCTCGCCGAAATACTCGCGGGCGAGGTTATCGGTGCTGAGCGCGGCGGTGTGGTAGGTCGGCAGGGTGATGAGGTGGTGGAAGATGCCCGCCCGCGCCGCGCCATCGCGCTGGAAGGTTCGGATCTTCTCGTCGGCCTGCGCAGCCAGTTCGGTGGTGTCGTAATCGACGCTCATCAGCTTGGCGCGGTCATAGGCAGACACATCCTTGCCCGCTGCCGTCCATGCATCGAAGATCTGCTGACGGAAGCTCAGCGTCCAGTTGAAGCTGGGTGAATTGTTGTAGACCAGCTTGGCATTGGGGATCACTTCGCGAATACGATCGACCATGCCGGCAATCTGTTCGATATGCGGCTTTTCGGTTT
>JANNWO010000220.1:0-2636 GCA_031408395.1 Sphingomonadales bacterium | reverse complement strand
CTTCACCCGGGTCGATAGCCCGCCGGGCATGATGTTCATCAAGGCCGGGACGCTCGACGATACGAGCATCCTCAAGCCCGCCTTCCACTGCTACACCAAGAGCAAGCAGGACTGGGTCGACCTCGGCGATCTGCCGGGGTTCGAGACAGTCCCGCAAGGGCTTTGACGGGCTAGAACAGTCCCGGCATTTCATGCTGCGCCGGGCCGGGTCGCTTCGGCTGGAGCATCTCGCGCTCGGGCAGGTCGAGGCCGACCCGCTGGGACTGGCCCTGCGGCAGGCCCACCGCCATGTTGTTGTCGTTCGGGCTGCCGGTGATCGGCGTGCAGGTTCGCCCGCCGAGGAAGTCGAGCGCTGCTGCGATCGACGCCTCGCGCGGGTCGCCCAGCGCCCGCGTGATGTCGTCGCCCGCGCGGCAGGTGTTGGGGATCACGCTGGCGAGGCCGGTGTAATACTCGCCCCCGTTATTGGCATTGAGCGTCTGGAACGCCACCGCGCGGATGCGCAGGTCGCAGGCCGCAAGGTCGAAGCCGAACTGGCCGACCGGCTTGCCAACAGAATTGGCCCCGACCAGCGCGAGATTGTTGCCCAGATAGGGGATCAGCGAATTGGCAACGAGCTCGCTCGCCGAAGCGCTTGCTCCGGTGGTGATGACCGCGACCCGGGTAGGGGCGACCGCGTTGGCTTCGGTGCGGAACAGCTGCGTCGAATTCTCCGCCGCTTTCGATGCGCGCAGCACTTCGCGGCTCCACACCTGCCCGACGCGGCCCGCGCCCATCAGGTCGCCCAGCGTGTCGGCGACGCTCACCAGCCCGCCGCCATTGTAGCGGAAGTCGAGGATCAGTTCGCGAACGCCTAGGGCTGCGAACTGGCCGAAGGCCGCGCGCAGCTGGGGTGCGGCATCGGCAACCCCGAAGGTGCGCAGGTTAAGGTATCCGATCTTGCGCGCACCGTCGGTGAGGATCACCGCGCCGTAGCGGTCGGAGATCGGGTCAATCGCGAAGTCTGCCTTGGTAATGCTGCGTTCGACCACCGCGCCGCCCGGCTGGGTGAAGCGCAGCACCCGAACGGTGCCCGCCGTGGACGGGCCGAGCGCGTTTGCCACGGCTTGCGATCCGCCGCTGGTGAACAGGCTCGATACGGTCTGGAGGTTGGCGCTGGTGGTGCCGATGGCAGTGATTTCGGTGCCGCGGTCAAGCCCGCCGGCAAAGCCGCTGGCGCCTTCATAGGCCTCGACCACGAACAGTCGGCGCCCGACCGTGTCGTAGGAAAGGCGGATGCCAAAGCCGGCGCTCGAGCCCGAATTGATCAGCGCGTTTTCTTCGGCGATCGAGGTCGCGAAGGTGAAGAAGCGGTCGCGGTTGGCGGTGCGCGCCGGAGCGACCCGTGCGTCAAGATAGTCGTCGATATTGGTGACCGAGGAGCGGTTCACGGAAGCGAGCAAGTCGGGGAACAGATACCATTCGTTGAGCACCTGGTCGGCGAAGTCCTGCTGCGCGGCAAGCCCGCAGGTCGTGGCGGGCGGGGTGGGGGTCGGCGTGGGCGTTCCGCTCGTGGGCGGCGCGGAGGAGCTTCCGCCCCCGCCGCAAGCGGCAAGCTGGACGGCCAGAACAAGGCTGAGGGCGGTGCGGGCAAGCTTCATGTGAGCGGGGAACTCCGGGGCAGATTCGCGGCGGCCCTGCGTGGCAGCCGGATACGCAGGGATGCATGGGCGCCATGGCAAGAGCAAGGTGATTGCGGCCAATTGCCATGGAATCCACCAAAAAGCGTGACCATTTTGCCTGCATTTCCATGGTTTTCCTCAGAAACCGCCGAAAACCGCCTTGCCAAGTCTCGTATCGGGCAAGCGAACGGACTAGCACGAGGGCAATGAAACGACAGAATCATGACTGATTTCCCCGGCTGGCTTGCACCCCATGTGCCTGCGCCTGCGCGTCATCCCGGCCTCGCGATTGCGAAGCTGGGCTCGGCGCAGGCTTTCGCGCGCGGCGGCTTTGCGTTGACCAGCCCGGCGTTCCGCAGCGGCGAGGAGCTCGACGGAAGCTTCACCGCGGCGGAAGAGGATTCCGTCGCCCCGCCGCTCGAATGGAGCGCGCCGCCCCCGCTGTCGCAGGAGTTGGTGCTGGTGGTCGAGGAGGCCTCTGCCAAAAGTGCCGAACCCGCCTGCCACTGGCTCGTGTGGGGCCTGGCCGGTCAGCGCGGCAAGCTGCTTGAAGGCGAGGTCCCGCCGCGCACCGGCAAGAACGCGGTGGGCAATTCCGAATGGCTGCTGCCCGACCCCCCCGAGGGCGAGACGCGCCACTACCTGTTTCAACTGTTCGCGACCGAACTGCCGCTGGTGCTGATGCCCGGCGCAGGGCGGGCGGAACTGCTCGCATCACTGCAAGGGTCAATTACGGCCTGCGCGGTGCTTCACGCCACCTTCACCGGTGGCGGGGGCAACGACGATGCGGCTTGGGAAGACGACGATATTTGACCTGCCACTATGTTAAGGGAGTAGATGATGGCTGGAACGACAAACGCACTGCAGAGGCCGGTAACGCTTTCGGGTGACCTCGAAGAGGTGATCGGCAAGGGTCCGATGACCCGCGCTCAAGTGACCTCGAAGGTGTGGGAATACATCAAGGCCCACAGCCTG
>JANNWO010000219.1:0-20259 GCA_031408395.1 Sphingomonadales bacterium | reverse complement strand
ATCGGCAGGGTTGAAGGCCGGCTCGCGCATGACCTGACGCATCAGGTCGAGCGAGGGGGCAAGGTTGGCGGTCAGCGCCGAGAGCGTGAAGGTGGAGCGGTCATCGCTGCTGGCGGCTGCGATGTTCACGCCTAGACGCTCGCTCGCTTCTGCGATTGCTTGCGAGGACAGCTTGGCGGTGCCCTCGTCGAAGAGACCCAGCGCCAGCCCGGCGAGCCCTGACTTGCCAGTCGGATCTGCCGCGCTTCCGGCGTTGAAGCTCATGGTCACATAGGTCGCGGGCACAGCGGTGCGGCGCGCATAGGTGACCTTCATGCCGTTCCTGAGCGTCGCGCGCTCGAGCGTCGGGAAGTCGAGCTGGGCTTCGGTCGCGATCGGCGGCTTGGGGCGCTCCTTGGTGACGGTCAGGGTTTCGGCCGAACGGTCACGCTCCGAAGCATTGGCGGCGGCCCCTACCGAGGCGGCTTCCTCGTAGGTGGCATCGCGCGCGCCCGGCTCAAGGATGAGCGTGAAGGCCGCACGGTTCATCCACTTGGCCATGGTCTCGCGGATCTCGGCCGGGGTGACCGAGGCGAAGCGCTTCAGGTCCTTACTGTAGAAGGCTGTGTCGCCCGCCAGTACCTTGCCCTCGGCGAGGGTCACGGCCTTGCCGTTGAAGCCGCCGACCTGCTCGAGCCCGCGGATCGTCTCGGCCACGGTGCTGGTCGAGGCGCGGCGCACTTCGTCCTCGGTTGGGCCTTCGGCGATGAACTTGGCGAGCACTTCATCCAGGCGCTTCTCAAGGGTCGCCTGATCGACGCCCGGCTTGAGCACGGCGCTGACGGTGAGCGCGCCGACTCGCTGGAAGTCGAAGGTGCCTGCCGAGACGCTCACTGCGAGCTGCTCGTTGCGCACCAGCACCTCGTCGAGCCGGCTGGAAGCGAGGCCCCCGAGGATGCTTGCGCCCATCGCCAGTGCGGTGCGGTCCTTGTCGGCAATGCCGGGCACGGCCCAGTACTTGCTCACGGTTATGGCCGCGACCTGGTCTTTCATCAGCGTGCGCACCGGCGCGGCTAGGGTCGGGACGTCAGCGGCAGCAGGTGTATTGACGGGGCCGGCCGCGATCGGGCCGAAATACTTCTCGACCAGCGGCCGCGCCTCGGCAGGCGACACATCGCCAGCCAGCACCAGCGTCGCATTGTTGGGGCCATACTTGTCGCGGAACCATGCTTGCACGTCTTCCATCGAGGCAGCGTCGAGGTCGGCCATCGAGCCGATCACGTTGTGCCGGTAGGGATGACCTTCGGGGAAGAGCTGCTTGAGGAGCTCGTAGAATACGAGCCCTCCCGGCTGGTTGTCCGCCTGGCGCTTCTCGTTCTGCACAACGCCGCGCTGGTTATCGAGCTTCTCCTGCGTCACCGCGCCGAGCAGGTAGCCCATACGATCGCTCTCCAGCCACAGCGCGCGCTCGAGCGCCGGGCGGGGCACGGTCTGGAAGTAGTTGGTGCGGTCGAAATTCGTGGTGCCGTTGTAATCGGTCGCGCCCATCTCGGCGAGGTATTGGAAGTAGTCCTGCGGGGCGTTCTCCGAGCCGTTGAACATCAGGTGTTCGAAAAGGTGCGCGAAGCCCGTTTGGCCTGTGGGCTCGTCCTTGGAGCCGACATTGTACCATACCGCGACGCCGACGATCGGCGCCTTGCGGTCTTCGTGGACGATGACCGTGAGGCCATTGGCGAGCTTGAACTCCTCGTAGGGGATCGTCACCTGCTCGACTAGCGAAGGAAGGTCAGCGGTCGCCTGCGGGCCGGCCGGCGCTGCGGCAGTCGTGGTCTCGGCAAAGGCAGGAGTGGCAGTCGCGGCAAGCGCGAGGGCGAGCGCCGAAAGGCTGGCGGCAGCAAAACGGTTGGTCATGAACGAAAGCTCCGATGGTGGAATCTGAGGAAAGTCATGCGCCGGTCAGCGCGCATTGGTCACGGTCGCGGTGCTGCTGGCATTTGCCAGCAGATCCTCGCGCCAGAAGTGGACCGGCTTCAGCCGATGTTCGACGAACAGCCGCATCTGGTCGGTGTAATGCGCACTCCCGGGCCGCGTCGAGGCCGCGCCGAAAGGCTGGATTGACCGCGAGACAACCTTTTGCCCCGGCGCCCATTCGATCCACATGATGAAGCTGTCACCGTGCTTCATGCTCAGCCGCCCGTCGTCGTCGACGTCCCAAGTGGTCGAGGCACGCAGCGTGTCGGAGCCGCCGTCCAGCGGCAGGTCGATGTCGCCTTGGCGCAGCCGCAGCAGGTCGCTCATCGGCGGGTCGAGCCGGCCAAAATGTTTCGTCAGGTGACCGGCGGCGGCTTGGAGATTGTCGGCCACGTCGGGGAAGGGCTTGTTGTTGTAATCGGCCGACATGAAGTCGCGGATCATCAGCAGCGCCAGCGCATCGGCGCGACCTTTGTTGTCCGCAGTGAAGTCCCACGACGCCAGCAGGTCGCGTGCCCGACCGAGTTCGCCATCCGCTTTCATCGTGCCGAGCGTATCGAACAGCCGTGCGACATAGCCTTCGCGCTCGTAGCCGGTGTCGTATTTGATCCGCTCCAGCGCGGCGCGGTCGAGCACGCCCGCTTCGGACAGCAGCTTGTTGGCGCGGCGCGAGCGATTGGTCTGCTTGAGTTCGATCCCCATCGCGGGCGAGAAGCTGGCCGGATCAAGGTCGCTCCCCGCGCCAGCGGCGGTGAAGGGCGTGTTGTTCGAGTTGTAGACCCAACCCGACGCCGGGTTCACGATCTTGGGCAGCGCGGCATAATCGACCGCGCCCTTCCAGATCACGTCCGACCGGTTCCCCGGCAGTATCGAGCGCCAGTCTGCCTTGATGCCTTCGGGGCGGTTGGGGATTGCGGCGTTGTAGACATAGGCGATGGTGCCCGCCTCATCGGCGTAGATGAAGTTGGTAGAGGGGATCGCAAGCCGCGCGATTTGCGCCTGCCACTCGGCGAAGGTCTTGGCCTTGTTGATGCGGTAATAGGCGTCGAGCTGGCCAAGCTGGCCGATCCCGCCATAGCGGATCGCGAAAGTGCCCTTGGCGTTGCGGATCACCGGACCGTGGACCGAGCGCAGCACTTCGCGGCGGATCGGTAGGACCACCGGGCCGACCTTGACCGGCAGCGTTACCCACTCGCTTTCGAGCGGGAGCCACTTGCCGTCGAGCTTGTAGCGCGTGCCGGTGTCGTCGAGTTCCAGCTTGTAGACATCGACCATGTCGGGCGTGTTGACCGTGTTAGTCCAGCCAAGGTGCTCGTTATGCCCGAGGAAGGGGAAGGGTGAGCCGGGGAAGTTCGCGCCCGCGAAGTGCCAGCCTTCGCCGCTCTCGACGACGAGTTCGTACCACGCCACGCCGCCGCGCAGGGGCTGGTGCGAATTGGAGATGAGGGTCGTGGTCCCTCCGCCCTTTTGCGGGGCGACGGCAAAGGCGTTGGAGCCGAGGTGCTCCCCGTCCTCGCCAATCGGCAGCACGCGGGACGGCGCGCGCGCCTGCCTGAGTGCTTGGGGCGCAGCTTCGGTGGGCGCGGCGGCGGGCAAGGCTGCGCGCGGGAAGCCGGGAATGTCAGGGCCATGTTCGCGGCGCAGTTCCTCGCCTGCGACCAGCGGCCCGATGACGCTGTCGAGCCCGAAGAAGAACGGCTGGCGCAGCGCAAAGCCCGCGGCGACGTCCATGCCGTTCACCGGAAAGAGATTGGCGAGCTTCAGCTCTCCGGGATGATCCTCGGCATACTGGTTGAGGCCCGCCGCATAGCCCTCGAACAGCGCGCGGGTGTCGGCGGGGAGCTTGGGGTATTCCCGCTCCGCCGTGCCGCGCGCGTCGATCAGGTGGTAGACATAGTCGACCTTCGCTCCGTCTTGCCCCGCGATTGCGCCGTAGCGGCCCCGCGACATGGCGACGACGTCCTGAAGGGTGAAGAAATCGTCCTGCGAATGAGCGGTGGCGACGCCGTAAGCCACGTCCGCATCGGTTGCGCCGTAGATATGGGGCACCCCCCATTCGTCGCGGACAACCTCGGCCTTGTAGATGCGGCCTTCCGTGGCAGCGGCTGGACTGGCAAACGACGGCTCCCAGGAGGCGAGCACCACAACTGCGAGCACGAGCACCCCAACCAACGCTATCGCGCCGCGCTTTACCCAGATCATCGCCGATTTCTCTCCCAAATCGCCTGAGCGCTCCATCGCTTGGCGGCAAGACAAGGTCAAGGCTGCCGATGCCTCTTGCCATGCGCCGCGAGCGAACCCACCTATCTGACTAATACACCTAGGCGCGCGTATTTATCGCCTAGGGGCTTGGGTTGCCAATGTGCAACACTACCTTGCTGAGGCATATTTGGAGGGGTTAGATCAGATGAATCTCGAGAAGTTCACCGACCGGGCGAAGGGCTTCCTGCAATCCGCGCAGACCGTCGCGATCCGCATGAACCATCAGCGCATCACGCCACTGCACATCGCCAAGGCGCTGCTCGAGGACAGCGAGGGCATGGCCGCCGGGTTGATCCAGCGCGCCGGCGGGCAGGCACCGCTTGCCGCGACCGCGGTCGATGCGGGCCTGTCGAAGATCGCGGCGGTGACCGGCGGCGGCGCGCAGGCGACCCCAGGCCTCGACAATGATGCGGTGCGCCTGCTCGATTCTGCCGAGCAACTCGCCGACAAGGCAGGGGATAGCTACGTCACCGTAGAGCGCCTCTTGACCGCGCTTGCGCTGTCCCAGACCCCCGCTGGCGAGGCGCTGAAGGCCGGCGGTGTGACCCCGCAAAGCCTCAACACCGCGATCGAGCAACTGCGCGGCGGCAAGCGCGCCGACAGCGCCAGCGCCGAGAACACTTATGACGCGATGGAGAAGTTCGCTCGCGACCTCACGCAGGCGGCGCGCGATGGCAAGCTCGACCCGGTGATCGGCCGCGACGAGGAGATCCGCCGCACCATCCAGATCCTTGCCCGGCGCACCAAGAACAATCCCGCCCTCATCGGCGAGCCCGGCACCGGCAAGACCGCGATCGCTGAAGGTCTCGCGCTGCGGATCGCCAATGGCGACGTGCCCGACAGCCTCAAGGGCCGCACGCTCATGTCGCTCGACATGGGCTCGCTGATTGCCGGGGCGAAGTATCGCGGCGAGTTTGAGGAACGGCTGAAGTCGGTGCTCGACGAGGTCAAAAATGCGGACGGCCAGATCATCCTGTTCATCGACGAGATGCACACCCTAATCGGGGCGGGCGCTTCGGAAGGCTCGATGGACGCCTCGAACCTGTTGAAACCCGCTCTGTCGCGCGGCGAACTCCACTGCATCGGCGCCACCACCCTCGACGAGTATCAGAAGTACGTGGAGAAGGACCCCGCGCTCCAGAGGCGGTTCCAGCCGGTGTTCATCGCCGAGCCGAGCGTTGAAGACACGATCTCGATCCTGCGCGGCATCAAGGACAAGTACGAGTTGCACCACGGCGTGCGGATCACTGACGCGGCGATCGTCGCGGCGGCGAAGCTTTCCTACCGCTACATCCAGAACCGCTTCCTTCCCGACAAGGCGATCGACCTGATGGATGAGGCGGCGAGCCGCATCCGCATGGAGATGGAGAGCAAGCCCGAGGAGATCGAGGGGCTCGACCGGCGTATCATCCAGCTCAAGATTGAGGAAAGCGCGCTCCAGAAGGAAACCGACCAGAACTCGAAGGATCGCCTCCTTGTCCTGCGCGAAGAACTGGCGAACCTTGAGCAGCAGTCGGCAGAACTCACCACCCGCTGGCAGAACGAGCGCGACAAGATCGAGGCCGAGGGCAAGATCAAGGGGCAGCTCGACGCAGCCAAGCTTGAGCTCGAACAGGCTCAGCGCGAGGGCGACCTCGCCCGGGCAGGCGAGCTGTCCTACGGGCGCATTCCGGAGCTCGAAAAGCAGCTTGCCGAAGCCCAGAGCCAGAGCGCCAACGCGCTGCTGCGCGAGGAGGTGACCGAAGAGGACATCGCTGGCGTCGTCAGCCGCTGGACGGGCGTGCCGGTCGACAAGATGATGGCAGGCGAGCGCGAGAAGCTGCTGGCGATGGAAACCATCCTTGGCAAGCGCGTTATCGGCCAGAGCCAGGCGATCGAGGCGGTCTCCAAGGCTGTCCGCCGCGCGCGTGCAGGGCTTCAGGACCCGGGCCGTCCCCTCGGCTCTTTCCTGTTCCTAGGCCCCACTGGCGTTGGCAAAACCGAGCTCACCAAGGCGCTCGCGGGCTTCCTGTTCGACGACGACAGCGCGATGGTGCGCATCGACATGAGCGAGTTCATGGAGAAGCACGCCGTTGCCCGCCTGATCGGCGCGCCTCCGGGCTATGTCGGTTACGAGGAGGGCGGGGTGCTGACCGAAGCGGTGCGCCGCCGCCCGTATCAGGTGGTGTTGTTTGACGAGGTCGAGAAGGCGCATTCCGATGTGTTCAACGTTTTGCTTCAGGTGCTCGACGACGGCCGCCTGACCGACGGGCAGGGCCGTGTGGTGGATTTCAGCAACACGCTGATCATCCTTACCTCGAACTTAGGCAGCCAGTATCTCGCCAATTTGCCCGACGGGGGCGAGGTCGCAACCGTCGAGAAGGACGTGATGGACGTGGTGCGCGGGCATTTCCGGCCCGAATTCCTGAACCGGCTCGACGAAATCATCCTGTTCCACCGTCTCGGGCATGAGCACATGGCGCCGATTGTCGAGATTCAGGTGAAGCGCGTCCAGAAGCTGCTAGCTGATCGCAAGATCACGCTCGATCTTACCGATGCGGCGCTGCGGTGGCTCGGGCGGGTGGGCTACGATCCGGTTTACGGCGCGCGGCCGCTGAAACGGGCGGTGCAACGTTATGTGCAGGATCCGCTCGCCGAGATGCTGCTCGAGGGCCGGTTGCCCGATGGCAGCACGCTCAAGGTGGACGAGGGCGACGGCAAGCTGCGGATGGACCTGGTCTAAGCGCCGCTACCCTTCGGGCGCCACAACCGAAAAGTGACCAGAACTTCGGCGGAGACTCCTCCGCAGCCCAACGCGCCCAAGTTGTAGCTCGCTGTGAGGAGCCCGCCGAGATTCTCGGTCGACGCGATCAGCTTTTTTCCTGACTCAAAAGGCCGAACGGATCTCAGGATCCGATCAGGCAACAAAAAAGGCCCCGGCAATCGCCGGGGCCTTTCTTCGTTTATGCTTCGATCTGCGTGAAGATCAGAACTTCACGGTCGCGCCTGCGTACATGTAACGACCCTGGATCGGGAAGATCCCGCCCCCGGCAGTGGTACCGCTGAGCGGCTGCGGCGGAAGCTGGTCGAGCACGTTATCCATACCGGCGTAGAAGCGGAAGCTGGTGCCTTCCGGTTCGAAGCCGAAGCGCAGGTTGTGGTAGATGATGTCCGGGTAGTAGTTGAACGGCGTTGCGTCCGGGTTGATCGGCGGACGGCCCTGGTGCGAGAAATCGGTTTCCCAGTCGTTCACAGCCTGCTTGCCGATGAACAGAGCAGTGTAGCCGAGGTCGAACTCCTTGAAGGTCAGGGTCGTGAACAGGTTCCCAGTAAAGATCGGGAGACCCAGAGTGCCATGCAGACGGGTAGAACGGGCCGGCTCAGTGATGAACAGGAAGTCAGTGCGCTCAAGATTGTAGGTCGCCACAGCACGGATGCTCAGGTTGAAGTCCTGAGCGAGGTCCTTGGTGTAGTTCGCTTCGAAGTCGATGCCTCTTGCGCGCAACTGTGCATAGTTGAACGGCGCTGCGAGGAAGGACGGTCCGACCTGCGTCAGGTTGACGTTCGGGATGCCGGCGATGACACGGTCACGCTGACCGTTGAAGGTAGCATTGACGAACTCACCGCCGCCAGAACGACGGAACTGCGCAGCGCAGAACGGGTTGTTGATGCTTACCGGATCGTCATAGCACTGGTTGATGATTGCTTGCGGTGCGACCGCACTAATGACGCTCTTCACCTTGATGTTGTAGTAGTCGACCGAGAAGCTCAGGCCGGGCACGAAGCTCGGCTGGAACACCGCACCGATGGTCAGCGAATCGCTGGTTTCCGGGGTGAGGTTCGGGTTGCCGGCGTTGACACCGGAGATCCCCGAGGCCGGAGTGTTCGTCCACGGACGGGTTTCACCATTCACCACTAGCGTCGTCGGAACGCCGGCCGCGGCACAGTTGCGCGTACGGTTCGGGTTGTCGTTGATGACGGTCTGGCTGCACGGATCGATGAGGCCGTTGAGGAAGGTTTCCGCCGCAGTCGAGTAGAGATCGCCGATATTCGGCGCACGTACGGCTCGGCCGTAGGCAGCGCGGAAGCGCACATCGCGGATCGGCGAGTAGACGATGCCAGCGTTGTAGGCCCACACACCCTTGTTCAGGGTGTTGTAGTCCGAATAGCGAGCCGCACCTTCGATCGACAGCTCTTCGACGAAAGGCAGATTGGCAAGCAGCGGAAGACGGACTTCGCCGAAGATTTCGCGGACTTCCTGCTTCGGCGGGTCGAAGGCGCCGCCTCCGTTAAGGAAGGTCAAGCCGGTGGCTGTCGGCACGTCGAATGCCGAGTAGGCATCTTCGCTGCGATATTCTGCACCGACTGCAAAGGCGATCGGGCCGCCGGGGAGGCGGAAGAGGCCGTCGGTGTCGCCCGACAGGTAACCCACGACGTTGACCTGCTCGGCCCACTGTTCACGCGAGGAGGTCGTAAGAACGTAGTTCTTCGCAGCCTGGCTGGCGTTGCCGAAACCGAACGGGTTCAGCGGGGCGCAGTTCGGATCGACAACCGTGACGAGATTGACGCGGCAGACGATCTGGCCGGCCGTATTGCGGGCAGCGTCAGTCGCTCTGTTGTAATTGGCGACGTTGATGTTGCCGCCGGTCTCGTAATAGGTCTCGGTTCGGCCATAGCTTGCTGCGACTTCGTAGCGCAGGTTGCCCTTGGTCGACAGATCGCCTCGCGTGCCGAGAACGGCGCGGTAGGTTTCACGACGGTGATCTTCTGCACGCGTTCCAAGATCGTAGTTGAAGCGGAACGAGTTGAAGGTCTCCGTGCCGTTGACGACTCCAGGGGAGGCCGGATCCAGACCGTTGATAGTGACGATCTGTTGGCGCGCCGTTGGGGTCAGGAAAGGGTTGTCGATCCGGAAGTTCGCACGCAGAACGCCGGTGGCGAAGGTTGCCTGATTGGAACCCTGGATCGAGTCGACGCGGACGTACTTGGCTTCCAGGAAGGGCTGGAAAGCCGGGCTGATGTCGGCATTGATGAAGATGTTGCCGGCATAGCGCTGCAGTTCGGGAAGAAGCTGACCACCTTCGAGGCCGGTCGAGCCGAGACCACCAATGACGCCGCCGCCGAGCGGACGCAGGTCAGCCGTAGGAACAGAACGGATCAGTTCGGTCCCTGCATCGTTGAACGACCAGTTGTGGGCGATGCCGCCGCCGGTCGGGCTGAACGTACCGGGGATGACACGACCGTCAACCGTTTGGGTCGAGGCGCAGCTCAGTCGCTGGGCTGCGTCGTACTGCGCGCGCGCAAGGGGGGTCAACGCATCGTACGCGGCGTTCGACAGGAAGCGGCAGACCGTGTTCAGCATCCCGTTGCCGTTCAGCTGCGGGAAGCGGATGCCGCTGAGCAGGGTCGTGTTCGGGACCCCGTCGAAGTTGCGGTTCGGCGTGTTGGTGGTAGTACGGTTCGCCGGGTTGAAGGTGCTGACCGGCTGCGTGGTGACGAAGCCGTAAGTGCCAGTCAGCGCGCCGGTCTGCCGATCGCGATCATTGTTCAGCAGCTGGTCCTGGTTGGCATATTCACCGGAGAACGCGATGTTCAGGCGGCCATCCATGAAGCTCTTGCCTGCGGTAAGGCTTAAGAACTGCCCTCCGGCATCGCCTTCGTCCGAGATGCCGGCCTGGCCGCGCAGACGCAGACCTTCAAAGTCGGTCTTCATGACGAAGTTGACGACGCCCGCGATCGCGTCGGAACCGTAGATCGCCGAGTTGCCGCCGGTGGTGATGTCCACGCGCTCAAGCAGGTCGGATGGAATGGTGTTGGTATCGACGTCGTAAGTGCCCGGCGACGAGGTCACGTGGCGACGGCCGTTGACCAGCACCAGTGTGCGGCTGGTGCCGAGGTTACGCAGGTCGAGACGGTTGATGCCGGCGGTGCCGATGAAGCGGGTCGAGTTCGCCTGAGTGAAGGTCGAACCGAGCTGCGGCAGTTCCGCAAGGGCGTCACCCAGCGACAGCGAACCTCGGTCGATCAGGTCCTTCGCCTGAATGGATGTGACCGGAACCGTCGAATCGAGGTTCGGACGACGGATGCGCGAACCGGTGACGGTGATGGCCTCAGCCGTTTCACTCGTGTCGGTGACTTCGGCGCTGTCCTGATCGGTCGAGCCTTCCACATCCTGCGCGAAAGCAGGAGTCGCGAGTGCGAGGGCAGCAAGCCCGACGCCAGAACGCAGGCCGATACGGCGGCCCGAAACCGTCAAGATGTTCATGTTATCAGTCCCCTGGGTAGGTTAAGTACGCAACAATCTGTCGCTACAGACATACTTTTGCCGTTCAAGAAATCTTTTGGCCAGCGTGAAGAGCCCCCTTTGTCACGGAACATCAATCATTGTTGCCAATCTGCAACAAAGCTATGTGATGCTGTAACGTGCAGGCATCAAAAAAGCGGCGCCCCCCCCCGGGCCCCGCCGCTTGTTTGGTGAGTATGTTGCCTCGGCCCGTCGCAGCTTCAGGCGGATACCAGCGTAGCAGCGACGACCGAACACCTCGGAGACATCCGCGGCTGTATCCGAGCCGGTCACGTTGCCGGTGACGCCGCTGAGGATGTTCGGCGCGTCCTTGTCGAGCAGGTTGTCGATACAGGCGAAGAATTCGTACTGGTCGGCGGCAGAGGACTTGCCGACGAACGCTCCCGTGAAGGTGAGACGTACATCGTCATTCTGGTAGGCAGCGTTCGCGGTGAAGCGATCCTTCGCAGTGCCGATTTCGCAGTCCGACGGATTGGGAGCTTCAGACGGCAGCAAGAAGAGGTCGTACCGGATCACTTGGGTGTAAGCCCCGCGCAGGGACAGACGGTCGTTCTGGGTCAGGCCGAGCGGGGTGAACCACTATGCCGCCAGGTCGACGCTCGAAGTCTTGAGCACTGCCGCGTTCACCGACAACGCGCTGATCAGGTCGATTGAACCCGCGCTGTTGACTGCACTCGCTGCGGGGCGACGGGTGTTCAGCTAGCAGAGGGTCGGATTGTTCTGACGGTAGCACTGGGCGAGCGAGAACTGCCGCGGCAACCCGATCACTCACGCTTGGCGCTTTGGCTACCTTGGGCCTTGCCGTCTCAGGAGCCGCAGCGGCGCAAGACGAGGAGCCTCCCGCCGACAAGCCTCCCGCCGACAAGGAGGCCGGCGCGGCAAGGGCCCTGTTCGCCTGCTGCGCGGTTGCCGCTGAGCCCGAGCGCCTTGCCCGCTACGACCGCGAGGTCCGCGCGCAGGAGATGGTTGAACGTGTCGAGGAGAAGCTCGCAAGCTTCAGCTTCGATCCCTCAGGGCGAGCGGTCTTCACGCTCGCCAATGGCGCGCGCTGGCAGCAGATCGATAACGAGGCGGTGCTCGGCGAACCCAGGCCCGGCGAGGTGGTGGTGATCGAGAGCGCGGCGCCCTGCAGCTTCAAGGCCAGCATCGCGGGGCGCCGCACGATCCGAGTGCGGCGCCTGAGCTGACCTATCGCACGATCTCTTTTCTGACGCTTGATTTGCCCCTTCGCCTCCAATAGGCGGTGGCACCAAGCGAGTGGCGAAGCGCAACCGATTTCGCCCTGCGCAGCTCCCCAAGGGGGGCTTAGGACAAGGAGAGATTCATGACCACAGCGTATATTGTCGAAGCCGTCCGCACTGCTGGCGGGCGCCGCGGCGGGCGTCTTGCCGGAGTTCACCCGGTCGATCTTCTGGCCAAATCGCTCGATGCGATCGTCGAGCGCAGCGGGATCGACCCCAAGGCGATCGACGACGTGATCACCGGCTGCGTCAGCCAAGCGGGCGAGCAGGCGATGCAGGTCGGCCGGATGGGCGTGCTCGCCTCGAAGCTGCTCCCGCAATCGACCCCGGCTGTCACCATCGACCGCCAGTGCGGCTCCTCGCAGCAGGCAATCCAGTTCGCCGCGCAAGCGGTGATGAGCGGCACGCAGGACGTGGTGATCGCCAGCGGCGTCGAAAGCATGACCCGCGTGCCGATGGGCTCCAACGTCACGCTGCACATGAAGGAAGGCCTCTACAGCAAGGCCGCCGGGATTGACGCGAAGTTCCCCGGCATCAACTTCAGCCAGTTCATGGGCGCCGAGATGATCGTCAGGAAGCACGGCTTCACCAAGGACGATCTCGATCGCTTTGCGCTTGCCAGCCACCAGAAGGCGATCGCCGCCACCAAGGCGGGCGTTTTCGAGCGCGAGATGGTCGTCATCGAAATCGAAACCCCCGAAGGCACCCAGTTCCACACCGTCGATGAAGGCATCCGCTTCGACGCCACGCTGGAGAGCATTGCGGGCGTCAAGCTGATCTCGCCCGATGGCGCGCTGACTGCAGCCTCGGCGAGCCAGATCTGCGACGGCTCCTCGGCGGTGCTGGTGGTGAGCGAGGCGGCGCTGAAGGCCCACGGCCTCACCCCGCTGGCGCGCATCCACAACCTCACCGTCACGGCGGGCGATCCGGTGATTATGCTGGAAGAACCGTTGTTTGCGACCGACAAGGCGCTCCAGCGCGCTGGCCTCACCATCGATGACATCGACCTTTACGAGGTGAACGAGGCCTTCGCTTCGGTGCCGCTCGCATGGCTCAAGCATACCGGCGCGGACCCGGCGAAGCTCAACGTCAACGGCGGCGCGATCGCTTTGGGCCACCCGCTCGGCGCGAGCGGCACCAAGCTGATGGCGACCCTCGTCCACGCGCTGCGTGCTCAGGGCAAGAAATACGGCCTCCAGACGATGTGCGAAGGCGGCGGCGTCGCCAACGTCACGATCATCGAGGCGCTCTAAGTCATTACAATTCGGAAGGAATAACAATGGAAGTTTCTGCCAATACTCCCGCCGTCGTCACCGGCGGTGCCTCGGGCCTCGGCGCTGCCACCGCGCGGGCGCTGGCCGCCAAGGGCGCCAAGGTCGCGATCTTCGACATGAACGAGGAGAAGGGCGAAGCGCTCGCCGCGGAAATCGGCGGGGTGTTCTGCAAGGTGAACGTGACCAGCGATGACGACGTCGACGCCGGTTTTGCCAAGGCCCGCGCGGCCCACGGACAGGAGCGCATTCTGGTGAACTGCGCCGGGATCGGCAACGCGATCAAGACCGCCAGCCGCTCCAAGGAAGACGGCTCGATCAAGCACTTCCCGGTCTCGGCTTTCGATTTTGTCATTCAAGTCAACCTGATAGGTACCTTCCGCTGCATCGCCAAGTCGGCCGCAGGGATGCTGACCCTCGACCCGCTCGACGAATTCGGTGAGCGCGGCGCGATCGTCAACACCGCGTCGGTGGCGGGCGAGGACGGCCAGATCGGGCAGGCCGCTTACGCCGCTTCGAAGGCGGCGGTGATCGGCATGACGCTCCCTATCGCGCGTGACCTGATGGGCGAGGGCATTCGGGTGAACACTATCCTGCCGGGCATTTTCGACACTCCGCTGCTCGCCGCTGCGCCGCAGAATGTGCGCGATGCGCTGGCCGCTTCGGTGCCGTTCCCCAAGCGCCTTGGTATCCCTGCCGAGTACGCCAAGCTTGCCATGTGCATGATCGAGACCGGCTACTTCAACGGCGAAGACGTGCGCCTCGACGGTGCCATCAGAATGGCGCCGCGCTGATCCCGGCGGAGCGGTGTTTCACGTGAAACACCGCTCCGGCACGCATCTGACAGGGGTCTAACCGGGGCCTAGAGGGGGTCTAGCGGGGGTCTAAACCGCGCTAGCAGGCGTCTGGACGCGGCTAACGCCCCCCTGCTTTTGGGCCTCAGAGCGTCTCGAACAGGTCGCACAAGGGGCCGCAGTTCCTCGATCCCGGTGCAATCGGCCCACCGCCGATGGTGGACGAGATCCTCGCACTCGGCCGGGTAATAATGGAAGAATAGCAGGTTGCAGAACTGCCCCGAGACCTTGGGCTCGCGGTAGTGCCACTGTGACGAGCCGTTGAAGACCAGCGCGTTATTGGGGCGCAGCACGTGTTCGCCAAAAGCCATCGCCGGATCGGCCTTGAGCTTGGCGGGATCGAAATCCCGGGCGAAGGCGGCGCCGGGCCACGGCACAACGCGGCTCACGTAAATCGGCCAGACCTCGTCCTGATCGATGCAGTAGTCGAAGGTGAACATCGCGTTCGGGTGGTCGAGATGCGGCTCGCACTTGCCTTGCGCGCCATACAGGCTGAGGAAATTGTAGCTGGACACCAGCGGCCGCCCCAGCAGGCCCTCCAGCTTCGGCCTGAGCTGCTCCTACAATTCGAGATAGAACGGCTCGTTCCACACCACGTCGCGGCCGAAGTTGGCGTTTTCCTCCTCCAGCTGGCGGTCCCAATCGACCACCGCATTGCGGCTCGCCTCGACGATCGCTGCATGGGTGGCGGCGTCGAAGACATCGTCCATCGCGATCTCGCGGAACGTCTCTGCCGGGATCAGCGGCGCAAAGCTTGCGATGAAGGTGCCGAGCGCACCGGGCCGGACCTTGGCAAGGTAGGTCTTGGCGACTTCGTAGCGGCGCAGGAAGTGCGCATCGTACCAGCCCAGCGCGCCGATCTCGCGGATTGCGGCGAGGGCTTCGAGGTGCAGCCCGAAATAATCAGGATCGCGCAGCTTTTCCGCCGCAACCAGAAGCATGGCCGAGTGTCCTTTTCTGGCGACCGCCGCGTTGCATTTTGGCTGCCACCCGCAGAAGCCGGAAACAAGCGGGGAATGCGGCCCGCGCGGCCTCGCGCAAAAGTCAGGCTTGCCGCTGGCGGTCGATGCAGCCTAGCGTAGCGGCCAAAGGGAGCCCTTCACGCACCGCATGAGGGCAACCCCGGTCAAGGAGAGACACATTCCGATGAGCACCTTCACCCAGATCATCGTCACCAAGGCTGACGGCATCGCCACTATCACCCTGAACCGCCCGGACAAGATGAACGCCTATACCCGCACCATGGGGCAGGAGATCATCGCGGCGATGGATGATATCGACGCCGATGACGGGGTGCGCGCAGTAATCTTTACAGGCGCAGGCGACCGCGCGTTCTGCGCCGGCGCGGACCTTACGCCGGACGGCGGCGGGCAGGTGTTCTCGGACCCCACGCAGGTCGATGACCTGTCTGACGCCCGCGTGCGCGATGGCGGGGGCCTGCTGACGCTGCGCCTGTTCGAGAGCAAGAAGCCGCTGATTTCCGCCTGCAACGGCGTTGCGGTGGGCGTGGGCGCGACGATGCAGCTGGCGATGGATATGCGCCTGGCCAGCACCACCGCGCGTTATGGCTTCGTGTTTGCGCGGCGCGGGATCGTGCCCGAGGCGGCGTCGAGCTGGTTCCTGCCGCGCATCGTCGGCATCAGCCAAGCATTGGAGTGGTGCTACACGGGCCGCATCTTCGATGCCGATGAGGCCAAGGCGGGCGGCCTCGTGCGCTCGGTCCACGCGCCGCAAGACCTGCTCCACGCAGCCCAAAGCCTCGCCCGCGAGATCGCCGACAACACCTCGGCAATCTCGGTCGCCATGACCCGGGCAATGATGTGGCGGCTGATGAGCGCCGATCACCCGATGGAGGCGCACAAGATCGACAGCCGCGCCATTTATCGCCTCAGCCGCGGGGCCGACGCCAAGGAAGGCATCGCCAGCTTCCTCGACAAGCGCAAGGCCATGTATCCCGGCAAGGTCAGCGCCGACATGCCCGACTTCTACCCGTGGTGGGACGAGCGCCCCTATGGGTAAAGACGCCATTAAGGGGGAGGGGGATGACGAGCTGGGCGAGCTGGCGGGCTTCCTGCCCTACCAGCTCTCTGTCGCCTCCAACGCGGTCAGCGCGCTGATTGCGGAACGTTACCGCAAACGCTTCGGGCTCACGATCGCCGAGTGGCGGGTGATGGCGGTGCTGGGCGACGCCGAAGCGGCAGGCGGCAGCCTCACCCAGCGCGACCTGACCGCGGCGACGGTGATGGACAAGGTCGCGGTCAATCGTGCGGTCAAGGTTCTGGAAGATCGCGGCCTTGTCTTGCGCTTGCCCAACCCGGGGGACGGACGCTCGCACCTGCTGGCGCTGACGGGCGAGGGGCGGGCGATCCACGGCGAGGTGATGCCGCTTGCCCGCGCGACGGAAGCCGACCTCATCGCCGAACTCGCCGGGGAGGAGGAAGCGCTGCTGCGGCAGTTGCTCGCGCGGCTGAGGGCGCGTGCGATGCGGCTGGCGGGCGAAACACAAGAGGGGCCGGAGCAGGGTTAGTCCCGCTCCGGCCCCTCTGCGGGTAACTATGCGCAGCGGTTAACCCTGGCCGATCGACGTGTTGACGAGGTTGTCCGAGATCGAACAAGCTGCCGGGCCTAGAATAACCACGAACAGGGTGGGCAGAATGAAAATGATCAGCGGCACGGTCATGATCGCCGGCAGACGCGCAGCCTTTTCCTCGGCGCGCATCATGCGCTCGTTGCGGAACTCGGCCGACAGCACGCGCAGTGCGCTGGCGAGCGGGGTGCCGTAACGTTCGGTCTGGACCATGGTTGTGACCACGCCCTTCACCGCTTCGAGATTGACGCGGTAAGCGAGGTTGTTGAACGCCATGCGCCGCTCGTTGAGGAAGCTCAATTCAATCGCGGTCAGAGAGAATTCATCGCCCAGTTCCGGATATGCGCGGCCCAGTTCCCTGGCAACGCGGTTGAAGGCGGCATCGACGGTGAGACCGGCTTCGGCGCAGATCACGAGCAGATCGAGCGCGTCTGGCAGGCCCTTCTGGATTTCCTTGGTGCGCTTGGTCGCCTTGTTGCTGAGGTAGATTTCCGGGCCCTTGTAGGACAGGAAGACGCTGGCTGCGAACACCACGAGCCGGAAGATCGGGGTCCAGGTGGGCCAGAAGTCGACGACGTAGATCAGCAGGCCCATCACGCCGCCGACCACGATCGGCGCGATTGCGCGCATACCGATGATCAGCACCGCGAGTTCCTTGTTGCGGTAGCCTGCGTGCGCCATCTTCTGCTGGATTTTCTTGATCTGGCTTTCCTGCAGGATGTTGAGCCTGCCGAGCCTGTCCTTGACCGCATCGGTCGTGTCGGTGCGGCGCACCAGGCTGGCGCGCTTCTTCGACGAGGCGGTGACGATCCCGGCCTTGAGCTGTTCGCGCCGCGCCTCGAGCGCGCGCACGCGCTTGGCCATCGGATCGCGGATCGTGATCGCGGCATAGATCGCGAGCATGATCGCAAAGGCGGCCATGCCGGCCAGCACAGTGCCGACGACGATGACGTCGAAGCCGAGGATGAACGGGCCGGTGGGTTGATTGATCATGATGGTATTCCCCCCCGCTCAGATTTCGAAGTTGATCATTTTGGACATCATCCACACGCCGATGCCCATCCAAACGCCAGCGCCGAGCCCTGCGACGATCAGACGATCGTCTTCAAAGAATTTGCTCATGTAGTTCGGATTGATGTACATGATCGCCGCGAACACGAGGAACGGCAGCGAGCCGATGATGTAGGCAGAGGCCTTGGATTCCGAGCTCATCGACTTGATCTTGAGCTTCATCTGCGCGCGCTGACGCAGCACGTTGGCAAGGTTGGACAGCGTTTCAGCAAGGTTGCCGCCCGTCTCGCGCTGGATCGCCAGCGTGATGGTGAAGAAGTTGAATTCGGCGATGCCCAGCTTGTCGGCGGTATCCTGGAGGGCGTCCTCCATCGTCTTGCCGACCTTCATGCGGTCGATGATGGTCTTGAACTCGGAGCCGACCGGGCCGGGGATCTCGGTGGAGACGATGCCGAGCGTCTCGGTCACCGGCAGGCCGGAGCGCAGGCCGCGCACTAGAAGATCGATGCCGTCGGGAAACTTCGTGATGAACTTGTTGGTGCGACGGTTGATCAGGCTGTTGACCACCATGTGCGGCAGGCCCGCGCCAACCATCAACCCGACGCCCAGCGAGAGCAGCGGCGCGCGGGTGAAGACGAGCAGCACCGCCGCCACGCCGAGCGTCAGGCCCACTGAAGCGTAGATATAGTTCCTGACGGTCCAGCCCTTGCCGGTGCGGTTGAGCCGCCCCGCGAGCGCCTGGGTCCGCGAGCCCGAACCTGCGACCTTGTAGGCCTTGGGCTTGCGGGCCGCGATCGCGCGCTTGAACTGGGCGTCGACCTTGGCGTCGAGGCTTTCCGAGTGGCGATAGCGCACCGCCTGCATGCGGCGCTTCTGCGCCTTGCCCGCACCCGAACTGGCGATCACCGTGTAGCCCATGACCAGCACGGCGAAGATCGCCAGTGTGATGAACAGGGTTTGGAAGATATCCATGCGGTTGTTTCCTGCCTAGTTCCCAGTGCCGCCTGGTAGGGCGGCGGGGTGCTGCGTCTCGGTCTCGCGAAGGGCGGGGGCGGGGGAGCGTTGTGCGCGCACCCCCCGCACCGCCGCGAAGCCTATTGCGCCGGTTCGCTTACGGCCTTGTCCTTCTTGGCCAGCAACGACTTGATGTCGAAGCCGCCGAGCAGCGACTTTTTCTCGGTGCCTGCGCCGCTCGCGACGTCGGAACTCACGCCCATCACGCGCTCGCCGATCTGGCGGATCACCGCAGTCGCCTTGCTCGAACGGTTGGCATCGACGAACACCTGGCCAAGCTTGGCCGCGTTCGAGGCCGCCTTGATGTCGTAGGGCACCAAGAAATCGATCTTGCGTTCGATCGAGGCCTCGAAATCGGCCTTGCTGATTTCGGCCATAGCCGGCTGCACCTTGTTGGCGACGATCATCGGATGCGCGTGGCTCGCGTTTGTCTTGAGCCACGACAGCAGCCGGATCGTGTCGCGCGCCGAGGCGAGGGTTAGCTCGCAGGCCAGCACCACCAGGTTCACGTCCGCCAGAAGCTGGGGGAAGTTGATGAGCATGTTGCGCGGCATGTCGATGACCGTCATTTCGAAGGCCTGCCGGAACTCGTCCTCAAGCTGCACGAACGCCGAACCGTCGGTCATCAGCGGCTGGTTGATCGGGGCCTCGGCCGAGAGGATCGACAGGTTGTCACCGGCACGCACCATCGCGCGCTCGATGAACAATGGGTCGATGCGGCTCGGGTTCTCGATCGCGTCAGTCAGGCCGCGGCCCGGTTCCAGATCGAGCGCCAGGGCGCCGGTGCCGAAGTGCACGTCGAGATCGAGCAGCGCGGTCGGCGCCTTGTGTTGTTCGGCAAACAGCCACGCCAGCGATGTCGCCAGCGTCGAAGCGCCGACGCCGCCGCGCGTGCCGACCACGGCGGTCGAAATGTGGCGCTTGGCCGCATCGGCATCGCCCGCCTTGGGCGACATGAACACCGCGAGCGCCTGGTTGATCGCATCATGCACCTGCTGGGACGAAAGCGGCTTGAGCAGGTAATCATGGATCCCGCTCGAGAGCAGGTCGCGGTAAAGGCGCACGTCGTTGACCTGGCCGATGGCGATCACCACCGTGCCCGGCTCGCACACTTCGGCGAGCGCGTTGATGTCGTTGAGCGGGTCGCCGCTCTCCGACAAGTCGACCATGAGGATGGCCGGACTGGCGCTGACCGAGAGCGATTGCACCGCGTTGCGCAGGCCGCCCTTGTTGCACTTTTCCGGCTGCCAGCCGAGCTCGATCACCACCGGACGCAGCACGTCCAGCGCGTTGTCGTCGCAGATATAGGCCGCAAAGGGGTCGCGATTGCCGGGCAGGCCGGATTTCCAGGGAGCATTCATGACTTAGTTACCTCCTCCAGCCGCAGCAGTGCCGGCATCCTTGAGCCCGCCCTTGCCGGTCGGATCCTGATCGCGATAGGTCGAGATCGCCTTGTTCGATGTGGCGATCACGGTCTCGCCCGATCCCTTCTTGCCTTCCAGCAGGTCCTGCGGATCGGCGACCATCGCGGCGAGATTGCTGTTTACCGCGCAGCCGTAGCCCGGGCTCAAGCCGTTGTTATAGTTCATGTCAGACCTGGCCGACCAGTCGGGGCAGCCCGGAACGCTGGCGGTCGAGCGGGTGATCACCACCCGCGCATTGCCTGGCTCGAGCATGCCCGGGGTGATCGGCGCGGTATCGGCGATCATCAGCCCGTAGCGCGCGGCAAGGTCGCGGACCGCGTTCGTCACCGCCGGGTTCTGGCCCGGGTTGTCGATCGCGATGC
>JANNWO010000218.1:0-2382 GCA_031408395.1 Sphingomonadales bacterium | reverse complement strand
GCTCCCGAGGGGATCGCATGCGGCCTGTGCGATTCCTGCCGTTTGCGGAAAAAGGGTTTTGCCGAGGCCGGGATTGTCGATAGCACTCCTTACAAAGTGTGATCGGCTCCTAAGCTGGTCGACAAGCACTGCTTTCTGAGGGGATCGGTATTGAGCGAGGATAGCACCGCACGCGAGGCGGCGAGCGAGAAACCTGCGACGACTTACAGCTGGTATGTGCTGGGCGTGCTGGTGGTTGTCTACATCCTCAATTTTATCGATCGGCAAATCCTCTCGATCCTTGCGGTCGACATCAAGCGCGACTTGGAGCTGACCGACGGACAGCTGGGCTTTCTGGGAGGGGCTGCCTTTGCGGTCTTCTACGCCCTGTTCGGTGTGCCGCTTGGCCGTCTTGCAGACCGCTGGCACCGGGTTCGCCTTCTCTCGATCGGCCTCGTCCTATGGTCGACGATGACGGCGCTGTCCGGCTTCGCGCGTAACTACCTGTCCCTCTCCCTGGCGCGCATGGGTGTGGGCGTCGGTGAGGCGACCGCCAGCCCGACGGCCTATTCGCTGATCTCGGACTATTTCCCCTCCCGTCAACGCGCAACGGCGCTGGCGATCTATTCCTCGGGCCTATACCTCGGAGGAGGGGTGTCGCTGCTGATCGGGGCCAAGATATCCAAAGTCTGGGACGCTGCACATCCGGGCGGCGGCATGGTCGGGTTGGTGGGATGGCAGGCGGCATTCCTCGCGGTAGGCCTGCCGGGCTTATTGCTCGCCTTGTGGGTCGCCTCACTGCGCGAACCGTCGCGGCCGCCCGCGCAAACTGCTGGCACTCGGCACCCGCTGCTCGATTTCCTCCTCGACTTGTCGATGCTGCTGCCACCCTTCACGCTCTGGCACGCCATACGCCGCGGGCCGATGGCCGTTCTCATCAATCTCACGATGGCGGCGGCGATGATCGGGCTGGCGGTGGTGATGACCAAGCTGACCGGCAATCTGCCGCAGTGGTCGGCGATGGCGTTCGGCTATTACGCCGTCTTCTCGTGGGCTGCAACGCTGCGCCGACACGATCCTGCGACCTTCAGCCTGATCTGGGGAACTCCCGCGTTTATCTGCACGGCTCTGGGATACGGCCTTGTGTCGCTCGGGGCTTATGCGCTGGCGTTCTGGTCGGCGCCTTTCGCCGAGACGGTGCTCAAGCTGCCGAAGGACCAGCTGGCTTTCGTTCTCGGGGGCAGCGGTGCCCTGTCGGGATTCCTCGGGGTGATCGTGGGCGGGCGCATGTCAGACTGGCTGCGGAGCCGCAATCCGTCCGGTCGCATTCTCGTTGTGATGTTCGGGATTGTGGCGCCGATCGTTCCGATTTGGGTGGGTTTCACCACCGATAACGCCGTGCTGTTCTACGCGATGAACTTCCTCGCCGGGCTGTTTGCGGCGACCGCCCTAGGCGCGGCGGCTGCGACCACGCAAGACCTTGTTCTGCCGCGCATGCGCGGCACCGCGACTGCCTCGTTCTTCCTCGCGACGACGCTGGTGGGGTTGGCGATCGGGCCCTACATGGTGGGGCAGATCTCGGAGATCAGCGGGAGCTTGCGCATCGGGGTGCTGTCGCTCATCGGCGTTGCCCCAATTTCGCTGGCGCTGCTGATCTACGCCTATCGTACCCTGCCCGAAGCTGAAGCGACTATCGCACAGCGTGCGGAGGCGGCGGGGGAGTGACGGGCGCTAGCCCCTCAATTTCCTGAGGCCAGAGACCGGAAGCCGGGTAGGCTTCAAAGGGTTTCGCGCGAGTACGAGCCTGTGCCCCCCCGCAGAAGGGGACGGCTGTCGCAACTTGTCCGCTCTGTGCGGTAACACCCTAAGACCACCGAGCCGGGCGCCGTACGATAACCGCGTGAGTGCCGCGGCGCACCTCAAGCGCAAATATTCGGCCTTTCGGACAACAAAAAAGGGGCCAGATCGCTCCGGCCCCTCTCATGTTCGTTTCAAAGCCGAGGCTTACATGCCCGAACCCGGACCGTAGGTTACTTCGACGCGACGATTCTGCGCTTCGCGCACCCCGTCAGCGGTCGGCACGCGAGGTGCCGATTCGCCGAAGGCCTGGGTGGTCATGCGACCATCCGGAATGCCGCGGCCAGTGAGGTAGGCGCGAACGGCATCAGCACGACGCTGGGCGAGGCCCAGGTTGTACTTGGGGCTGCCCGCACGGTCTGTATGGCCGGCAAGCATGACATTCGCTGTGCCGCAGTTGGCGTAGGCACTTGCGGCACTATCCAGAATGCGGGCGGCTTCCGTCGTGATGTTCGACTTATCGAAGTCGAAGAACACGATGTACGGGCCGGTGTTGCAAGCAACCTTGGGCGGCGGCGGCGGCGGAGCCGGACGCGGCGGCGGGGG
>JANNWO010000217.1:0-9598 GCA_031408395.1 Sphingomonadales bacterium | reverse complement strand
ACCTTCGCGCCGTCGCCGCTGAGTCCCGCCCTGGCGGTCTATGGCCTGAGCGGTTTCCGAGATGGGGCCTACCCGGTCAGCGCGGCAAACTGCTTGAAGGCGAGGTGCCGCCGCGTACCGGCAAGAACGCCGTCGGCAATTCCGAGTGGCTGCTGCCAGACCCGCCCGAGGGCGAGACGCGCCACTACCTGTTTCAAATGTTCGCGACCGAACTGCCGCTGGTGCTGATGCCCGGCGCAGGGCGGGCGGAACTGCTCGCATCCCTGCAAGGGTCAATCACGGCCTGCGCGGTGCTTCACGCAACCTTCACCGGGGGCGGGGACAACGATGCGGCTTGGGAAGACGACGATATTTGACCTGCCGCTATGACAAGGGAGTAGATGATGGCTGGAACGACAAACGCACTGCAGAGGCCGGTTACGCTTTCGGGTGACCTCGAAGAGGTGATCGGCAAGGGTCCGATGACCCGCGCTCAAGTGACCTCGAAGGTGTGGGAATACATCAAGGCCCACAGCCTGCAGGACACCAAGGACAAGCGTCAGATCAATCCCGATGCCAAGCTTGGCGCGGTGATTGGCAAGGACCAGATCTCGATGTTCAAGATGACCGCAGCGGTCTCGAAGCATCTCAAGTAAGCCCGTCGGGCGCCGGATTGGCGTCCATCGGACTTGAAACATCAGCGGCGCGCGATCCGGTTGGATCCGCGCCGCTTTTGCGTGGGAGCGCTTATGCGGCGCGTTTGCGCAGCGGCAGGCATTCCCCCACCCACAGCGCGAGCCAGATGATCGCGGGCTGCGCGAACATCCGCGGCACGTGATAGGCAAGCCCCAGCCCGCCGCCCGGCTTCGCCATGTCGAGAAGCAGATGATTGATGTTCGCCGGCCAGACGCACAGCGCGTACAGCGCCAGCCCCCACCCCGCCGCGCGGCGCAGGGGCGGCGAGAACCATTGCGCAAGTCCGATCGCACCGAGAATTTCGGCTACCCCGGTCAACAGCACCACTGCGTACGGAGCAGGCACCCAGCCGGGCATGATCGTCAGGAAGGGTGCGGGGTTCGTCAGATGGATCACGCCTGCGACAAAATAGAACGCCGCGAGCAGCCAGCGCAGGACGGCCTTCATGCGCCAGGCTCCCAGCCCGGCGGTGCAAGCGTGAAGCCGGCAAAGTCGAAGCCCGGCACCACCACGCACGAGACGAGCGAGTAGCCGTGCTGCGGCGTGCCGAAGCTGCGCGCCGCCTGCCATTCTTGCGGCGCGACGAGGCCCTGAAGCTGCTGTCCCGCGCCCACATCTGCGCCGAGGATCACCGAGCGCACCGGTCCTGCATCGTTCGCCGCCAACCGCAGTTCAAGCGGATCGCCCGCCTGCCACAGCCACAGCTCGGCAGCGTCGACCGTGTGCCAGTGCGAGGCTTCTCCGGCGCGCAGCAGGAAGATGATCGAGGTGCCGCTCGCGCGGCCGTCCGGGCCTGCATCACCTTGCCACGTCTGCTTGTACCACCCGCCTTCGGGATGCGCGGCGAGGCCCAATTGTTCGATCAGTGCGGCTGCGCTATCCATGTGCCAATCCTTACCTGCCTTCCGGGCCTGCCGGTGCAGGTGCTCTAGCTTCGGGTGCTACCCCTATGCAACTTATCGCAGCCTCACGCCTAGCTGTCGCCGCCGTATTGGTGCTCGCCGCCCCGCTCGCCGGCCCGCACGCCGGCCCGCTCTGGGCGCAGCAGGCCAAGCCGATCGGCGACGCCGCCGCAACCGCCACTGCCAATGCCGCGCTTGAAGCGGCACCGATCTTCGACGGGCACAATGATGTTCCCAACCAGCTGCGCGACCGGGTGAAGAACCAGATCAACGCCTTCGATTTCGAGGACACCTCCACAACTGGCCCCACCAATCCCGATGGCCGGGCGATGCAGACTGACCTTGCGCGATTGAAGCAGGGCAAGGTCGGGGCGCAGTTCTGGTCAGTCTATGTCCCCTCCAACCCTGACGAGCCCGAGGCCGTCGTGCAGGTGATCGAGCAGATCGACGTCACCCGGCGGCTGATCGCGCGCTATCCTCAGGCGCTACGCTTCGCCACTACCGCCGACGAGGTCGAGCGGGCGATGGCCGAGGGCAAGGTCGCTTCGCTGATGGGGATGGAAGGCGGCCACTCGATCGGATCGAGCCTCGGCGTGCTGCGCCAGCTCGACGCGCTTGGCGTGCGCTACATGACGCTCACCCACAACAGCAACGCGCCCTGGGCCGATGCCGCGGTCGATACGCCCGCGCATGACGGGCTCACCGATTTCGGCAAGGACGTGGTGCGCGAGATGAACCGGCTCGGCATGCTGGTCGATCTCAGCCACGTGAGCGAGGCGACGATGATGGACGCGCTCGATGTGGCACGTGCGCCTGTGATCTTCAGCCACTCGGGCGCGCGGGCGGTGAACGGTCATCCCCGCAACGTGCCCGACAGCGTGCTCGCCCGGCTGCCGCAGAACGGCGGAATCGTGATGGTGGTCGCGCTCCCCGGCTTCCTCAACGAGGGGCGGCGGCAATGGTTCGCGAAGCGATCGGGTGAGGAGGCGCGGTTGAAGGCGCTGTGGCAGGGGCAGCCCGCCACCGTCGGCGCGATGATGGCGGGATGGGACAAGGCCAACCCCGAGCCTGCGACCACGATCAAACACATGGCCGACCACATCGACCATATCCGCAAAGTCGCAGGGGTCGAGCATATCGGGATCGGCGGCGACTTCGACGGGATGCCGTCAGGGCCGGTCGGCTTCGAGGATGTGCGCGGCTATCCGCTGCTGTTCGCCGAACTGGCGCGCCGCGGCTATTCGCAGGCCGAGCTCGAGATGATCGCGAGCCGCAACATCCTGCGCGTCATGCGCGCCGCGGAAGGGTATGCCGCGAGCGCCGCGGACCAGCCGCCGATCGAAACGCTGATCACGCCGCCGGTCGCGGCACCGCAATGATCAATGGTTCGCGTTGTAGAGGGCAGGAATGATCCAGACGAGGCTCATGGCGATGACAGCGAAGGCGAGGCTGAAGCCCAGCACATAACGTAGGCCCGTGTTGCTGACTGCGCCGCGCGCGGCCACTTCGTCGATGCGGATAAGGTCGTCCTGATCGGCCACCATCGCTCTCCCGGTTCTGATTGACGTTACGGAATAGCCTTCCGTAACGTCAATCGAAACTAGTGACGCAGCAATTGGTTCCCGAAAAGCGGCGAATGGCGAAACTTTCGGAAAGCTTAGCCCGCCGGTTTGAGCTCACTGGAAAGCTTCAGCACCTCGCCGCCATCGTCCTGCACGATAAGATAGGCCGGATTATCAGCGTCGCCGTTGCGCGTGATCTGTGATCCCTTGATCGTGCGCTTGACCTCGCGCTCGTAGCGATCCTTGATTTTGCCCGTGGCTGTGCCGCCGCTCCAGTTCCAGCTGACTGTCTGGCCTTTGCGGAAGGTGTCGCTCACTGGTCGCCGCTGGTAGTGGGGGTGCCCGACTGCTTGCGCAGTGCTTCGTCTTTGCGCGCAACGTTCTCCTGGCTCTCGACCCGCCCCTGGGTGAGCGCGCCGGTCACCCAGATCAGCGTCATTGCGACGATCGCGAGGCCTAGGCTGATACCCAGCACCCAGCGGACCACGCCTTCGTTGGTGCCGCCCTTGGCATCGGTTTCGTCAATCCGGGTCTGGCGGTTGGGGTCGGGCATGGGAGTCTCCTGCAAGGGTTGGCAGGACTCTATGCCGCGAAGGCGCGGATGTTTCGCCGACTTCGGAAAGGAAGCTGCCTAAACGGGGCAGGGCGAGCCTGCCCGCCGCTCAGTCGCGCAGAAGCTCGTTGATCCCGGTCTTGGAGCGGGTCTGCGCGTCCACGGTTTTGACGATTACCGCGCAGTAGAGGCTCGGCCCCATGGTGCCGTCGGGCAGCGGCTTGCCGGGCATCGAGCCGGGAACAACCACGGCATAGGGCGGAACGCTGCCCATGTGGACTTCGCCCGTCGCGCGGTCGACGATCTTGGTCGAGGCGCCGAGATACACGCCCATCGACAGCACCGCACCTTCGCCAACGCGCACGCCCTCGGCCACTTCCGCGCGCGCGCCGATAAACGCGCCGTCGCCGATGATGACGGGTTCGGCCTGCAGCGGTTCAAGCACGCCGCCGATCCCTGCGCCGCCCGAGATGTGCACGTTCGCGCCGATCTGCGCGCACGAGCCGACGGTAGCCCAAGTGTCGATCATGGTGTTCTCGCCCACATAGGCGCCGATATTGACGAAGCTCGGCATAAGAACTGCCCCCTTCGAAATGTGCGCGCCGCGCCGCACAACGGCCCCCGGCACGACCCGGAAGCCCGCATCGCGGAAGCGTGTCTCGTCCCAACCGACAAACTTCAGGGGTACCTTGTCATAGGCCGGCGCGCTCGCCGCGCCGCCATCGACGATCGCGTTGTCGTTGAGACGGAAGCTGAGGAGCACCGCTTTCTTGAGCCACTGGTTGACCTTCCAGCCGCCCCCAAGCGGATTGGCGCCGTCCGGCTCGGCGACGCGAACTACGCCGGAGTCGAGCATTCCGAGCACTTCGTTCACCACCGCCGCGACGTCGAGGCTGGCAGGGGTAATGTCCGCACGGGTCTCCCACGCGGCTTCGATAGTGGTGATCAGGGCGTCGTTCATGGAGGGGTCTCCTGCGGCAGGTTACGAGCGCGCGCCTAGCCGCGCCCGACAGGCTCGGCAAGCTTTACGCTGGCATCCCCGCGGCCAGCGCGAAGTGGTACGCGCGCTCGGCGAGCGGGCGCACCCGGTCGCTCATCGCCTTAGCGTGGGCGCTTGAGGCCGTCCCGTCGATCACACGCTTTTTGATGCCCTGCATGATGCCTGCGAGCCGGAACAGGTTGTAGGCGAAGTACCAGTCCATCGGCGGCACCGGATAGCCGGTGCGCGCGACGTAGCGTTCGACCGCCTCTTCCTGCGAGGGGATGCCGAGGCTTTCGATGTCGAGCCCCAGCAGCCCCGCGCGGCCATCCGCCGGGTTGTGCCAGTTGAGCATCAGGTAGCTGAAGTCCGCAATCGGATCGCCGAGCGTCGACAGCTCCCAATCGAGAACAGCGATAATGCGGGCTTCGGTCTTGTCGAAGATCACGTTGTCGAGCCGGTAGTCGCCGTGCACCACGGATGATCCGTGTTGCGGCGGAATGGTCTGCGGCAGCCATTCGATCAGCCGCTCCATTTCCGGCATGAGCTCGGTTTCGGACAGCTTGTACTGCTTGGTCCAGCGCGTGATCTGGCGTGCGCAATAGTCGGTCGGCTTGCCGTAATCGCCCATCCCGATCCGGTCGGGCTGGTTAAGGTGGAGGTCGGCGATCGTGTCGATCAGCGCATTGTAGTGCGCGCGGCGTTCCTCCGGCGTTAGGCCGGGCAGAGCGCCGTTCCACAGCGAGCGGCCATCGGCCACGCTCATCACGAAGAACTTCGATCCGATCACCTCGGGGTCCTCGCACAGCCCATAGGTGCGCGGCACCGGGAAGCCGGTCGGGTAGAGCCCGGTCATCGCCGCATATTCGCGGTCGACCGCGTGGGCGCTGGGGAGCAGCTTGCCGAAGGGCTGGCGGCGCAACACATAGGAAGCGCCCGGCGTGTCGATCCGGTAGGTCGGGTTCGACTGGCCGCCCTTGAACTTGGTGTAGCTGATCGGGCCTTCGAAACCCTCGACATTGGCGGTGAACCAGCCGGTCAGCGTATCAAGGTCGAGCGCGTCCTTCTCAGTCACTTCGACCGTGCCGACCATCTCGGTGTCGTAATCGATGTTGGGCGCCTCGGGCATCAGTCGAACACCACCACGGTGCGGGCCGAGGTTCCGGCGCGCATTGTGTTGAAGCCTTCGTTCACCTCTTCGAGCGAGATGCGCTCGGCGATGATCGTGTCGAGATCGAGCAGCCCGCGCAGGTAGAAGTCGACAAGGCGCGGGAGATCGACGGGGAAGTGATTCATTCCCATCAATGCGCCCATCAGCTTCTTGCCGCCCAGCAGGTCGAAGGCCGAGAGGCCGACCTTGCAGTCGAGCGGCATCATGCCGAGGATCACTGCCGTGCCCCCGCGACGCAAGGATGCGACCGCGAGATCGGCGGAAGCCTGACGGCCCACCGCCTCGATCCCCCAGTCGACCCCGCCGCCCGAGATCGCGATGATCTGTTTGGCAGCGTCGGGCGCGAGCGCGTCGACGGTGTGGGTCGCGCCCAACACTTCGGCGAGCGCGCGCTTTTCGGGGAGCGGATCGGCGGCGATGATCTTGGATGCGCCCGCGATCCTGGCGGCGTTGATCGCGGCAAGGCCCACCCCGCCGCAGCCGACCACCAGCACGGTCTCGCCCGGGGTCACCTTGCAGGCGTTGAAGATCGTTCCTGCACCGGTCGTCACCGCGCAGCCGAGCAAGGCAGCGCGGTCGAAGGGCATGTCCTTGTCGATCGCGACGCAGGCGTGTTCGTGGATCAGCATCTGCTCGGAAAGGGCCGAGAGGTTGAGCATCTGGTTGACCGGCGAGCCGTCGGCGAAGGCGATGCGCGAAGCGTCACCCTTGGCGCGGCGGGTGTCGGCCCCCATGCAAAGCGCCATCCGTCCGGTGACGCAGAACTCGCAATGCCCGCAGAACGCGGAAAGGCAGGAGACGACGTGATCGCCGGGCTTCACGGTGCGCACTTCTGAACCGACCGCGCGGACGATGCCCGCCGCCTCGTGCCCCGGAATCGCCGGGAGCGCGTGAGGGTAGTCCCCATCGATGAAGTGCAGGTCCGAATGGCACAACCCGCACGCCTTGGTGTCGATCAACACCTCGTGCGGGCCGGGATCGGCATAGCTGACCTCGACGATTTTGAGGCCTTGGCCGGGTTGTTCAAGGATGGCTGCCTTGGCCATGCGCTTCCTCTCGCTTGTGTTGGATTGCCCCACGGTGGTTCCTACAGGATTGCCGCCTGGTGGGAATTGAGGGCGACTTTCGTTCAAAGCCGCCCTCGGAGGTGTTTCATCAACTAACTCGCGTCAGCGGGCCACGCCCATATCGCCCGAGCTGAAGCTGCCGGTGTCGTTGACCGCCCGGCCATGATCGCCGCGCAGGGCGTTGGCCGTTGGACCCGGACGGGGTGCGTGCTTGGCAAACTCCATGTGCGCGATCGATCGGGCGTGGACCTCGTCCGGCCCGTCAGCAAGGCGCAGCGTGCGCTGATGGGCGTAGGCCGACGCGAGGCCATAGTCGTCCGACACGCCGCCGCCGCCAGGCGCCTGAATGGCATCGTCAATGATCTTCAGGGCCATGTTGGGCGCCTGCACCTTGATCATCGCGATTTCCTGCTTGGCAGCCTTGTTGCCGACCTTATCCATCATGTCGGCGGCCTTGAGGCACAGGAGCCGGGTCATGTCGATGTCGATACGGGCGCGCGCCACGCGCTCTTCCCAGACCGAGTGCTTGTAGACCGGCTTGCCGAAGGCTTCACGCTCCTGCAGGCGGCGGCACATCTTGGCGAGCGCCTCTTCGGCGACCCCGATGGTGCGCATGCAGTGGTGGATGCGGCCCGGCCCGAGGCGGCCCTGCGCGATCTCGAAACCGCGCCCTTCGCCGAGCAGGATGTTGTCGGCGGGGACGCGCACGTCCTTCATCTCGACTTCCATGTGGCCGTGCGGCGCATCGTCATAGCCGAACACCGGCAGGTGACGCAGGATGTTCACGCCGGGGGTGTTGATCGGCATCAGGATCTGCGATTGCTGCGCGTGGCGCTGGGCGTCGGGATTGGTCTTGCCCATCACGATGGCGATCTTGCAACGCGGATCGCCGAGGCCCGAAGACCACCACTTGCGCCCGTTGATGACGTAGTGATCGCCGTCACGCTCGATCCGGGTCTCGATGTTGGTTGCGTCGGACGAGGCGGTGTTCGGTTCGGTCATGAGGAAGGCCGAACGGATCTCGCCGTTCATCAGCGGACGCAGCCACGCTTCCTTGTGTTCGCGGGTGCCATAGCGGAAGAACACTTCCATGTTGCCGGTATCGGGCGCCGAGCAGTTGAACACCTCGCTCGCCCAGCCGATGCGGCCCATTTCTTCGGCGCACATCGCGTATTCGAGGTTGGTGAGGCCGGGGCCTTCGAACTCGAAGCTGTCATCGACATGGTGGTGGCTGTCATTGCGCGGCGGCATGAACAGGTTCCAGATGCCGGCTTCCTTGGCCTTGGCCTTGGTTTCCTCGATGATCGGGATGACCTTCCAGCGCTCGCCTTCATGCTCCTGTCGCGTGTAGACCGCCATGTTCGGGCGCACGTGCGCCTCGATGAAGTCGCGCACGCGATTGCGCCAATAGAGCTGGCGTTCGGTGGGTTCGAAATCCATGGGGTAGTTCCTCTCTCGTGCTTAAATGCAGCCAAATCTTTGGCGAATCTGCGGGTAACCGTGGCAGAGCATGGCGCACCCGCCAAGCTCTCATTTGTGGTGCGCGGGCACCCTCGGTGCGGCGCGTTCGGCAGTGATGCGGGCGGCGATGCGAGCCTCGTGATCGGCGCGGGATATCGGGAAGCGGGCGAGCCAGTACGCCGCCGTCAGCGCCAGCACTGCCGACGCTACGAGGTAGGCCAGCGCAAGATTGTCGACCACTTCCGGCGCGATGTCCGCTTGCGCTGTGCCCGGGGCAAGGCCGATGGTCTCAACGATCAGGCTGGTCATCAGAATGCCCCCGCCGGTCGCCGCCTTCGTCACCAGCCAATTGCCCGCATAAAACGTCCCCTCGGCACGCTTGCCGGTGCGCTCCTCGTAGGCTTCGACAATTTCTGCGACCATCGATGTGGCCGAGATAATTGTCACCACGGCAGACGTATTGGCCGCGACCATGAAGGCCATGAACAGCCCGGTCGACAGCACCGATCCGGTCGTCGGCCACAGACCGGTGAGGAACAGCAGGTAGGGTGTCCCCGCGATGGCTAGCGTGGCCAGCGAACCCACCGCGCCGCTCATCGGCTTGCCGAAGCGGCGGTGGAGCGGGCCGACAATCACAAACATCAGCACCACCGACAGGCCCAGCGCCAGCGGATAAAGCTTGAAGGCCAACTCGCTGAATTGCCAGACATAGCGGGTCACATACAGCGTGATCGACAGCGACATCCCGGAACTGACATGAGCCGCCAACGCGCCTGCGGCGAAAATCACGAAGGCACGTTCCCGGAAGGCGTCAAAGATTTCGGCAAAGGCACCCGTCAGCGAAAAGGGCGGTGGGGCATGGTCGGGCAGCCGCGCGAGATAGGAGTGCTGGCCCAAGGCCGAACCGATCACCGAAACCAGGATCACCACCGCGCCGACCATTCCGAATATGGCATAGCCATCGGGCTGCAGCTGCGATTCCGGGGTAGGCAGGAACACCGTGAAGGCGAGCACCGACATCGTCAGCCCGCCGAGCCAGCCCGACAGATAACGATAGCGGAACAGAGTGGTGCGTTCGACATAATCGCCGGTGATTTCAGGCACCATGCTGATCGAAGGCACCTCGCATGCCGACAGCAGCAGCCGCACGCCCACCGCCAGCGCGACGATCTCCCAATAGGTCGGCACCCCGGTGAAGGGCGGGGACCAAAGCAGCGCCCATGCCAGC
>JANNWO010000216.1:0-24897 GCA_031408395.1 Sphingomonadales bacterium | reverse complement strand
CGCCCGGCGAGCGCGACGGGAATTACAGCCATTGGTCGATCGCCTCGATGATTGCGCGGGCGGTGCCTGCGTGGGGGCCGTTCTCGCTGATGACACGGATGGGGGCCTCGGCATAGAAGGGCGCGCGTTCGGCGGCCAGCCTTGCGAGGATGTCGCGGGGGTTGCCGGTCTTGAGCAGCGGGCGGTTGGAGCGCCGTGCGGTGCGCTCGACCAGCGTATCGATGTCGCAATCGATCCACACCGCAATGGCTTTTTCGAGCACAGCAGCGCGCGTGACGGGGTCGACGAAAGCGCCTCCGCCGGTGGCGATCACCCCGTGGCCTTCCTCGATCAGCCGCGCGATCACGCGCCGTTCGCCGTCGCGGAAATGGGCCTCGCCGAAGGTCTCGAACATCTCGGGGATCGTTCGCTGCGCCGCCTCCACGATCGCCTCGTCCGCATCGACGAAATCGCGGTTCAGGAGGCTTGCGAGCTTGCGCCCCACGGTCGACTTGCCGGCCCCCATCAGGCCCACCAGCACCACCGGCCGCGTGATGCGCGCAGCGACGGCGGCCAGATCGCGGCCAGAGGCGGAAGACGAAGGGGAAGAGGGCGCGGCGGACATTGCCGCAGGGCCTATAGATGGGCTAGGGCACGCGCAATATGGCAAACCTGCGCTCCTCGCGTCTCTCCCCGACCGGTCTCTCCGATGGCCCCGTGCCGGCGACGCAGCCCGCGCGGCGCAAGCTGATGATCGGATTGGGCGTGCTGGTGCTGGTTGTCCTCCTTGCGCTCGCGTGGTTCGACGGCGGCGAAGAGGCGATGCACGCGATCGCCGAGCCGGTCGCGTTGCCGGGGCAGGGGCAATGAGGCGGCGGTTCGGCCTGACCGCGAGCATCGCTGCGATCGGCTTTGTGGCCGCGCTTGGCGGGGCGGGGTTGGCGAGCTTCGCTGGCGCGCAGGGCAAGCCCGAATCGCTCCTGCCGCCCGGTTTCGACGATCCCGTGCCCGCGCCGAGCCCGCGTCCGAGTCAGGCTCCCGCGCAAGGGACTGCCCAGCCGCCCGCGGGAGCGCCCGGCGCACTGCCGCCGCCCGGCATGCCGGTTGACCCTTCGAGCCTTCCGGCGCTGCCGCGCATTTCGCGCGAAGAACTGTCCCGCCTGCCAAGCATCGAGCAGCTCGAGAACATGTCGACCGAGGAGCTCGACCAGCTTCTCGGCCTTGCGCCCAAGTCCGACATTCCCCTCGGTGCGCAGCGGGCGCTGACCCGCGTCGGCGTGCTGGCGGTGGATGAGGGCGGGCTGCCCCCAGCCGCCCTCTCCAACCAGTCAGACAAGCTGGTGCGGGCGGTGCTGAACGGCACGCAAGGCCCGATGGTTTCGCGATGGGGGCACATCCTGCTGCGCCGCGCGCTGGCGAGCCGGCTTGCTGCGCCGCTCGGCATGGATCCGATTGAGTTTGCTGCGCTGCGCGTTGGCGTGCTCAACCGGATGGGCGAATACGCGTTGGTCCGCGCGGTGGTGCAGGACATCGATACCGCCAATTGGTCGCCTGCGCTCACGCAGGAGGCGCTCACCGCCTATCTTGCGAGCGGCGACATCACCGGGGCATGCCCTGCTGTGCGGCTGCAAGGCTCGCAGCGTACGGACGGCGAGTGGCAGATGTGGCAGGCAATCTGCAACGCCTATGCGGGCGAGGCGGCGGTTGCCGCCACACAGCTCGACAGGGCGCTGTTCCGCGGCGTTGCCCCGCGCGTTGACGTGTTGCTGGCGCGGCGCCTCGCCGGTGCTGCGGGACGCGGCCAGCGCGGGGTGCAGATCGAGTGGAACGGCGTGGATGATCTGAACCCTTGGCGCTTCGGCCTCGCCAATGCGGTCAGCGAACCGATCCCGGGCGGCGTGCTAGACAATGCGCTCAAGGCGCGCGGCGGAGCCTACTACGCCCGCGCCGGCGCGCTGCTGCCGATGTTGCCCGCGACCCAGCGCGCTGCCTTCGCCGGGCGCGCAGCGCGCGAGGGCATCATGTCGGCCGACGCGATGGTCGATCTCTATTCCGAAGTTTATCTCGATAGCGCCGCGACCGGTGACCCGCAGACTAACGCCGCGACCTTGCGCGAGGCCTATCTTGCCACCGATCCGGCCGCGCGCATCGCCGCGATGCAGCGGCTCTGGGCGGCAGGCGCTACGCTGGGCGGCGGCGACGGTTACGGCGCGCGGGTGCTTACCGCCTATGCCGCCGCGCGCATTCCCGTGAACGCAAGCCATGCCGACGCGGCGGGCGACCTGATCGGCGCGATGCTTGCCGCGGGGCTAGATCGCAACGCGGGACGCTGGGCGAATGTCGTTGAGGAAGGTTCGCTCGGATGGGCGCTGATCGCACTCGCCGCCCCCAATGGCGAAGGCGTAGGGCAGAGCGCGGTCGAGAGCTTTGTCAGTGGCGACGACAGCCCCGAGCAGCGCAAATCCGCCTTCCTCGTCGCGGGCCTTGCGGGCCTAGGACGGCTGAGCGAGAGCGATGCCAACGCGGTTGCGGGCGATCTTGGTGCGAACATCTCGCGGCAGACGCGCTGGAGCCGGGCTATCTCCGATGCCGCCAATGTCGGCAATCCGGCGCTGGTGGTGCTGCTTGCCGGGCTGGGCATGCAGGGGACGAGCTGGGAGCAGATGACCCCGCTGCACCTTTATCACATCACTTCGGCGCTGACCCGCGTCGGGATGACGGCTGAGGCTCGTATGATCGCCGCTGAGGCGGTGGCGCGCGGCTGACGCGCCATGTCGGCAGCGACTGAAGCCTACCTCGCCATGCTCGCCGCCGAGCGCGGGGCGGCGATTAACACGCTTGCTGCCTATCGCCGCGATTTTGCTGGGGCCGAGGAGGCAATCGGCGACCTTGCCGCAGCCGACCGCGATGCCGTGGCGAGCCTTGCGGGGGAATGGGCGAGCCTTGCGCCTGCCAGCGTCGCGAGAAAAGCCTCGGCATTGCGGCAATTCTTCGGGTTCGCCATCGACGAGGGCTGGCGTCAGGATGACCCCTCCGGCGCCCTGCCGCGCCCGCGCGCGCGCCGTCCGCTCCCCAAGGTGATGGGCCATGACCAGATCGCCGCGCTGTTCGCCCGCGCTGAGGAAGAGGCCTCGGGCGATGATCCCAAGGCGGTCCGGCTGCTGGCGCTGATCGAGTTGCTCTACGGATCGGGCCTGCGGGCCACAGAACTGGTGAGCCTGCCGCTGCACGCCGTGCCGCGCGACGCGCCGTTCCTGACGGTTACGGGCAAGGGCGGAGCGAGCCGGATGGTGCCGGTGGGCGCAAGGGCGCTCGACGCGGTGGGGCGATGGCTGGCGCTGCGCCCGCAGGTACCCGCCTCGCGCTTCCTGTTCCCCTCTGGAAAAGCCCAGCATTTCAGCCGGGTGCGACTGTTCCAGCTGCTCAAGGAGCTGGCGGGCCGCGCCGGGCTCGATCCCGTCGGCATCAGCCCCCATGTGCTGCGCCATGCCTTTGCCACACACCTGCTGGAAGGCGGTGCAGACCTGCGTGTCCTGCAAACCCTGCTCGGTCATGCCGACATATCCACCACGCAAATCTACACTCATGTCGACGCCGCGCGGCTCGTGGCGCTGGTCAATTCCCGTCATCCGCTTGCAACGAAGGCAACATCCGACTAGCTCCGCTCGATGATTTCCTACCTCGATTTCGAGAAGCCCGTCGCCGCGCTGGAAGAACGCATTGCGCAGCTACGCAGTGTCAACGCGCTGCATGATGTCGATGTCGCCGGCGAGATCGGCCGGCTCGAGTCCAAGAGCACCGAGCTGCTCGCCAGCACCTATGGCTCGCTCACCCCCTGGCAGAAGACGCAGGTCGCCCGGCACCCGCAACGCCCGCATTTCCGCGACTATGTCGCGCACGCCTTTACCGAGTTCATGCCGCTGGGCGGCGATCGGCTCTATGGCGACGATCTCGCGATCATGGGCGGCTTTGCTCGGCTTGGCGGGCGGCGGGTGATGTTGCTCGGCCACGAGAAGGGCAACGACACGCAGAGCCGCATTCGCCACAATTTCGGCATGGGCAAACCGGAGGGTTATCGCAAGGCGATCCGCCTGATGGAAATGGCAAGCCGATTCGGCCTGCCGGTGGTGACGCTGGTGGATACCTCCGGGGCTTTCCCGGGGATCGAGGCGGAAGAACGCGGCCAGGCCGAAGCGATCGCCCGCTCGACCGAAGCGTGCCTTGCCCTTGAGGTGCCGATGATCGCGGCGATCGTTGGCGAGGGCGGTTCGGGCGGCGCTGTGGCGCTCGCCTCGGCCAACCGCGTGCTGATGTTCGAACACGCGGTCTATTCGGTGATCTCGCCGGAAGGCTGCGCTTCGATCCTGTGGCGCACCTCGGAAAAGGCGCCCGAGGCTGCGCAGGCAATGAAGATCACCGCGCAGGATCTCAAGCGGATCAACGTCATCGACCGCATCGTCAAGGAGCCAGTCGGCGGCGCGCATCGCGATCCGGTTGCGGCTGCGCGGATGCTCGGGACGGCGCTCTCGGAAGAGCTCGACGCGCTCGCAGCCAAGAGCGGCGAACAACTGATCACCGCGCGTGAGCAACGCTTCCTCGCCATTGGCGGGTGAGGCCATCGCAAGTTAAGGTTACGTTCGTCAGTCCCCTGTTGCACAATGCTTTCCTGACAGGCTGCGAAAAGCGGATGACGGGACAAGCGAAAAAGGGACTGATGATGGCACGGATATCACGCAATATGTGGGGCTTTAGTGCGGCGACGATCGCGCTTGCGGGGTGCATGGGCGCCGGCGCGCAGGTGCCCTCGGCCTCGGCGCCGATCAGCCAGAAGGAAGCCCAGACGGGCGCCCAGTATCATCCGCAATTCCTTGCCGAATTCGGCGGCGCGATGTCGGGTCCGCAGGCGACCTATGTCGAGCAGATCGGCAAGAACGTGGCGGTGCAGTCGGGTCTCGGAAATGCGCGCGAGGCCTTTACGGTCAGCCTGCTGAACTCGCCGGTGCACAACGCCTTCGCGGTGCCGGGCGGCTATATCTACACGACGCGCCAGCTCGTGACGCTGATGAACAACGAGGCCGAACTCGCCGGCGTGCTTGGCCACGAGGTCGGCCACGTAGCCGCGCGCCACTCTCAGCGGCGCGAAAAGGCGGCGCAAAAGAACTCGATCCTCGGCCTTCTCGGTGCGATCGGCTCCTCGATCCTGCTCGGAGATTCGGGCATCGGGCAGCAGATTTCACAGGGGTTTCTGCAGGGATCGCAGCTGCTGACGCTCAAATTCTCGCGCAAGCAGGAGCTTGAGGCGGATGATCTCGGCATCCAGTATCTCGGCCGCGCGGGCTATGACCGGCGCGCGATGGGGACGGTTTTGGCGAGCCTCGCTGCGCAGAACGCGCTTGATGCGCGGATCCAGGGTCGCAATGCGAGCGTGCCTGCATGGGCCTCGACCCACCCCGACCCAGCCAGCCGCGTGCAGGGCGCACTCGCCAAGGCAGGTGCGGCGAGCACGGGTGTAACGAATCGCGACACCTTCCTCACCCGGATCGACGGGCTGCGCTACGGCGACGACCCCGCACAGGGGCTGATCGAGGGGAGCACCTTCATCCATCCTGAGCTGCGCCTCGCCTTTACCGCGCCCCAAGGCTTCTACATGGTCAACGGCACGCGCGCGGTGAGCATCCAGGGGCAGGGCGGTCAGGCGCAGATGACGACCGCCGCCTACAACGGCAATCTCGATACCTATGTGCGCACCGCTTTCACGGCGCTGGGCGGTGAGAAAAGTACGCTAGCGCCCGGCGAGATGCAGCGCACCACCGTCAACGGCCTTCCGGCGGTCTACGGGACGGCGCGGGTCAATAACGGCAATTCGCAGGTCGATGTGATTGTGTTCGCGTATGAATTTGCCCGCGACAAGGCGTTCCACTTCGCAGTGATCGCGCCTGCGGGCCGAGCGGCGACTTTCGACGGGATGTTCCAGTCGATGCGGCGAATCACTCAGGCCGAGGCGGGCGCGGTTGTGCCGAAAAAGCTCCAGGTTGTGACTGTCGCGCGCGGCGATACCGTGGCGAGCCTGTCGCGTCGCATGGCTTATGACAGCGCTCAGGAGGACCGCTTCCGGGTGCTCAACGCGCTGGCCAGCAACGCCGCAGTGACGCCGGGCCAGAAGGTCAAGCTGGTGGTGCGCGCGCGCTAACACCCCTTAGCGATTTCAGGTTCCGATCGGCCGCATGGCATAACGAAAAACGGCGAGGATCGCTCCTCGCCGTTCATCTGTTTGGTAAGGATTGCAAGCTTATGCGCCGGTAACGCCCGGTGCCATCTTGGTGCTCACGTTGGTGAACGTGCCCCGGAGGGTCGTACCAAGGGTAGTCATTGCGGTGATCGCGGCAACGGCGATCAGCGCTGCGATCAGGCCATATTCAATGGCAGTCGCACCCTGTTCGTCGTGGGCGAGTTTCTTGATCAAATTCATGTCTGGTCTCCGACTGATCGTCTTTGACCGTGCCCCCCCCGTGCGGCTCTCGAGTGGTCCTCAGCCGCGGCGCCTGATCCGGATTATAGTTAGAGCTCGACCCTTGCGGGTTCTGCCAGTTTCTCGGTCTTCCGGTGTTAGCACCCTTGTTCGGGAGCATGGTCTTGGAAAGAAAAACGGCGGAGATTGCTCCCCGCCGTTGATCTTAGTAAAAGCGGCGGAGCTATTAAGCGCCGGTGACGCCCGGAGCCATCTTCGCGCTCACGTTGGTGAACGTGCCGGTCAGCGTGGTGCCGAGCGCGCTCATCGCGGTGATGGCAGCGACGGCGATCAGAGCGGCGATGAGGCCGTATTCAATGGCGGTTGCGCCCTGTTCGTCACGGACGAGGTTCTTGAAAAAGGTCATGTTTGGTCTCCTGTTTGGTCTTCGATACCCGAGCCCCCCTGTGTCGTGGCGGGCTGTATGTGTTTTACGGCAGCATTTATTGAGAAATTCCTAACTCAATACGAAGTTTTCAAGCTCCGCTCATTGCCTCGACACTTCTAGTCCGAACCATGTTCCACATTGCGGTCGTTGTGTCGGCGACGCTTTGCAGCGCGACGATCGTGGCGATCGCAATGAGTCCAAGGACCAGTCCGTATTCGATAGCGGTTGCGCCCGAAGTGTCATCGACGAGATCTTTCGTGATATTCGACAACATCGGGATGGCCCCTATCTCTGCGTGCTGATGGTCTCAAAATCGTGTTATCGGGTTAAAAAAGTATTGATGAGGCTTCGTTAACTGGAAAGAAAACCGACATGAGGGAGCCTTGGATCGCGGTTGTTGCCGGGGCTCTTCGCCGCGCCGACGGGCGTTGGTTGATGCACCGCCGACCTGAAGGTAAACACCACGCTGGCCTATGGGAGTTTCCGGGGGGGAAGGTTGAACCGTCGGAAATGCCTGCGGATGCGCTGGTGCGCGAGCTCACCGAGGAGCTCGGCATCCGCTGCCTGGCGGAAGACTGCACCCCTACCGGATTCGCCGAAACCGGGGCCGCGGAGGCGGGGCGGCCGATTGTCATCCTGCTTTACACCATCGCGCAGTGGGACGGTGAGCCGCACGCGCTTGAGGGCGGGGCGGCGGAGTGGTTCACCCCTGCCGAGGCGCTTGCGCTTTCCAAGCCGCCGCTCGACGTAAAGCTGGCGCGGGCGCTGTTCCAAAATCACTGACGGTCCGCAAAAGACCCTTGCCAAGCCCGGGCGTCCCCCCTATTTGGCCCCCCTCAGCGCGCACCCGTAGCTCAGCTGGATAGAGCACCAGACTACGAATCTGGGGGTCGGACGTTCGAATCGTTCCGGGTGCACCAACAACGCCCGCTCCTTGTAAAAGGGGCGGGCGTTGTTGGTTCTGCCACGGATCATTTACGGAGCCGCGCAGCGGCGGAGTAATCGTTCCGGGTGCCTTGAAGCCAATCGCAGCGCATTGGCCAGCTTCCTACCATCAACCCTCTCTATTCCCCCACACTGTCCTCAAGCGCGTGCATGTCCTCGTCCGATAGGCCGAAGTGGTGCCCCGCCTCGTGGATCACGACATGGCGGATCAGTGCGGCAAAGCCGACGCCGGTCTCCTCCATCTCGGCAAGCAGCGGTTGGCGGAACAGGGTAATAACGGGCGGCAGCCCATCACTGTCCCATTGAGACCTTTCGGTGAGCGCCACGCCTTCATAAAGCCCGGTGAGCTCCCAAGGGTCCTCGATGCCGAGCGAATGGAGCTGTTCGTCAGTCGCAAACTCCTCCACCCGCAGCACCACGCCTTCGAGTTCGCGCCGGAACACGTCCGGCAGGCGCGCCAGCACGCCGTGCGCGGCGGCTTCGAAGTCGGCAGTGCTCGGCTCTCGCACGGGGTCCTCGCTTCCTATACACTTCGCCCGGGGATAAATTGCCCGTGCGGCCTATTACATTTGTATAGAATGGGAAGAGCATCCTTCCGGCGCAATCTGCGTATCTGTAGGGAACGCGTAACAGTCCGGTTGGTTTACGAAACTCCAGACTGGCAGCCGAGAGGGCAAGATACGCGCTGATGAGGGAAGAAAGACAAACGACCATGAATTACATGACCGCCCACGATCACGACGAGTTCGATCCGGAAAACCCGCTCGGTAAGCCCGAGGTGCCCGATGAGGTTCAGGACGCGATTCGCACGCTGCTGCGCTGGGCTGGCGATGACCCGGCGCGCGAGGGCCTGCTCGACACGCCCAAGCGGGTGGGGCGTGCGTGGCTGGAATATTGCGCGGGCTACAAGGAAGACCCGGCGATCCACCTCACGCGCCAGTTCACCGAGGTGGGCGGATATGACGAGATCGTGCTGCTCAAGAACATTCCCTTCCAGTCGCATTGCGAACACCACATGGCGCCGATCACTGGTAAGGCGGCGATCGCCTATCTGCCCAAAACCAAGGTGGTTGGCATCTCGAAGCTCGCGCGCGTGCTCCACGGCTATGCCAACCGGTTGCAGATTCAGGAGCGCCTGACCGCCGAGGTGGCGCAATGCATCTGGGATAATCTCGATCCGCACGGCGTCGCGGTGGTGATCGAAGCCGAGCACGGCTGCATGACCGGCCGCGGGGTCAAGACCCACGGCGTCGGCATGGTGACGAGCCGTATGCTGGGCTGCTTCCTCGACGACCACGGCAGCCGCAAGGAAGTCATGAGCCTGATGGGGTATTGATCCACCGTCTGCGCACATCCTAAGCGAACAAAAAAAGGGGCGCCCCGCGAGGGACGCCCCTTTTTCGTGTGAGTTGCGGCTGCGGCCTAGAGCTGGCCGAGCAGGTAATCCGCGCTCGAAACCTTGAAGTCGCCCGGCTCTTCAACGTTGATCTGTTCGACCACGCCGTCGTTGATGACCATCGAGAAGCGCTGGCCGCGGGTGCCCATGCCAAAGCCCGAACCGTCCATGGTCAGGCCGACAGCCTGCACGAAGTCGGCATTGCCGTCGGCGAGCATGGTGATGTCGTCCGAACCTTGCGCCTTGTTCCACGCGCCCATCACGAAAGCGTCGTTGACCGCGGTGCCGACGATCTCGTCGATGCCCTTGGCCTTGAGGTCGGCGGCCTTGTCGACGAAGCCCGGCAGGTGCTTGGCCGAGCAGGTCGGGGTGAAGGCTCCCGGCACGGAGAACAGCGCAACCTTCTTGCCGGCGAAGTATTCGGAGGACTTGACCGCCTGCGGCCCTTCCGCAGTGGCCTTGATGAGGGTGACTTCGGGGATCTTGTCGCCAACGGAAATGGTCATGTGCTGTGCATCCTTGTGCAAGGGGGAGAGTCCGGCACATCTTATAGCGGGTGACCCGTAGGGGGCAACAAATAGACATATAAAGATAAGTTTATATTTGCTTCAATCCGTGACTGCCGCTAGGGGCAGAGCGCTTTAGCAGGCCCGCCCTTGCGGGCGCTTATCTGCGCACAGGAGACAAGTTCATGGCCACCCTCGCTGCCGCCCCGACCACCGAATACGTCATCAAGGACATCGCACTCGCCCAGTTCGGCCGCGACGAGATCATGATCGCTGAAACCGAAATGCCCGGCCTAATGGCCCTGCGTGAGGAATACGGCGCGGCCCAGCCCCTCAAGGGCGCGCGCATCACCGGCTCGCTCCACATGACCATTCAGACTGCCGTGCTGATCGAGACCCTCGTCGCGCTCGGCGCAGAAGTGCGCTGGGCGACCTGCAACATCTTCTCCACCCAGGACCACGCCGCCGCGGCCATCGCGCAGGCCGGCATTCCGGTGTTCGCGATCAAGGGCGAGACGCTGGCAGAGTATTGGGATTATGTCGGCCGCATCTTCGACTGGGCGAGCGAGGATGATCTCGACCTCACCTGCAACTTGATCCTCGACGACGGCGGCGATGCCACCATGTTCGCCCTGTGGGGCGCACGCATCGAAGCAGGCGAGGAAATGGGTGAGCCGACCAATGCCGAAGAAATCGAGTTCCAGCGCGCGCTGAAGATCTTCGTCGCCGCCAAGCCGGGCTACCTCACCAAGACGGTGAAGGCTATCAAGGGCGTCTCTGAAGAAACCACCACGGGCGTGATGCGGCTCTACCAGATCGCCAAGGCAGGTAAGCTCCCGTTCCCGGCGATCAACGTAAACGATTCGGTGACCAAGTCGAAGTTCGACAACCTCTATGGCTGCAAGGAATCGCTGGTCGACGCGATTCGCCGCGCAACTGACGTGATGCTGGCCGGCAAGGTTGCCTGCGTCGCGGGCTACGGCGATGTCGGCAAGGGTTCGGCAGCCTCGCTTCGTGACGGCGGCGCGCGCGTCATGGTCACCGAGATCGACCCGATCTGCGCGCTCCAAGCCGCCATGGACGGCTTCGAGGTCGTTACCATGGAAGACGCCGTGAAGCGCGCCGACATCTTCGTCACTGCCACCGGCAACGAAGACGTCATCACCGCCGAGCACATGATGAACATGAAGCCGATGGCGATCGTCAGCAACATCGGCCATTTCGACAGCGAGATCCAGATAAGCGCGCTCAGCAACTACGACTGGCGCGAGATCAAGGAAGGCACGGACATCGTCACCTTCCCGGATGGCAAGTCGATCATCATCCTCGCCAAGGGTCGTCTGGTGAACCTAGGCTGCGGCACCGGTCACCCGAGCTTTGTGATGAGCGCGAGCTTCACCAACCAGACCCTCGCGCAGATCGAACTGTTCACCAAGGCGGACGAATACGGCAACGACGTTTATGTCCTGCCCAAACATCTCGACGAGAAGGTCGCGGCGCTGCATCTTGAAAAGCTGGGCGTGAAGCTGACCCAGCTTAGTAACAAGCAGGCGAGCTACATCGGCGTGCCGCAGGCCGGCCCGTACAAGCCCGACCACTACCGCTACTGATTGGCGCTACTGATCCGGCGAAACCGCCCGCTCCGCCCCGAATTAACACGGGGTTGGGGGCGGGCGGGTTCATCACCGTTGCGCTCGCGTGCCCACGCGCATAGCGGTTAGGTGATGGAAGTGTCGCCGCTCTCGCTTGTGTTGATCGCGGTCGTGCTTGCCGCATGGGCGGTGGGCGCGGGCGTGGTCGTGCTGCGCGCGAACCAGAGCGTGAAGCGCGCCAAGGCGATGCGCACCAGCCTCAAGCGGATGCAGACCCTGCTCGACGTCGCCCCGGCGTTGCCGCTTTTGGTGCGGGTCGACGGGCGGATCGAGGCATCGGACAAGCTGGCGCGGATGCTCGGACTGGCGGCGATGCCCAAATACCTTTCCGAGCTCACCGCGACGCCCGGCCAGGCCAAAGCGGGCGGGCTGGCGCAGGGGCAGCTCGACCAGCTCTGGACGAAAATCCAGTCCACCCAGAAAAGCGCCGCGCCGTTCCGCATGGCGATCAACCTGCCCGGCTCGCAGCGCAGCCTCGCGCTGTACGGCACGCTTGCCGATCCGCAGGTCTCGCCAGGCGGCGCGGCGCTGGTATGGATCTTCGACTTCACCGAGAGCCATGGCGAGATGGCTCGCCTGCGCGCCGCCGCCTCGCGCGCCACCGGCGATTTCGCCGCGCTCGTGGGGTTGATCGAAGCCGCGCCCATGCCGATGTGGTTCCGCGACGCCGAGCTAAAGCTCCAGCTCGTCAACCAAGCCTATGTCGATGCCGTCGGCGCGGTCGATGCGCCTGAAGTGGTGCAGGGCCAGATCGAACTGCTCGAGCCCGAAGACAGCCGCTCGCCCGGCGACATCGCCCGCGCCAGTCTCGAAAGCCAGAACAAGTCCGAGCGTATCGTCGCTGCCACCATCCACGGAGCGCGGCGCACGCTAAGGGTCAGCGATCTGCCATTGGGGCAGGAGGGCGTAGCCGGCTATGCCATCGACATCGAGGAGCAGCAGCAGGTCGAGCGCGAGTTCCGCGCCTTCCGCGATGCCCAGCGCGCGCTGCTTGACCAGCTTTCGGTGGGGGTCGCGCTGTTCGACGACGAGGAGCGGCTGACCTTCGCCAACCGCCCGTTCCGCCGGTTATTCTCGCTGACTGATGATGCGGTCGAGGCGCATACCCCCTTCGAACGCTTCCTCGCTGAAGCCCGCGAGCGCGGTCGCACGCCTGAAGTACGCGACTTCCCCGAGTGGCGGCGTGAGCGGACGGCGTGGTTCGGTATGCGCAATTCGCTCGAGGAGGCGTGGCCGCTACCCGGCGGAACGCACCTGCGGGTCGTCGCCCAGCCGATGCCCGACGGCGGCCTTGTGCTGATCACCGAGGACCGCACCGAGAGCCTCGCGCTATCCGCGGTCCGAGACACGCTGCTACGCACCCGCACCGCGACGCTCGATAGCCTGTTCGAGGCGCTGGCGATCTTCGCGCCCGACGGGTCGGTGCAGCTCTGGAATCGCAGTTTCGCGGGAACCTGGGGTCTCGCCGCCGACCTCCTCGACCGCCACCCGAGCGCCGACGAGCTGTTGAGCGCCATCGGCCGCAACCTTGTGCATCCCGAAGAAGCCAGCCTGATCGGTGCGGCGGTGCGTGCAGCGACGCTCGACCGGCGCGAGAAGGAGGGCCGCGTGGACCTTGCCGACGGGCGCACCCTGCGCTTTGCTGGGATTCCGCTGCCCGACGGCAACGGCCTCCTCACCGTGCTCGACATCACTGCTTCGCAAAAGGCCGAACAGGCCCTGCGCGAACGTGCCGAGGCGCTCGAGGAGGCCGACGGAGTCAAGGCGCGCTTCCTCGCCAACATGTCGTATGAATTCCGCACGCCTCTCACCACTATCGGCGGCTATGCCGAGCTGCTGAAGAGCGGCGCGGCGGCGGATCCGGCGGCGGCCAGCGAATATGTCGATGCGATCCTCAGCGCGGTTGAGCGCCTGACCGAGCAGGTGGAGAACGTGCTCGATCTTTCACAGAGCGAGGCCGGCTTGCTGCCGATCCGCAAGGAACGTCTCGATGTGCTCGATTTCCTCACCACGCTGGTGCGCGAGCGCGAAGCGACGATCGTCACTGCGGGGCTGAGCCTAGACCTGAAGGGCCGCCGCGGGCGGGTGATCGAGGCCGACCCGCGCCAGATGGGACGCGCGTTCGGCAATCTGCTCGACAACGCTGTCACCCACACCCCCGAGGGCGGGCGTATCGTCATCGAAATCAAGAGGGCGCCGGAAGGTGCCGAATGGGGGCTGGAAGTCAGCATCGCTGACAATGGACGGGGGATGAGCACGCAGGAGCTCGCCCGCGCGCAGGGCGGGCTAAAGCCAGACGGTGAGGGCGCACCCGAGCGTCGCACCGGCCTCGGCATCCCGCTCGCCCGCCAGCTAATCGCCGCGCATGACGGGACTCTCGAGATTGTCAGCCGAAAAGGCGCGGGCACCGTGGCGACGATTCGCTTGCCGTGAACGAGGCGCGCGAAGCCCTGCCGGATCTCGCGGCGATGGCGGCCTATGGTGCGCGCATTGCCGAGCGGCTGCGGGCAGGCGACGTAGTGGCGCTGACGGGCGGGCTGGGAGCGGGCAAGACCACGCTGGCGCGCAGCATTCTTGCCGCGCTCGGCCACGACGGCGAGGTCCCGTCACCGACCTTCACCATAATCGAGACTTACGATTCGCCTCCTCTGCGCCTTGCTGCCGTCCATGCCGATTTCTACCGGCTCGACGACCCGTCCGAACTCGCCGAGATCGGCCTCGACGATTACCGTGAGGGCGCGGTCTTGCTCGCTGAATGGCCGGATCATGCGGGGGGCTTCGACCGGGAGCCGGCGTGCCTCGCGATCACCATCGAACCCGTGGGAGAAAGCGGGGAAGGCGGGCGGATTGCGATTGCCCGGGGCGGGGCGGATTGGGTAGGGCGCATGCCATGAGCGAACTGCCTGAAGGTCTTGCCGATTTCACCGCCCGCGCCGGTTGGGCCGACGCCGCTGTCGAGCCGCTGCCGGGCGATGCCTCGTTCCGCCGCTATTTCCGCCTTGTCCGTTCGGGCGGCGAGAGCGCGATTCTGATGCACGCGCCGCCGCCGCACGAAGACCCCGCGCCCTTCCTCCACGTTGCGAAATGGCTCAACGAAGGCGGCATGCGGGCGCCGGCGATCCTCGCCTCCGAGCCGCAAGCTGGCTGGGTGCTGACTGAGGATTTCGGCAACGACCGGATGCGCGACTGGCTCGACCTGAACCCCAAGGACGAACGCGCCGCCTATGAAGCCGCGGTCAAAGCGCTCGCGGCGCTCCACCGCCTGCCGCCGGGACCCTTCGCGCCTTACGACATGGCGGTCTACCAGCGCGAGGCTGCGCTGCTGACCGAGTGGTATTGCCCGGCCCAGGGCCTTCAGGTCGATGCCGAAGGCTATGCCGCGGCGTGGGCCAAAGTGCTCGGGCCCCTGCTCGCGCGGCAGGACCCCGGCGTCACGGTGCTGCGCGACTATCATGCCGAGAACATCATGCTGCTCGGCGGCCAGGCCAGCGCGCCGCAGGGCCTGATCGACTTCCAGGACGCGCTTGTCGGCCACCCGGCCTATGACCTCGTCTCGCTCCTGCAGGATGCGCGGCGCGATGTGACGATGGATCTCGAGACCGCGATGCTGGTGCACTACGCCCACTACGCCGGGGTGGTGGACGACGATTTCATCGCTGACTACGCGACGCTGGGCGCGCAGCGCAATGCCAAGATCGTCGGCATCTTCACGCGGCTCGATCGCCGCGACGGCAAGCCGCGCTATCTGGCGATGATCCCGCGGGTCTGGGCAGCGCTCGAACGCGACCTGGCACACCCGGCGCTCGAGCCCGTCGCGCATTGGTTCGACGCCAATGTCCCCGAGGCACTGCGCGAAGCAAACGGGGCTTTCGCTGGATGAGCACTACGCCGCTCGCCTCGGACACCGCGATGATCCTCGCCGCCGGGCTCGGCAAACGGATGAGGCCGCTGACCGCCAGCCAGCCCAAGCCGCTCGTGCGCGTGGCGGGCAAGGCGCTGATCGACCATGCGCTCGACCGTCTCGATGAGGCAGGAATCGCCAAGGCCGTCGTCAACGTCCACTACCTCGCCGACGCGCTTGAGGCCCATGTGCTCGCCCGCAGCACGCCCCACGTGGCTGTCTCGGACGAGCGCGCACTGCTGCTTGAGACTGGCGGCGGGATGGTCAAGGCGCGGGACCACCTGCCCGATCCGTTCTTCGCCCTCAACGCCGACAACATCTGGCTCGACGGGCCCAAGACGGCGTTCCACGACCTTTCGCGCCGTTGGAATCCCGAAACGATGGACGCGCTGCTGCTGGTCGTGCCGTACGCGCGGGCGGAGAACTTCCGCGGTCCGGGCGATTTTCACATGGACCAGCTGGGCCGCTTATCGCGCCGCCGCAACGGGCGGATCGCGCCTTTCATCTACACCGGCATTCAGCTCGTGTCGCACCGTCTGCTGCGCGATGCGCCAGAGGGGCCGTTCGGAACCATGACGCTTTGGGAGCGCGCGATAGCTGAAGGGCGGCTCTACGGCCTTTCCTTCACCGGACGGTGGTTCGAGGTCGGCACGCCCGAGGCGATCCGCCCCACCGAGGAGGCGCTGCTGGGTGGCTGAGCCCCGCAAGCCCGGCCCGATCGTCTATTCGATCGCCGCGCATCGCGGCTTTGCCGATGCGCTGGTGGCGGGCTTGGTGCCGCGCTACCGCGAGGACGGCTTTGGCCTTGCCCGTCTGACCCTGCTGGTGCCCTCTAGCCGCGCCGCGCGCACGCTGTCCGAGGCCTTCATCCGCCACGCCGGTGAGACGGGCGAGGGCGGTCTGCTGATGCCGCGGATGATTGCAGTGGGCGACCTCGACCTCGATGAGAAGCTCGGCGCGGCGCTCGATCCGCTCGGTGCGAGCGATATCCCTCCCGCCTGCGATCCGGTGCGCCGCTGGCTGTCATTGGACCGCTTGATCGCTGAGGAGCGCGCAAGCGAGGGGATGGACCCGCTTCCAGGGCGCGCAAGGCTCAATCTTGCGCGCGAAATGGCGCGCACGATCGATCGGCTGCTCGTCGAGGATAAGGCGCCAGAAGATTTGTGGGCAGACCCGGTGCTCGACAGTCTGGCGGAGCTTGCGGAACACTGGAAGCGCTCGATCCGCCTCTTCGCCCGGGTCAATGCACGCTGGCAGATAGAGTTGGCGGAACGCGGCGAGGTCGATGCTGCCACCCGGCGCAACCTGCTGTTTGAGCGCGCCGCGCGCCGCTGGAAGGGGGCCCCGCCGCCGCACCCGATCGTCGCGACCGGGGTCACCAGCGCGTCGCCCGCACTCGCCCGATTGCTCAAGGTGGTGGCCGAACTGCCCGAAGGCGCGGTGGTGCTGCCCGATCTCGACCTTGCAATGGACGATGCCGCCTGGGAGGAACTCGGCCTTGCGGGAGCGGCGGACGAGCCGGGCGGCCCTGTGTTCGGCTCCGGCGATGCGCTGAGCCACCCGCAATATCACCTCAAGCTCCTGCTCAACCGTATGGGAGTGAACCGCGCCGAGGTGCAGCCGTGGCACCGGCGCGGGATCGGCGCGGCCGAACCGCAGCGCAGCCGCGCGATCTCCTCGCTGTTCCTGCCCCCGCAGGCGAGCCGCGCGTGGATCGGGCTCGACGCGGCCCGGCGCCGGCTTGATGGGGTGCGGCTGATGGCGGCCGCGACCATCGAGGAGGAGGCGCAGGGCATAGCGCTGCTAGTGCGCCAAGCGCTGGAGCAACCGGAAAAGCGCGTCGCGGTGGTCACCGCCGACCGCGGCCTCGCGCGGCGCGTGGCGCAGCATCTCGAGCGCTGGAACATCACCGCCGACGATTCTGCGGGCCGCCCGTTGGCGCTCACCCCGGCAGGACGATTGTTCGGGCTGCTGGCCGAGATTGCCGCGAACGGCGCCGATCCGGCGCGGCTCGTGTCCGCTTTCGGTCACCCGCTGGTGCACGCTTGGGACGACGACGCGCGGCGCGATTGGCTCAAGGGTCTGCGCGCTTTCGACCGCGAGCTTCGCGGCCCCGCTGTCGCGCCCGGCATGGAGCCCCTGCGCAAGGCCGCCGCCGAGGCGCAAGTCGCCGAGTGGTGGGACGAGGCCGAGACGCTGATTACGATGCTCTCCGACTGGCCGCGTGAGATTGCGCTTGTCGACGCGCTCGAAAAGCTCTCCGCGGCGGCTGAGGCCTTTGCTCGCACCGCGATATGGGAGCGCGAAGACGGGCGCGCGCTGGGCACGATGGTGGAGGAATTGCGCAGCCAAGCGCAGGCGCTTGGTACTGTTGTAGAGACCGCCGACCTCGGCGGCGTGCTGCGCGACGCAATGGAGGCGGTCGCGGTGCGCCCCGGCTATGGCGGCCACCCGCGCGTCGCCATCTACGGGCTTCTCGAAGCGCGCATGGCCCGCGCCGACCTCGTGATCTGCGGCGGGCTTAACGAGGGGAGTTGGCCGCAGCCGCCCGGTTCTGACGCGCTGCTCGCGCCCGCGATCCTGCGCGCGTTGGGCGTGCCGGGGGCCGAGTTCCGCATCGGCCTTGCCGCGCATGACCTTGCCGGCGCGATGGGCGCGCCGGAGGTGATCCTGAGCCGGAGCCTTCGCGATGCCGAAGGGCCGACGCTGCCCTCGCGCTTCCTGCTGCGCGTCGAGGCGCTGCTCGGCGACAATCTCGACAAGGAGCACCGCGAGCTGGCGATCCCGGCGCTGCTGCCGCATCTCGACCGGCTGCGTCCGCCTGCCGAGCCCTATCCGCGCCCTGCGCCCAAACCTTCGTCGAAATTGCGCGACGTGAAGATCCGCGTCACCGCGCTCGACCGGCTGCTGGGGGACCCTTACCAGTTTTACGCGCAGGCGATCCTCGGCCTCAAGCAGCTCCAGCCGCTTTCCAACGATCCCTTCAGCGATCCGGCGCTGCGGGGTACGCTGGTGCACGACATCTTGGATAAGTGGCACAAGGCGAAGGCTGCCGACCCCGCCGTCGCGCTAGCGCCGTTTGCAGCCGCGCATTTCGCGGCCGAGCGCGTGCACCCGCTGTTCCGCGCGCTTTGGCAGCCGCGCCTGATTGCCGCGCTCCAACGCTTCGAGGCGTGGATCGCCGAGGATGCCGCAGAGAAGGGCAGCAAGGTGCTCGCGAGTGAGATGTCGGGCGAGATGATCTTCGAGGGGGTCAAGGTTATGGGCCGCGCCGACCGGATCGACCTGCTTGCCGACGGCACTCTTGAGATCATCGATTACAAGACCGGCCGCGTGCCCAGCAAGGCCGAGGTCGAGGCAGGCTTTGCACTACAACTCGGCCTACTTGGTCTCATCGCTGCGAGCGGAGGGTTCGCCGACAAGAAGACCGGCGAGGCGGTCCGAGGCGAGGCGACCGCGTTTGCATACTGGTCCTTCGGCAAGAAGGACGACAGCTTCGGTAAGCGGCAAAGTCCCATGAAAATGTCGTCGCGCGAGAGTGGGTTGCTGCCCGAAGAATTCCTCCCCCACCACCGCACCAAGCTATCCGAGGCGATCCGGCGATATATCAAGGGCACCGATCCCTTCACCGCGCGCGAAAACCCGGACTACAAAGGCTACTCCGATTACGATCAGCTCATGCGCCTCGAAGAATGGCTGGTGCGCATGACCGGGCCTGACAAGGGCGGGGAGACCGCAGCATGAGCGGCAGCAACGGCCTCGTCTTCCCGCTTAAAGACAACCAGCTTCTCGCAGCGGACCCTGAAGACAACGTCTGGCTCTCCGCCTCGGCGGGGACGGGCAAGACGCAGGTACTCTCGGCGCGTGTGCTGCGGCTGTTGCTGCGCGAGGACGTCGCGCCTTCGCAGATCCTGTGCCTTACGTTCACCAAGGCGGGCGCGGCCGAGATGGCGAACCGTATCAACGCGGTGCTGGCGCGCTGGGTGCGGCTGCCGTCGACCGTACTGGCGAAGGAGCTGGGTTACCTCGGCGCCGACTTCGACCCCGCCACGCAGGAACGAGCGCGCAGCCTGTTCGCGAGCGTGCTCGATTGCCCCGGAGGCGGGCTCCGGATCGACACGAGCCATGCCTTCGCGCAGTTCCTGATCGGCAACTTCCCTGAGGAAGCGGGCCTTGCGCCAGGCACGCGGGTGATGGACGACCGCAGCCGCGAACTGCTCGCGCGCGAGGTGCTGACCGACCTCTTCGAGGACGCGGAGCGCAACAACGACGTCCGCGTGCTCGACGGCATCGAGGAATTCACGACACGCAAGGACCCGGCCGCGCTGCATAAATGGCTGATGCGCGCCGCCGATGCGCATGAATTGTGGGAGGGGATCGGAAGCTGGCAATCGCCGATGCGCGCGCGGGTGTGCCAGACGCTCGGGATGCCGGCGGACGCGGAAGAGGCATGGGCGAGCGATGTTCTGCACCGGGACCTGTTTCCTGACGACACATTGATTGCGATGCTCCCGGCACTGGACGGCTGGAATGCTAAGACGGGGCTCGAGGCTGCAGCCTTCGTGCGGCAATGGCTGACGCTGGCAGTCCCGGATCGGATCCCTGCGGTGGCAGGTTTCCGCAAGACCTTGCTGAAGGCCGACGGCGAGCCTCGCATAATGCAAGGCGCCGCCAAGCTGGATCCGCTCTTCACCCGCCACCAACAGGATATTGCCGAAGCGCTGCGGGAATACGAGGAACGCCGCGCGCTCCTCGACTGCGCCGAGATCATCACATCCGCGCTCGAGATTGGCCGCGCTTTCGCGATCCGCTGGGAAGCGCGCAAGGCCCGCGAGGGCTTGCTCGATTTCGGCGATCTGATCCGCAAGGCCGCAGCTCTGCTCGGCAATTCCGAGGCCGCCGACTGGATCCGCTACAAGCTCGACCGCCACTTCGACCACATCCTGATCGACGAGGCGCAGGACACAAACCAGAGCCAGTGGGACATCGTCGAAGCACTGATCGACGACTTCTTCGCGGGCGAGGGCGCACGCGGCGACAAGCTGCGTACGATCTTCACTGTGGGCGATTACAAGCAGGCGATCTTCGGTTTCCAAGGCACGAGCCCAGAAAACTTCGCCCGCGCCAAGCAGCGCGTCCACGCCCGCATCGAGGCCGCCCGCGAAGGCATCCGGTCAAGCCGCATCAACCGGCGCGAGCCGGGCTGGCAGGACCTCGACCTCGGCCGATCGTTCCGCACCGCGCATATCGTGCTCGGCTTCGTCAACAGCGTGATCGGGATGCTCGGCTTCGGCGAGTTTGGACTCGATAAGGAACCGGCTGAGCATGAGGGCGACAATCGTCCCGGGCTGGTCACGCTTTGGCCGCCGGTGAAGCCCGACAAGTCCGAGAAGGACGACGACGAAAACGAGGCAGAGACCGGAGAAGCAGAGCGCGACTGGCTGCCGCGGCACGACACGCTGCTTGCACAGAACATCGCCAATCAGGTCCACCGCTGGGTGAGCGGGGTTGAGCCTTTCGTGCTCGCCAAGGGCGCTCGCCGCCATGCGCAGGCCGGGGACATCATGGTGCTGGTGCGCCAGAGGAAGGAACTCGCGGCGCAGATCGTTGCCAAGCTCTATGCCAAGGGCGTGCCGGTGGCGGGGGTCGACCGGTTACGGCTGGGCGCGCCGCTGGCGGTGAAGGACGTGATGGCGGCGCTGCGCTTTGCCGCTCAGCCGCAAGACGACCTGAGCCTCGCCAACCTGCTCGCCTCGCCGTTGATCGGCTGGACGCAGGATGACATTCTCGCCCACGTGCCCCGGCCCGACAAAGTGCGGCTGTGGGATCACCTGCGCCGCACCGATGCGCCTGCCTTCGTTGCCGAGACTGCCGATGCCCTGCGCGAACTCCTGCGCCGCGCAGATTACCAGACCCCGCAAGCCCTGATCGCGTGGGCCCTGACCGGCCCGTGGCAGGGCCGCGCGCGGCTGGTCGCGCGGCTCGGCGCGGAGGCCAACGACCCGCTCGACGAGCTCATCAACGCCGCCTTCGCCTACGAGGCCGAACACTGGCCGAGCCTAGCCGGCTTCATCGCCTGGTTCGATGCCGGGACGGCGGATTTGAAGCGCGATTCGGACAGCTCCAGCGGGCAGGTGCGGGTGATGACGGTGCACGGCTCCAAGGGGCTTCAGGCGCCGATCGTGATTCTTGCCGATGCCGCCGGCGCGCCGGGCGAGGCGGGTGATCTTGCGCTGGAGGATGATCCGCTCGAACAGAAGCCCGACCGCAAGCGCGAGGTGCCGCTCCCGCCGCTCGCCAAGGACGAAAAGAAGGGCCGCATCGCCGAGGCCGAAGAGGCCAAGAAGCGGTCCGTGCTGCAGGAGCATTGGCGACTGCTTTACGTTGCGATGACCCGCGCAGAGGAGGCACTGTTCATCGGCGGGTCGCTCAACAAGAACGAGGCGAAGAAGGGCGAGCCGCACGAGGACAGTTGGTATGCCCGGCTCGCCCCGCTGTTCGAGGGCGAGGAGCTTGGCGATCCCATCTGGGGCTGGCGCAAGGAATGGGGTGAGCGCGCCGAGCCGCTGGTGCCGGACGACGGTGCAGGGGAAGCGAAGGCCGCGCCCTTCGCGCTGCCAGCGTGGGCGACCACCCCGATCGGTCTCGAACCGCGCCCGCCGCGCCCGCTTGCGCCGTCGAGCGCTGGCGAGGACACAGGCGGGGACCCGCCGCTCCCGCCCGAGGCAACGCGCCATGCCGCGCGCCGGGGGAACCTGATCCACGCGCTGCTTGAGCGCCTGCCCGATGTGCCCCCCGCCGAACGCGCGGGCGCGGCGCGGCGCTGGCTTGAGCGGCAGGCGGGCGATCTTGGTTCCGACTTAAGGGACGAGATGCTCGTCGCCGCGCTCGCCGTAATCGTCCACCCGGACTTTGCCGCGATCTTCTCAGGCCATGCGCTCGCCGAAGTGCCGCTCGCCGCTACAGTGGACGGGGTGGTGGTCGCTGGCACGGCTGACCGCTTGCTGATCGAGGACGGCCGGATCACGGTCGTCGACTTCAAGACCACCCGCCGCCCGCCTGTCGCACCGGCGGAGATCCCGCTCTCCACCTTGCGCCAGATGGCGGCCTATGTCGCGGCGCTCGAGTCGATCTATCCGGGCCGCGAAGTGCGCGCGGGGGTCCTCTATACCCATTCGCCGGCGCTCTTTGAGCTCGCGAGCGAGACACTGGGGTTACACAAGAAGGCATTGCAGCCCGCGCAGCAATCCTTGTCGCTCCCGGATATTGAGTGAATAGCCGCGCGCACTAGATTGCAATCGTGTGGCCGGCGCTCATATGATCCGGCAAAAGGAGATTACGACAATGGCGACCACCAATGTGACCGATGCGAGTTTCGCGGCCGATGTGCTCGGGAGCGACACCCCGGTATTGGTCGATTTCTGGGCCGACTGGTGCGGGCCGTGCAAGATGATCGCGCCCGCGCTCGAGGAAATCAGCGAGGAACTTGCTGGGCAGGTGAAGATCGTCAAAATCGACATCATGGAGAACACCGACATTGCCGCGCAGATTGGCGTGCAGTCGATACCGCTGATGGTGCTCTTCAAGAACGGCGAAGCGGTTGCCCGCAAGCTTGGCGCGGCCCCCAAGGGTCAGCTCAAGGCGTGGCTGGAAAGCGAGCTTTGATCATGGTGTCGTCCCAGGCTTGACCGGGGTGCTGTGAGCGATCCCGGCTTTCGCCGGCACGACCACTAAGCAATCACCCGCGCGACGAATTCATCCCAGATCGCGGGGCTTGATGCGCCGACGAGACCCTTGAGGCTGTCGTCCCTGCCATGCTCGTCCACCCGGTATTCGCTGCCATCGAGCCGCGCGGCCTTGCCGCCGGCTTCGTTGAGCCACAGCACTCCTGCCGCGTGATCCCACGCCAGCGTGCGTTTGAAGCTCGAGATGTCGTTCTCGCCCAGCGCGAGGCGCGGGTATTGCTCAGCGGCGCTGCGCGGGATGTCGACCAACGTATAGTGCGGCGCCAGCTTCGCATCGACCATTGCCGATTGCTCGGGAGTAAGGAAGATGCGGCTCACCGCGGTCACCGGCGGCTGCTTGCCTGTGGTTCGCGCAGCAATCCGCTCGCCATCGACGAAAGCGCCTTCGCCGCGGCGGGCGTGGCAGAAGCGGTCCTTGATCGGATCGTAGATCCATCCCGCCACCGCCACGCCCGCGTCGGCGAGGGCGACGATGATCCCGAAGGGTTCCTTGCCTTCGGCAAAGTTCGCAGTGCCATCAAGCGGGTCGATGATCCAGCACTGGCCCGACAGGTGATCCAGCACGCTTTCGTCGGCGTGAACCGCCTCCTCGCCGACCACCGCCACGCCGGGGGCGAGTTTGGTCAGCGCCTCGGCGAGGAAGGCTTCCACCTCCCGGTCGACGATCGTGACGGGATCGTCGGCGCCCTTCATCTCGACTTCGCCCGCGGCAAGGTTGCGGAAGCGCGGCAGCATGGAACGCTGCGCGGCGAAGCGCATCAGTTCGCGGATTTCGGCATCGAGAGCCGTCATGCCGGCGCCGCTCACGAGCGGTAATCCGCGTTAATGGCGATGTAGCCGTGGGTGAGGTCGCAGGTCCACACCGTGGCGCGGCCGTCTCCCAGCCCCAAGTCGACCGCGATGTCGATGTCCTCGCCCTTGAGGTGCACGGCTACCGGGGCTTCGTCGTAGCCTTCGACGGGGACGCCGTTCTTGGCGGCCCAGATGCCGCCGAATGCGATCGATAGCCGGTCGCGGTCGGCAGGTTCGCCAGCCTTGCCGACGGCCATGACCACGCGGCCCCAGTTGGCGTCTTCGCCCGCGATGGCAGTCTTCACCAGCGGCGAATTGGCGATGGCGAGGCCGATGCGGCGCGCGCTTTCATCGCTCGCTGCGCCCGAGACGCGGATGGTTACGAACTTCGTCGCACCTTCCCCGTCGCGCACCACTAGCTGCGCCAGCGCGCGGCACACGTCGGTGAGCGCAGCGGCGAAGGCGTCTGCACCGGGGCTGTCCCAGGTTTCGATCCGCGCATTGTCCGCCTTGGCCGTGGCAAACACCATCACCGTGTCGCTGGTCGAGGTGTCGCCATCGACCGTGATGCACGAAAAGGTCGCGGCATTGGCGCGCTCCAATGCCTCGTGCAGGAAGGCTGGGGCGACATCAGCGTCGGTGAAGATATAGCCGAGCATCGTCGCCATGTCGGGCGCGATCATGCCGGAGCCCTTGATGATTCCGGCAAGCTCGACCCGCGTATCGCCGGCCATTGCCGACGCGCCAGCGCCCTTGGCAAAGGTGTCAGTGGTGCTGATCGCGTTCGCCGCATCTTCCCAGCTGCAGGGCTCTGCGACCAGCGCGGCGGCGATCCCGGCGCGCGCCTTGTCGATGGGGAGCGGCACGCCGATCACGCCGGTGGAGGAGACGAATACCTCCTCACGCGGGCAGCCGAGCGCCTCGCCAACCTGGCTCAGGATCGCTTCGACCGCCTCGCGCCCGCGATAGCCGGTGAAGGCGTTGGAGTTGCCCGCGTTGACGATCAGCGCCCGCGCGCGGCCCTGCTTGACCGCCTCGCGCCCCATCTCGACTTCGGAGGACGCACAGGCGCTTTTGGTAAAGAC
>JANNWO010000215.1:0-7180 GCA_031408395.1 Sphingomonadales bacterium | reverse complement strand
GTGCCCCGGCGCGCGCGCACAACATCGACACCAGCCCCGCGCCGCTGCCGATCTCAAGCACCAGCATTCCGGGCTTGACCATCCGCGCGATCGCGGTGGCATAAGCGCGGTTGCGGGCGTGATCGAGCAGCATCGGAATGTGATATTTGGGAACCTTGCGTGCCAGCGTCGCGGTGACATCGGTGCGGATCGCGGTACTCCCGGGCGCGGCGTCGATTGCCGCCCATGCCAGCGCGATAGCGTCATCGTGCAAGCCCTTGTCGCGCAGCACAGTGCACATCATCGCCATGGCCGCCGGTTTACCGCGCAAGTTCGTGTAGAGGTCCAGTATGTCACTCATGATCTGATCTCCCCTGCGCTTTTCCAAAGCCAGCGCGAGCGACCTGTCAATCCGAACCTGCACGGACAGAACCAACCAGGCCCGCCCGACACTATGAAAATGGGCACTCAAATCATTGGGAAATATCGGTCCCAATGACACGAGTATCATTGAAAACGGCTTGGCCGCAATGAGTCGCGGCAATTTGACCGGTTGTCAAATGCCCACCTCGCGGCGGGTCCGCTCGGGGCTACCTTCGGTGCACGCTGGACGGAAATGACCGCTTCCGACCCAATCTCTGCCCTTCGGCGAGCGATGCGTAAGCGGCTGCTTTATTTGGAACCTGCCACGGGCGGCATCGCACATGCCGGAGACGAACGCGCGTTCGAAATTGTTCTCGGCTTCTGCACGGGCCTTGCCGAGATCGGGACACTGGACGTTGAACCACATTTCGAGCTTGCCAAACTCAAATTAATACCATACGGTATTGTATCTAATTTGCGTGAGGATGTTTCATGAATCTCTGGTTCCTTTCGGCCGCCGTGCTCTCGACTTGCATATGCGCGTTACACGTTATCTTGGGCGGCCGTGACGTCGCCCGACCGCTGCTAGTGACAACCGAACTTGATCGTGGTGCAAAGTTCACGAACTACTACTGCTGGCATCTCGTCACCATCGCTATCGCTTTGATGGCTGCAGCCTTCGCATTCGCCTCAAGGCCGGGGGCAAATGCCGATTCGGCGATTTTTGCAAGTGCGGCCGCGGTGACGTTCGCGATTTGGAGCATTGTAATGATCGTCCGACACAAACTGTCGCCGCTGCAGTTTCCGCAATGGGCGTTGTTTCTGCCCGTTGGTTTTCTTGGGGCCGCCGGACTTGCTATATGATCGGCGAAACAAAGACGCGGCTATCGGCCCAGAATTGGATTGAAATCGGGCTTCGGGAGTTGTCCAAAAACGGACCCGATGCGCTGACCATAGATGCGCTTTGCCGTCTGACCGGGAAGACGAAGGGTTCTTTCTACGCCCATTTTCGCAGTCATGGCGCTTTCATCGAGTCGCTTGTTAAGTGTTGGCTTGAGCGGAGCACTGAAGCGCTATTGCAAGCTGCGGATGCCGAACCCACGCCTCGAGGCCGACTGAACAAGCTGAACGATCTTGCTGTACACCTGGACGCCAAGCTCGATCAGGGAATGCGAGCTTTGGCAGAGCGGCACCCGGCATTGACGGAAGCCGTCAGCGAAGTGGATGGCATCAGGATCGCTAACCTTGCACGCCTGCACCGCAGCGTTCGCAAATGCTCAGAAGCCGACGCAACAGACCTCGCTACCATCGAGTACGCGGCATACATCGGCTTCCAGTTTATGCATCCAAAACACAGTGTTGGTGAACTAAAGCGTCTGCATATGGCTTTTGAGGAAATGATTTCCATCCATCCATCAGGTAAAAGTGCCAGCATATTGAGCGACTAGCCCATCACCTTTACGGCCGCACACGCCAAAACCTCGCGAGTTCCCCCGCCGTTTCCCCCGGCGGCGGTGGCCCACGAGAATTCTCTCCAAGTACCTGAAAAAATGGTGCACCCGACTGGATTCGAACCAGTGGCCTCTGCCTTCGGAGGGCAGCACTCTATCCAGCTGAGCTACGGGTGCATGATGCTGTGCGGCGCGCGCATTCTTGCGTGCGGCGCGGCGCTTAGCAAGAGGCTTGGGCCGGCGCCAGACAATTGTGGCCTCGTCAAGCCCGCCCCCGGGTGACCCGAAAGCCCAAATTTAACCAATGGGAAAGGATGCGGGCATAGGCTCCTTGAATGGCCACGCTCCCCCCCGAAACGATTCTCCCGCACGAGAAGATGGGGCCGGCATACGATGCCTTACCCGAGGTGCAGCCTGAGGTTTTGGCCGAGGCGCTGGTTGCGCTCCACGGCAAGGCCGCCACGCTGGCGTTGCTCGCGCGGCTGGCGCCCGAGCCGGTCGAGATTGGCGGCGAGCTCGGCGCGGTAATCGCGCGCGCGCAGCCCTGGCAGCGTGCGCTGGTGGCGCAGACGATCGGCGATTGCGGCGCGATGCTCGACAGCGGGCTGACCGCGCTCGGTACGCTGTCGCGGCGCGGGCAGGATGCTGCGGCCCCGGCACTGGTGCTGTGGCGCGAGTTCCACGCGGCGCGCGCGTCAATGGTCGCGGTGCTTACGACCGAGCCTGCCTGACGCCCACTCGTTCCGGTCCCTCGTTCGGGCCCCTCGTTCGGGCCCCTCGTTCGGGCGCCACGCGCGCCGCTCGGGCTTGACTGCGTTCCCTTTCCGTTCCAACGCTGGGCCATGTCCCGCAGCGCGCTTCCCTCCCCCGATTCGCTTGCGCCTGCGGCCCTGAGCGCCGGCGATGTCGCGCGCGGGATCGGTCGGCTGTTTGCGCGCAACGACATCTGGTGCCTGCCCGAAGTGCCATTGCGCAATGGCCGCCGCGCCGATCTTATGGGGATCGACGCTAAAGGCCTGATCGTGATCGTCGAGATCAAGGTCGCGCGCGCCGACCTGCTTGGCGATGCCAAGTGGCCGGACTATCTCGACTTCTGCGATCGCTTCTACTGGGGCCTGACCCCGGCGCTGGACCGGGGGCCGCTCGAAAGCGAGGCCTACCGGCCCGAGACCTGCGGAGTGATCGTGGCCGACGGCTACGATGCCGAGATCCTGCGTCCCGCCTCGCTCGAACCGCTCGCCGCCCCGCGCCGCAAGGTCGAGGTCGAGCGGCTCGCGCGGATCGCGATGCGGCGGCACATGGCGCTGCTCGACCCGCTGTGCACGGTGCCTGACGCGCTGACCTGAGTTAGCGCTGTTTCGCCGCCGCAAATTGCGGCATAGTTGCTGCCAGATGCTCCCCGCCGATACCCCCATTCCGCTAGCGCTGCTGTTCGTCAGCATCGCCGTCACCGCGATTGTTGCGCTGCGCTATGCGCTCACCAGCGGGCTGTTCGCCTACGTGACGGGCAAAGTCCGCCCCGGTCTCTATGAGGGGCGGGGCAAGCAGATCGCCCGCGAGGTGCGCTGGTCGCTGCTGGCGGCGGCGATCTACGGCACCCCGGCGGGCATTGTCCTGTGGGGTTGGCAGCACCACGGCTGGACGCTGATGACCGCCGACTGGAGCGCGCTGCCCCTGTGGTATCACCCGCTATCCTTGCTGATCTACCTCTTCGTGCAGGACACCTGCTTTTACTGGAGCCACCGCTGGATGCACCGGCCCAAGTGGTTCCGGATCGCCCACGCGGTCCACCACGAAAGCCGCCCGCCGACCGCCTGGACGGCAATGAGCTTCCATCCCGTCGAAGCGTTGACCGGAGCGGTTGTGATCCCGATGCTGGTGTTCCTGGTGCCGATCCATGTCGCGATGCTCGGCCTAGTGCTGACGGCGGCGACGGTGATGGGCGTGACCAACCACATGGGCTGGGAGATGTTTCCGCGCTGGCTCGTTCATTCGTCGTTGGGAGAATGGCTGATAACGGCGAGCCATCACGAGCGCCATCACGAGGAATACAGATGCAATTACGGGCTCTATTTCCGGTTCTGGGACCGGGTTTGCGGGACGGACAAGGGCCTGTCGCCGCGGATCGTGGCCGAGGCCGGGCACGGCCCGCAGGTTCTGGCCCATTTAGAGCAGGTACGGTGAGGGCGGGCGCGCTCGCGCTGGCGGGGATTGGCGCGGGATTGGCCGCGAGCCTTGCCGGCGCCGCTGCGCCGCAAACTGCCGAAGTCGTCATCGCCGTCACTGACCTCAGGTCCGCCAAAGGCGTGGTGCGCGCCTGCATGACGACCCGCGCCGACATCTTTCCCAAGTGCATCAAGGACCCTTCCGCGTTCCGCGCGGTCGTGCCGGCGAGCGGCAAGGTCGAAATCCGCTTTGCCGGGGTGAAGCCCGGGCAATACGCGATCGCGCTGCTCCATGACGAGAACGACAACGGCAAGGCCGACCGCGCAATGGGCATGATGCCCAAGGAAGGCTACGGCTTCTCGCGCGACGCACCGGTGAAGATGGCGCCGCCCAAGTTCAAGGATGCGGTGTTCGCGCTGGGCGAAGGCACCAGCCGGGTCACCATCAAGATGAGATATTTTCTCTGATCTTGCGATCGCGCTGACGCGCGATGCAGACCCCCCACCCCGCGTTCCTGCCTTTGGCCCAACCCGGCCACCACTAGCACCACTACGTTGTGGTGGCCGGGTGGGGAGGCGAGGCGGGTGGTCTGCGCCACCAAAGGTGGCCGAAAACAAGGAATCCCCCCTCTCGTTTAACGGGATGTTTACCACGCCGCGCCAGAACGGCGGGACACAGGTTTACCAAGGGGCGGATTTACAGCCATGGACACTCTGCGCGGCTCCTTCGATCCCGACGCAACCGCGGATCGGAGCTGGAACGCTTCCGAAGACGACGGCGCCGAACTGGCCGCCGCGCGTGATTTGCCGCCCGAATCGATCGGCCGCGACGAGCGCCGCATGCAGGTGCGCGCTTACAATCACTGGGCGAGCCTGCTCGGCGAGCGGATGTTCCCCAATATCGCCGACCTCGACCCGGCCGACCTTCCGGATTTTGGCCCGCACTCGGTGCTGCTCGATTTCACTGACGGCATCGACAATCCGAAGGTGGGCTTCCTCGGCGAGAAGCTCGGCAAGGAATGCAGCTCGGGCGCCACGATCGGCCACCTCTCGGACGTGCCGCCGCGCTCGCTGCTGAGCCGCATCACCGACCACTACATGCAGATCCTCGCCAACCAGGCGCCGATCGGGTTCGAGGCCGAATTCGTCAATCACGCCGGGATCGCGATCCTCTATCGCGGGATCCTGCTGCCCTATTCGAGCGACGATTCTGCGATCGACTACATCTACGGCGTGATCAACTGGAAGGAGATGGCCGACCAGCTGACCGCGGACGAGCTGCTGCTCGAGATCGACCAGGCGCTTGAGCTCGGCAGCGAGCTGGAGCTGGCTCCCGAAGCGCCGCTGCGTGCCGCAGACCCCGTCACCGACTGGGCGGATTCGCCCGCGAATGAAGGCGAGGAAGGCAGCCTGGCCGACCACGACGCCGATGATTTCGCCAAAATTGCCGCGCTTGATGCCGCGCCCGATGGCGATGATGGTCTGCCCGATTTCAGCCAATACGGGCTCGACGATGATGACGAGGACTATGACGAGGATGAAGGCGAGAGCGACAACGCCGGCTACAGCTTCGCGAGCCTTGCCGACTACATCGAAGCGCCCACCAAAAAGGCGATCGTGCTGACCGGGCTTGAGCCCCTGCCGATGCCCGAGGAATACGCGCCCGAATTCACGCCCGAATACACGCCCGAAATCACAGGGCCCGAATACGAACCCGAACACGCCACCACCCCCCAACCCGAGGAACCCGAGGCCGTTGCGGAGCTGGTCATCGAGCCTGCTCCCGAGCCCGAGCCGGACGTGGTGGCCGAACTCGCTTCGGAGCATGAGCCGGAACTCGAAGAGCCGGAACTGGAGCCTGAACACGAAGAGGCGGACGCTTTCGCCTTCGCCGACAACCTGCCCGACGACGCCGGCCTTTACGATTGCCTTGCGCTGGCCCGCGAACTCGCGCGCGCCGCTGACAGCACCGAGGACCGCAGCCGCACCGCGCTCTACGCCGCGGTCAGCCGCGCCTACGACTTCTCGCTCGCCGCGCAGGAATCGCCCGAGGACTATGCCGATCTGATCGCCGAAAGCGGTCTGACCGTGCAGGACCGCGCGCCGATGACGCCGGTGGTCAAGCTTGTCTTCGGGCACGACTACGACAAGACCCGCCTTACCGAATATGCCGCCGTGCTGACCCACGCCCACCGCCTGAACCTGGATCGTGGGAGCCTCGGCGGCTTCCTCGCCGAGACCGAGGGCGGCGTGAAGGCGCTGGTCAAGGCCGAACGGAGCTTCCGCCGCGAGGAGCAGGGCAAGCCGGTCGAGGATGCTGCCGCGGTGCGCGAGGCTCTCGCCCAGGCGTTGCGCGCGCTGGAAGCGATCAGCCTCGAGGAACTCGACGGCGCCGGATCCGAATTCGCGCTGGTGCTGGTGCGCCGCGACGAGATCGGCTGCGCGGAGATCCTTGCCGAAATTCCCGAGGACATCGCGCTGATCGAACGCGCCGCGCGCAAGCTGGTGGGTTAAGGCCCACCAGCCACGCTTAACATTGCGTTCAGGCCTGATCGCACTAGGATCGCGGATAATGCGCGGCCGCTCCCTTTCCCTTGCCTATCCCCTCGCATTTTTGGCGAGCCTTGTTGCCGCGTCCCAGCCGGTCGCCGCGCAATCGATCCTGCGCGATGCCGAGACCGAGCAGCTGCTCAAGGACATGGTCACGCCCCTCGTGGAGGCCAGCGAGCTTGAGGTCGGCAATGTCGAGGTCGTGCTGATCAACGACGGCTCGATCAACGCCTTCGTCGCGGGCGGTCAGGTGATCTATGTCCACTCCGGCCTGATCGAGGCCGCCGACAGCGCCAACGAAGTGCAGGGCGTGCTCGCCCACGAACTCGGCCACATCACCGCGGGCCATGCGGTGCGCTTCGACGAGCGGACCAAGGCCGCAAACGGGATCTCGATCCTCTCGCTATTGCTCGGCATCGGCGCGGCGCTTGCCGGAGGCGGGGAAGCGGCGCTGGGCGTGATCGCTGCCGGACAGCAGGCCGCGATGGGCAGCTTCCTCAGCTTCAACCGCGACCAGGAAGCCGGTACCGACCTTGCCGGCGCGCGCTATCTTGCGGGCGCCGGGATCAGCGGCAAGGGGATGATCTCGTTCTTCGAGAAGCTGCGCGGCAACGAAATCCGTTCCGGCTACAGCCAGACCGACGAAGCCGCCTATGCCCGCACCCACCCGCT
>JANNWO010000214.1:0-7669 GCA_031408395.1 Sphingomonadales bacterium | reverse complement strand
TTCGTGCAGGTCACCCTCACCGACCAACGGCAGGCGACGATGCTCGGCTTCGAGGAGGCGATGGCCCTCACGCCGCAGGTCGCCGAGGCCTATCTGATGTGCGGCCAATCGGACTATCTCATCATGGTGCTGGTGAGCGAGAACGACAGCTACGAGCGCATCCACCGCGAAATCCTCTCGGCGCTGCCCGGCGTGCATCGGCTGGTGAGCCAATTCACGATCCGCACCCTCGAAGGCGGCGAATAAGGTCGCTTTGGGCTGGCGTCTTGAGCCGCTGGCTAATTCCGCAAACTGTTACCGAAACGGCATGCCTCGTCCCGGCATTGCACTTTTGCGACAGAACAGCGCAGGCGTGCGACAAAATCGAGACGTTTCTGCGTCAGTTGCGCTAGAAAATTACAGTTTAAAGACCTAGTTAAGTCGGATGGCCACGTCGATTTATGAATTCACGCGGATCCCGCGTGTTGCGCCCGCGCAGGCGCGCGCCCGTGTGCGCCGTGTGCGTGACGCGGGGCAGGCACCGACGGTCGGGGTGATCTACAATCCGCGCAGTCACCGCAATCTCGGCGCCGATCTCGACTGCGGCTTGTGCCCGCATGTGCATATCGCCCAGCCCAGCGCGCGGGCGCAACTGCCTGTGGCGCTCGCGGAATTTGCCGCCAAGGGCATCGATCTGCTCGTCATCAACGGCGGCGACGGCACTGTGCGCGACGTATTGACCTGCGGGCAGGCGATCTTCGGCGACGAGTGGCCTGCCATCGCCGTGCTTCCCAAGGGCAAGACCAACGCGCTCGCCATCGATCTCTGTGTGCCCGACGACTGGAGCCTGCAGGACGCGATCAATGCGCTCGACCACGGCGGCCGAGTGCGACGCCGGCCGATGACCGTCGCCGCGGTCGACGAAGGCGCAAAGCCTGAGGATGCCACGCGCGTGGCGGGCTTCATCCTCGGCGCCGGGGCTTTCACAAAGTCGATCCAGGCGGGGCAGAGCGCCCACAAGCTCGGCGCATTCAACTCGATGGTCGTCGCGGTGACCGGGATCTGGGCACTGCTCCAGTCGATGTTCGCCAGTCGTGCCAATCCGTGGCGCCGCGGCGCGAAGATGCGCATCGGCTTGGGCACGAGCAACGCTCCGATGGCGCATAGCGGCAACGGCGATCCCGACATGCGCCAGTTGCTGTTCGCCTCGACGCTCGAGCGGCTGCCCGCCAACATTAAGCCCTTCGGCGCGCTGAAGGGCGGGCTCAAGCTCGTCGCGGTCGACCAGATTTCGCGCCGCAGCGCAGCGCTGGTGCCTTTCGTGCTGGCCGGCGCGCTGCGCAGGGGCCTTCGCGAACGCGGCATCCATCAGATCTCCGCGACTCAGTTCAGCCTCACCATCGACGATCAGTTCATCCTCGACGGCGAGGCTTTCCCGGCGGGCGATTACCTCATCGAGCAGGGTCCGGACCTCGCCTTCGTTACGCCATGACCGCCGGTTCTTCGGCGCTCACCGAGCGGATCGCCGCGCGGCTTGCGGCACCCATCGACCTCGCCGTCGCCACCTTCGCCCGTTCCTTGGGCCAGAGCGCTGGCGCACGGGCGGTGCTGTTCTACGGGTCGAACCTGCGCACCGGATCGCTCGACGGCGTGCTCGATTTCTACATCCTGCTGCCCGGCAAAAACGAAGCCGCGATCTGGCCGCGGGTGAGCTATCACGAGCGCGAGCATGAGGACACGACCCTGCGCGCCAAGGTCGCGACGATGCGCCTCGCCACCTTCGCGCGGGCCGCCAGCGGAGAGCTTTCCGACACCACCATCTGGGCGCGTTTCGTCCAGCCGAGCGCGCTGATCTGGGCAGAGGACGAGGCCGCACGGCAAGAGGTGATTGCCGCCATCGCCGCCGCCTCGACCACCGCCTCGCGCCTCGCCGCCGCGCTCGGGCCAGAGAACGGGGGGCCCAGCGGAACCGCCGAGGATTACTGGCGCGCATTGTTCCGCGCCACCTACGAGGCCGAGTTCCGGGTCGAGAAAGGCGGGCGCGAGAACGACATTCTCAGCGTCAATGCCGAGCATTTCGCGGGGCTGCTCCCCCTCGCACTCTCCGCAGCGGGGATCGAGCCCGGGCAGAGCGGCGCGATCCTTACCCCGCGGCTTGCTGCGGGGGAACGAGCGCGCATCCTCGGTTGGTGGAAGCGCCGCCGGCGGCTCGGCAAGCCGCTGAACCTGCTGCGGCTGGTCAAGGCCAGCACCACCTTCGAGGGTGCGGCGCGCTATGCTGCGTGGAAGATCGAACGGCACACCGGGATGCCTGTCAAGCTTACGCCGTTCCGCGAACGCTTCCCGCTGCTCGCCGCGCCGCAGGTGCTTTTTGATCTTTGGCACCACAAACGCCGCACCTGAAGACGCGCTGCGGCGCGAAATGACCACTTTGCGACGGAATTGTCAGCTTATCGGCCGTTCACGGTGGAAAAGAGGCCTCGCGCGCCTTGTCCCCTGATTCGCCAAGCACCTATGGCAGGATCAAGCGTCAGAGAAGGGCTCCTCGACCGCGCCATGCCTGCACCCTTGATTTCCCCCTCGATCCTGTCCGCCGATTTCGCTCGGCTGGGTGAAGAGGTGCGTGCTGTCGATGCGGCTGGGGCGGACTGGATCCACATCGACGTGATGGACGGGCATTTCGTGCCAAACATCACGATCGGGCCTGACGTCGTGAAGGCGCTGCGCCCGCACACCGCCAAGCCCTTCGACGTCCACCTGATGATCTCGCCGGTCGATCCCTACCTTGAGGCCTTCGCCGATGCCGGGGCCGACATCATCACCGTCCACCCCGAGGCCGGCCCGCACATCCACCGCACGCTGCAAGCGATCAAAGCGCTGGGCAAGAAGGCGGGCGTGGTGATCAATCCGGGCACGCCGGTCGAGGTGCTAGACAATCTGATGGACCTTGCCGACCTCATCCTCGTGATGAGCGTCAACCCCGGCTTCGGGGGGCAGAGCTTCATTGCCTCGCAGCTCCAGAAGGTCGCCCGCATCCGCTCGATGATCACCCGCTCGGGCCGCGCGATCCACCTCGAGGTCGACGGCGGCGTCAATGCCGAAACCGCGCGGATGTGTGTCGAGGCGGGGGCCGATGTGCTGGTCGCGGGCTCGGCGACTTTCAAGGGCGGGCCCGATGCCTACGCCGCAAACATCGCCGCGCTGAAGGGCGGCAGGTGATGGCGACGCTGCTGCGCACCCCGGCCGGTACCCGCGCAGATGCGCTCGTGCAGCGGGTCGCAGATGCGCCGATGCTGATGCTGGCGAGCGCAGGAGCGGGCGGGTCCGAGCTGGGCGCCCTGGCCGAACCCGCCGCGCCGCCGCCGCCCGAAGAACCCTCACGGGCACTTGCGCTTTCCGATGTGATCGCGGTCCAGTCCGGCCCGGTCGAGGCGCTGATCCGGCTCGCCTACCGCATCGGCGTCCCCGGCCATGCGATCGCCGCCCCGTTCCGCCGCCCGCAGGCGCCGCGGCTGCTGGCAACGGTGGAAAGCCCCAACCGCGGCGACCGTGCGGCGGGGACGGCCCTGCGCGCGGGGCATTTCCTGATCCTGAGCGCGCGCCTGCCGATCGCGAGCTTCGATTTTTCCGCCGCCGCCCACCACGCTCCCGGCATCGAGCGGGTGGTGCATGGCTTTGGCTGGCTCGGCGATCTTGCCGCCAGCGCTCCGCGCACCGATTGCGTCGCGGTCGCCGAGCGGATCGCCGCCCTGTGGCTGCACGCCCATAGCGCCCCCGGCAAGGGTCCGGCGTGGGAGGCGGAGCTGGCAGGCCTCAGGCTCGTCGCATGGCTGGTCCACGCGCCGCTGGTGCTCGGCGGGCAGGACAAGGGCCTGCGCGCCCGGCTCCTGACCGCCATCGCCGACACCGCCGGCTGGCTTGACAAGCGCGCGCCGCGCGAACCTGCGGGCTTCGGGCAAGTCGCCGCATGGGCCGGTGTGGTCGCGGCCGGCCTGCTGCTCCCGCACGGCAAGCCGCGGCGCCTCTATGCCGAGGCGGGCCTCGTCAAGGCTTTGGGCGACATGGTCGGCGAGGACGGCGGCGTGCTGTCGCGCTGCCCTGCCGCCCAGCTCGACGCGATCCGGCTGCTGACCGATATCCTCGCCTGCTACGAAGCGAGCAGGATCGCCCCGCCGCAGGCGCTTGCCGTGATACGCGAACTGCTCGTCCCGCCGCTCCTCGCGCTGCGCCACGGCGACGGGTCGCTGGGGAGCTGGCAGGGCCAGGGCGCTATTCACGCCGACCGGGTCAATGCGGTGATCGAGGCTTCGGGCGTGCGCACCCGTCCGCTGGCGCAAGCGGCGGGCTGGGGCTACCAGCGCATCAAGGCGGGCGAGACGCTGCTGCAATTCGACACCGCCCCGCCGCCGCGCAGCCGGCAAGCCCGCACCGGATGCGCCTCGACCCTCGCCTTCGAGCTGTCCGACGGCCCGCAGCGGATCGTCGTCAATTGCGGCGGCGCGGCAATGGCTGGCGGTCAGGTACCCGCGCGGATCGGGCAGGGGCTGCGCGCTTCTGCCGCTTTCTCGACGCTGGTGCTCGACAACGCCAATTCGACCGCGGTCCTGCTCCACGGCCAGCTTGGCAAAGGGGTCGAGACGGTCGAGTTCGAACGGCGCATGGTTGCGGGGCGTGGGCGAGAGGCGACCCGCATCGAGGCCGCGCATGACGGCTATGCCGGACGCTTCGGCCTCACCCACCAGCGCATCCTGACGCTGTCGGCAGACGGCACCGAGGTGGCGGGCGAGGATATCCTCATTCCCTCGTCCAAGAACGGCAAGCGCGGCAAGATCGCCTTTGCGATCCGCTTCCACCTCGGGCGCGGGGTGGAGGTGCAATTGTCGGGTGACAAGCGCGGGGCGAGCCTGCTGCTGCCCGACGGTCGGCTCTGGCAATTCCGCCTCGGCGGCGATAGGGCGAGCGCCGGCGGGATCACCTTGTCTGCCGAGGACAGCCTGTGGGTCGACGGCGACGGCCGACCCCATGCCACCGAGCAGCTGGTGATCGCGGGACTGGCATTGCGCAGCGGGGGGCAATTCTCCTGGCTGCTGAGGAAGACAGGGTAGATTCCATCATGACGCAAGGTGTGATCAAGCGGGCGCTGCTGTCAGTGTCCGACAAGAGCGGTTTGGCCGACCTCGGCTCGGCATTGGCCGCAAGAGGCGTCGAACTGGTCAGCACCGGCGGCACGGCCAAGGCCTTGCGCGATGCGGGGCTCGAAGTGCGCGATGTTTCCGACCTCACCGGCTTTCCCGAGATGATGGACGGGCGGGTCAAGACGCTCCATCCCAAGGTCCACGGCGGGCTCCTCGCTCTGCGCGACAACGCCGAGCACGTCGCGGCGATGGATGCCCACGATATCGGCGCGATCGATCTGGTGGTGGTGAACCTCTATCCCTTCGAGGCGACGGTGGCGAAGGGCGCCAGCCGCGAGGAGATTATCGAGAACATCGACATCGGCGGGCCTTCGATGGTGCGCTCGGCGGCCAAGAACCACGGCTTTGTGACGATCCTCACCGATCCCGCAGATTACGGCACGCTGGTCGAGGAAATAGCCGCCCATGGCGGCGCGACTTCGCAAGCGTTCCGCACCCGGATGGCCGGCAAGGCCTATGCCCGCACCGCGGCCTATGACGCAGCGATCGCCAGCTGGTTCGCCTTCTCGCCCGCCGCGAGCGACGAGCCGACGCTGTTCCCCGAGACGCTCCCCCTCGCCTTCAAGCGCGCCGATACGCTGCGCTACGGCGAAAACCCGCACCAATCGGCGGCGATCTATGTCCCGCAGGTGGTTGGCACCAAAGGCGTGCCGCAGGCGGCGCAGTTGCAGGGCAAGGAACTGAGCTACAACAACCTCAACGACGCCGATGCGGCACTGGAACTCGCCGCCGAATTCGCCGGACAGGCACCCGCAGTCGTGATCGTAAAGCACGCCAACCCCTGCGGCGTGGCGCAAGGCTCCTCGCTGCTCAGCGCGTGGGAAGCGGCGCTGGCCTGCGATAGCGTCTCGGCGTTTGGCGGGATCGTCGCGGTCAACACCGAGCTTGATGCCGCCACCGCCGAGGCGATTGCTGCGATCTTCACCGAGGTCGTGATCGCGCCCTCTGTCAGCGCCGAAGCGCGCGCAATCTTCGCCAAGAAGAAGAACCTGCGCCTGCTCGAATGCGGTGCGCTTCCCAACCCGCGCCGGGGCGGCCTTGCGATGAAGACCATCGCCGGGGGCGTGCTGATCCAGTCGCGCGATGCCGGGGCAATTGCGGCGGACGATCTCAAGGTCGTCACAAAGCGCGCGCCCACGGATCAGGAGTTGAAGGACTGCCTGTTCGCCTGGACCGTGGCGCGCCACGTCAAGTCCAATGCCATCGTCTATGCCAAGGACGGCGCGACCGCCGGGATTGGCGCTGGCCAGATGAACCGCCGCGATTCGGCCCGGATCGCCGCGCTCAAGGCCAAGGAAGCCGCCGAGACCTATGGCTGGGCCGCCCCCCGCACGCGGGGGAGCGCGGTCGCCTTGGACGCCTTCTTCCCCTTCGCCGATGGATTGATCTCCGCCGCCGAGGCGGGCGCCACAGCCGTAATCCAGCCGGGCGGCTCGATCCGAGACGACGAAGTGATCGCAGCCGCAGATGCAGCCGGGCTGGCAATGGTGTTCACCGGGATGCGGCATTTTCAGCACTGACGTTATGCGAGCGGGCCTCCGCCCGCTCGTCCTCGCTGCTATGATGAATTGACCTTCGGTTGCGTTTTTTGCGCTCTGTCGCAGCGGCGGCACGGCTTGGCCTGCGTGGCCCTTAATCTAAGCTTTTCGTTCTCCGCTTTCGTAACCAAGTGGGGGCCGCAACCCAATACGGCCATGCCGCCATGTTCATCCCGCCGCAATTCGGCGTCGGGCAAGGACCGGCGGAACACACGCGAATCACGAGTTTCCCATGCGCCTTTTCTCATCTGACCTGTTCCGCAACTTCGGCTTCGGCTTCGCCCTCGGGGCGCTGCTGGTTGTCGGCGCGAACATGCAGGACCGGAACGGCGTCGTGGCATCGCCCGCGCAGGCTGCCGAAGTCATCAAGATCCCGGCGCCCACGGCGGAGTTCGTGATCGCGCCTGTCAAAGGCTGATTCCATGCATAAGATTGCCACACTCATCGTCGCCGGTTCGCTGGCGCTGAGCGCCTGCGCCGGCCCTGCCATCGCCGAAGAGCCAGTCAACGCCCCGGTCGCCGGTCGCGTGGCCAAGGAGACGAAAGGCCTCAAGACCGCTGTCTTCGCAGGCGGGTGCTTCTGGGGGGTCGAAGGCGTGTTCAGTCACACCAAGGGCGTGACTAGCGTCGTCTCAGGCTACCACGGCGGCAACGCCGCGAGCGCCAAGTACGACATCGTCTCCAGCGGCGTGACCGATCATGCCGAAGCGGTGAAGGTGACCTACGACCCGTCGGTGGTGCGTTACGACCAGCTGCTGCGGATCATGTTCTCGGTGGTCGCCGACCCGACGCTCAAGAACCGTCAGGGCCCTGATGTGGGTGCCCATTACCGCAGCGCGATCGTACCGATGAATACCGAACAGAGCGCGGTCGCCAATGCCTACCTCGCGCAGCTCGGCAAGTCGGGCCTGTGGTCGAAGCCGATCGCCACGAAGATCGAGCCCTACAAGGCGTTCT
>JANNWO010000213.1:0-7767 GCA_031408395.1 Sphingomonadales bacterium | reverse complement strand
CTTCGACGTCTATGGACGCGGCGGCGAGCCCTGCCGCCGCAACGATGGCGGCGCGATCCAGCGCATCGCGCAAGGCGGCCGCAGCACCTGGTTCTGCCCCGTGTGCCAGAAGTAGGGGAGAATCGTTGACCTTCGGGCAGCTTGTGACTATGCGCGCTGCTTTCCGGCGGTTGGGCCATGAGTCCGCTCGCCCATTTTCGAGCAAACCGTCACCAATTTCCCGGTCGTTCCAAGCGGCCTGAATCAAACGCGAGACAGACACAAATTATGGCCAATACGCCGCAAGCCAAGAAGCGCATCCGTCGCAACACTGCTCGTGCCGAAATCAACGGCGCGCGCGTCAGCCGCATCCGCAGCTTCATCAAGAAGGTCGAAGCGGCCTGCGAAGCGGGCGACAAGGAAGCGGCCGCCACGGCGCTCAAGGCAGCCCAGCCGGAAATGGCCCGCGGCGTGGCCCGCGGCGTGCTCCACAAGAACACCGTGGCACGCAAGATGTCGCGCCTGACGCGCCGGGTTTCGACTCTCTGATCCGATTCGAATCGAACCTGGCTTAATAATCCAGGTTTGACCGACATCTTGCAGGGGTCTGACAAAACGAAAGGGCCGCGCTCAAACAGCGTGGCCCTTTTCGTTTGCGTAAAATGCACGGGTCCCGACCTGCAGAAACCTCAGGATTTCTCGCGATTCGCGGTGTCTAAAGGGTGAATTTCCATGGCTATCAAGGACATGAACGGCAGCCTGCGGGTCACACATGAGTCAACAGGAATATTTCACTTTTTTTAAAAGTCCGCGCTTGCGCAAAGGCGCGCGGCGTTCTTTACATGGCCTACCCGGACTGGAAAGCGCGGGTGCTTTTACGATCTGACCGACAGGGGGGAGGACCGCTGAATCATCGATTCAGCGGAGCAAAGGCAATGCCTTTAGACATGGAATTAAATGCGTTTGCGAACCACGGGGTTGCGCAGGCCGTGCGGGAATTGGGGAAGAGCTTGTGCACAGGACTGACAAAGCGCGGACCTCTGGCCGCCAGGCCGACGAACATCTGATGGAAGACGCCGAAGCTGTTAATCTCGCTGCCGACTGGGCTGATATCAGTCAGGGGCTGCGCAAGGATCTGGGTCACCAGTTGCACAGCCAGTGGATCAAGCCGATCCAGCTCGGCGCGCTGATCCGCGATACCGGAACGCTCGATCTTTACCTGCCCACCGAATTCTCGGCCAACTGGGTGCGCGACCGCTTCCACGATCGCTTGCAGCTCGCGTGGAGCATTGCCCGCTCCGAAGTCCGCAAGGTCAACATCGTGGTCCACCCGGGCCGCCGCCAGCTGCCCGACCTGCGTCTCGACGACGGCCGCCGCCCCGCCAATGACGGCGCGAGCGCGATTGCCATGGCCGCAGGCGCGATGGGCGATGCGACCTTCACGTCCTCGGTGGGCCTCGATCCCTCGCTGACCTTCACCGCCTTCGTCACGGGCGAGGCGAACGTCCTCGCCTGCAACGCGGCGCAGCGTATGGCCGCGCTCGAACAGCCGCAGTTCTCGCCGCTATATCTCAAGGCGGCGACCGGTCAGGGCAAGACCCACCTTCTCCACGCAATCGGCCACAGCTATCTGCACGCCCACCCCCGCGCACGGATCTTCTACTGCTCGGCCGAGCGTTTCATGGTCGAATTCGTGCAGGCTCTGAAGTCGAGCCAGACGATCGAGTTCAAGGCGCGGCTGCGCAGCTTCGACCTGCTGCTGGTCGACGACATCCAGTTCATCATCGGCAAGGCGAGCGCGCAGGAGGAACTCCTCTACACGATCGACGCGCTGCTGGCCGAGGGCAAGCGGCTGGTGTTCGCCGCTGATCGCGCCCCGCAGGCCCTAGACGGCGTCGAGCCGCGCTTGCTGTCGCGCCTGTCGATGGGTCTGGTCGCCGACATCCAGCCCGCCGATATCGAGCTTCGCAAGCGGATCCTCGTGTCCAAGCTGGTCCGCTTCGCGCCGCTCGCCGTGCCCGAGGACGTGGTCGAATTCCTCGCCCGCACCATTACCCGCAACGTGCGCGAGTTGGTCGGCGGATTGAACAAGCTGATCGCCTATGCCCAGCTGACCGGGCAGGAGGTGTCGCTTCAGCTGGCGGAAGAACAGCTCACCGACATCCTCTCGGCCAATCGCCGCCGGATCACCATCGACGAGATCCAGCGCACCGTCTGCCAGTTCTATCGCATCGACCGTTCGGAGATGAGCTCCAAGCGCCGCGCCCGCGCCGTCGTGCGTCCGCGGCAGGTCGCGATGTATCTCTCCAAGGTGCTGACCCCGCGCAGCTACCCCGAGATCGGGCGCAAGTTCGGCGGACGTGATCACTCGACCGTGATCCATGCGGTGCGCCTGATCGAGGACTTGCGCCAGCGCGATGCCGACATGGACGGCGACGTGCGGAGCCTGCTGCGCCAGCTCGAGAGCTAATCACTCCGTCGCATCTCCGCCACCTTTGCACCGCTCTTTCGACAGGCCCCTCCACAGGCCTGTCGACAGGCTGTGCGCAGGCTGTAAACAGCCTTTCCATGCCTTCTCAGCGTCTTTCTCCCGAGTGTGTCGACCTGCCCGGCGGATGGCTGGCCGCACTTGCGAGGGGCCTGAAGGGCAAGTGCCCGCGCTGCGGCGAGGCGGCGCTGTTCCGCAAGTGGCTCAAGCCGGTCGAGCGCTGCTCCCATTGCCGGCAGGACTGGTCGTTGCAGCAGGCCGATGATTTTCCCGCCTATATCGGCATCTTCGTGGTCGGCCACCTGCTCGCGCCGGTGGTGATCACGATGGTCGGCACCTTCGGCATGTCGGCCTGGGCAACCCTTGCTATCATCCTGCCAGTGGCGATCATTCTGCTGCTTGTGACGCTCCAGCCGGTGAAGGGCGCGGTGATCGCCTTCCTGTGGTGGCACGGCATCGGCGCATTCAAGCAGGAGCGCCGCGCGCCTGAGGAGGAGAAATGAGCCTTTCGCCCACTCGGCTCGATCGCTTCGCCCGCCATATCGTCCTGCCCGAGCTGGGCGGCGCGGGTCAGGTACGGCTCGCCGAATCGCGGGTCGCCGTGATTGGCCTCGGCGGGATCGGAAGCCCTGCCCTCCAATATCTCGCCGCGAGCGGCATCGGGCGGTTGGCGCTGGTCGACAACGACGTGGTCGACGTCTCCAATCTTCAGCGCCAGACAATCTTCACCACCCGCGATGTCGGCTACGGCAAGGCGGTCTCGGCGCGGCGCTGGCTGGCGAACTTCGACGATGTGCTGAGCGTCGATGTCTCGGACGCCCGGATCACGGCTGACAATGCCGCAGATCTTATCGCAAGCGCCGATCTGGTGCTCGACGGCACCGACAACTTCGCCACGCGGCTTGCCGTCTCGGACGCCTGCGTCGCGGCGGGCATTCCGCTGCTTTCAGCGGCGGTCGGGCGCTTTCAGGGGCAGGTCGGGGCCTTTGCCGGGCACTTGCCGGGAGAGGCCTGCTACCGCTGCTTTGTCGGCGATGCCTTCGATGCCGAGGACTGCGACACCTGCGCGGACGACGGTATGCTCGGCGCGATGGCTGGGTGGGCGGGGAGCTTTGCCGCGATGCAGGCGGTCAAAGTGCTGCTGGCGGGCACAGCTTCGATGGGGACGCCCGGCTGGGGCAAGCTGCATGTCCTCGACGGCCTTGAGCCGGGAATGCGTACGTTCCGGATTGCGAAAGACCCGGCGTGCCGGACCTGCGGATCAGCCGCCTAGCACCTCGTCCACCCACTGCGGCACCAGCACGCTCGCCGGACCGAGGCGGGTCTCGTGGAACAGCCGCGATCCCTCACTGGGCTCGAGGTTGAGTTCGAGCGTGCGTGCGCCGCTCGCCCGCGCCTCTTGGACGAACCCGGCGGCAGGATAGACCGCGCCCGACGTGCCGATGCTGACGAACAGGTCGCACCTTTCCAGCGCCTGATAGATGCGTCCCATCTCGTAAGGCATTTCGCCGAACCACACGATATCGGGGCGCAAACGCGCGGCGCGGCAGACGGGGCACGACGGGCGGTCCAGCATGACCGCCTCCCAGCGTGAGCGGGTCTCGCATGAGGTGCACAGCGCAGACTTCAGCTCACCGTGCATATGCAGCACCTGCGAAGAGCCGCCGCGTTCGTGCAGATCATCGACGTTCTGGGTGACAAGCAGCAGCTCGCCTGAAAACTCCCGCTCCAGCCGCGCCAGCGCCGCGTGCGCTGCGTTGGGCACAACCCTGCCGAGCGCCTCGCGCCGCATGTCGTAGAAGCCGAGCACCAGATCGGGATCGCGCGCAAAACCTTCGGGCGTGGCGACGTCCTCGACCCTGTGCTGCTCCCACAGTCCTCCCGCCGAGCGAAAGGTGTCGATCCCGCTCTCAGCGGAAATGCCTGCGCCGGTGAGGATGACGATGCTGTTGAACTCTGCCATGAGGCCTTCAAGCATGGGGCATAGAGGCAAGGCAATGGCACAGCTGCAATTCGGGGTGATCGGGCACAAAGGTCGGATGGGGCAGGCGCTGGAGGCTGCGATTGCGGACGCTGGGCACGCGCTGTTTGCAGGCGTCGATGCGGGCGGGAGCATCGGGCCGTTTGCCGCGCAATGCGACGTACTGATCGATTTCTCCGCGCCTGATGCGCTCGCCGCCAACCTCGGCGCGGCCAAAGTAGCTGGCAAGCCGATCGTCGTCGGCACCACCGGGCTGGAAGAGGCGCATGTCGTGATGCTCGCCGAAGCCGCGCGGGCCGTGCCGGTGCTGCAATCGGGCAATTTCTCGCTGGGCGTCACGCTGATGGCGCATCTCGTGCGCGAGGCGGCGGCGCGGCTCGGGACCGAGTGGGACATCGAGGTGCTCGAAATGCACCACCGCATGAAGGTCGACGCGCCTTCCGGCACCGCGAAGCTGCTGGGCGAAGCGGCGGCGGCGGGCCGGGGCATAGCTCTTTCGGACAACATGGAAAGCGGCCGCCACGGGATGACCGGCGCGCGCGGCGCGGGCGCGATCGGCTTTGCCACCCTGCGCGGCGGCACGGTCGCAGGCGAGCATTCGGTGATCTTCGCCGGTAATGAAGAGCGCCTCACCATCGCGCATTCCGCAGAGAACCGCATGATCTTCGCGCGCGGGGCGGTGAAGGCGGCGGAGTGGCTCACCGGGCAAAGCGCGGGGCGCTACACCATGAACGACGTGCTGGGGCTGTGAGCCTTGACCGGTCTGCCGCGCGGTGTATTGCAAGACTAATACACACTGATACATAGGGGAGCGATCATTAGCATAGCCACCAACCTCACCCCCGCGCAGGAGGCCGCGCGGCTGGTCGACACGCTCGGCCCGGCAGCATTGGCCAAAGCGCAGGCCTATACCGCCGGCAATCACTGGGTGCTGTTGGCCGGGGTTGGCGTGTCACTGCTGGTAGCCTTCATCATGGTGAGACTGCGGTTGCTCGACCGGATCGCCGCAATGCTCGAAAAGCGTGGCACGTTCCTTTCAACCTGGGTCGTGAGTGGCGCCTTCTTTCTGATCTCCGCGATCATCTCGCTGCCTTGGGTGATTTATACCGACTGGGGGCGGCAGCGCGCCTATGACCTGTCGCAGCAGCCGCTCGGCGACTTCCTCGGCCAGATGGCGATCAGCGAAGCGATCACGCTCGTGGTCGGCGGCTTGTTCCTCACCGGCGTCTATGCCCTGATCCGCCGCACCGGCGAACGCTGGTGGATGTGGAGCGGCGGGCTTGCGGGCGTGGCGACGCTTCTCGCCCTGCTCGCCGGGCCGACGCTGATCGAGCCGCTGTTCAACGATTACAAGCCCGTGCCGCCGGGCGAGGTGCGCGCCGCGCTTGAGGAAATCGCCGACGACGTGAACATTACGCATGACCGCATCTTCATGTATGACGGATCGCGGCAGTCCGACCGCTTCACCGCCAATGTATCGGGCATCGGCCCGACAGCGCGGATCGCTATTTCGGACGTGGCACTGAAGCAGGCATCTATCCCCGAAGTGCGCGCCGTGACCGGGCACGAGGCGGGGCACTACAAGCTCGGCCATATCTGGCGCTACGTGATCATCTTCCCGCTACTGGCGATGGCGTTCTTCTTCCTGCTCAACCGCCTGTTTGCGCCCACCGCCCGGGCGCTTGGCAGTGATGCGCGGCTGAGCGAACCGCGCGGGCTGCCGGTATTTGCGGCGGTCGGATCGGTGCTTGGGCTGCTGGTCACGCCCATCACCAACACTATCACCCGCGTTGGCGAGGCCGAGGCGGACCAGTATTCGCTTGAGAACGTGAACGAGCCGGACGCGCTCGCCTCGGCTTTGCTCAAGACCGCAGAGTACCGCTACCCGCGCCCGAGCGCGTTGCAGGAAGCGTTGTTCTACACCCACCCCCCGGTCGAGAAGCGCGCGTTGATGGCGATGGAGTGGAAAGCGGCGCATCCAGCTGCCGCAGGTCAGGGCAAGTGAAGCGCGGGTCGGAGGCGGAGCTTTGACCCAACCGCTTGAGGACTGCATCTGGCTGGAACCGGGCGGAATGGAGGCAGCGCTTACGATCGGGCAATTTCTCGATTCGATCGGGATTTCGATTGTGATCGGGCCGTGGACTGGACCATCGGTTCTGGCAGGCATGACGGTCGCTAAGGGCGCGGTGATGGTCAATCCCGAGCTCGGCTGTTATCCCGGCGATCTGCTGCACGATGCCGGGCATCTGGCTGTCACCGAGCCTCATTTGCGCGCTGACCTGGAAGAGGTCAGCAATGATCCTGGTGAGGAAATGGCCGCGATTTCATGGTCGGTCGCAGCGGCAAAGGCCTGCGGTATACCGCTTGAAGTGCTGTTCCATCCGGCCGGCTACAAAGGCGGATCGCCAAGCCTGATTTCCGACTGGACTGCGGGCCAGCCATTTGGCGTTCCACTGCTCGGCTGGTACGGGATGACCAGCGCTGATGAGTTCCCGGCGATGCGGCGCTGGCTGCGATGAAGAAGGATCAGATCTTCGAATTGTTCCGCCGCCTGGCGGAGGACAACCCTTCACCCGAGACCGAGCTTCTCTACGGCAATGCTTACCAGCTGGTGGTGGCGGTCGCGCTATCGGCGCAGGCGACCGATATCGGGGTCAACAAGGCGACCCGCGCGCTGTTCGCCAAGGTGACGACTCCGCAGCAGATGCTCGATCTCTGCGAGGCGGGGCTCAAGGAGCACATCAAGACCATCGGCCTGTTCAACTCCAAGGCCAAGAACGTGATTGCCCTCTCCCAGCTGCTCGTCGACGAATATGGCGGCGAGGTGCCGGGCACGCGCGAGGATCTTGTGCGGCTGCCGGGCGTGGGGCGCAAGACCGCCAATGTAGTGCTCAATTGCTGGTTCGGGCAGGAGACCTTCGCGGTGGACACCCACATCTTGCGCGTCGGAAACCGCACCGGAATGGCCAAGGGCAAGACCCCCGATCATGTCGAGGCCAAGTTGGAAAAGCGCGTGCCTCAGCCGTTCCGCCTTCACGCGCACAACTGGCTGATCCTCCACGGCCGCTATGTCTGCAAGGCGCGGACGCCCGAGTGCTGGCGCTGCAAAGTGGCGGACCTGTGCTCTTTCAAGAAGAAGGCGCTGGAAAACCCGCGTCCGTGAGGCGCGGCAATCCGTTGCAAAACCATACCATTAGGCGCGGCGCGCAAATCGGGTTAGCCTCCTCTTCCATACAAGGGGAGATGAGCCATGCGCTTTACCATGTCGTCCCGCCGCGCTCTGATGCTGAGCGCCTGTCTGTCGCTCGCGGCCTTACCC
>JANNWO010000212.1:0-2501 GCA_031408395.1 Sphingomonadales bacterium | reverse complement strand
CGCGCGCCGCGGTGTCGTAGTGCGAACCGTGGCAGGGGCAGAAATAGCCGCCGAAATCGCCGCGGTTCTCGCCTTCGGCCGCGCCCAGCGGCACGCAGCCGAGGTGAGTGCACACGCCCATAGTGATGAGAATGTCCTCGTGACCGGCCTTGGTACGCTCGGCGAGGGTCTGCGGATCGCGAAGCGAGCTTACATCGACCTTGTTGGCTTCCGCGATTTCCGCAGGCGTGAGGCGTCGCACAAACAGCGGCTGCTTGCGGAACACGGCCTTGATCGCCTGGCCGACTTGGACCGCGCTGATGTCGAGTTCGGTTGTGCTCTGCGCGAGCACATCTTGCGAGGGCGACATCTGGCTGATCAGCGGAAACAGGACCGAGGCCCCGCCGACGCCCGCCGTGCTGAGCGCAGCGATGTGGATCCAGTCGCGGCGGCGCACGCCTTCAGTGGTGCCGAGGTCGCCCTTGCTGAGATTGGTGGTAGCGGCCGGTTCAGTAGCCATTTCGTCTTACCCTGCTCGTTTTGCCGCGCCGGGAAAAAGCCTGCGCGGCGTGTGTTCCAATGGCGGGGCATGTGGCCCCGGTCCGATCCGTCGATTGGCCCCCGCTTCGAGCCAGCAAGTGCCTTGCAGCACGCCTACCCCGAAGCTCGCGGCGCCAATTAACGGCAATCCAGCAAAAATCCAACCGTGTTTTAAGCAAGCCACGTTCGCACACGTGCAAGGCTGTATCAGAGCAGCGCGATCATACTGATCTGGCGGCCATAATTTGCCTCGCCCGCCTGCGTGGCGCGCCGATGTGAGTGGTAACGCATGGTGCTGGAGAATGTATCCCGGCCCGTATCCGCAATTTTGCTAAGGCCCGCCGCCGCAAGCCGGTCAAGAATGAAGTCCGGCAGGTCGAAGTGCCAGCGTTGCGCGCCCTCGCGGTCCGGCGCAGGAGCGAAAAATCGCTCGGCGTCCTCGGGAAAGCGAGCGCGGAACGGGGCGTCGACCTCGTAGCTGGCTTGCGCGATGGTCGGCCCGAGGACGGCGGCAATCTGCCCGCGGCGGGCACCCAGTGCCTCCATTGCGGCAATGGTGTTCTCGAGCACGCCATCGACAGCGCCGCGCCACCCGGCATGGGCCGCACCGACGACTCCGGCCTCGCGGTCAGCGAACAGGATCGGGCCGCAGTCAGCCGTGACGATGCCGAGCACGATGCCCGGCGTCGCCGTCACCACCGCATCGGCCACCGGACGCCTCTCGGCGGCATCGCCCCACGCTTCGGTGACCACCACCACGTCGGACGAATGCACCTGATGGGGCGCGGCAAGCTTGCCGCCGGGCAGGACCGCTTCGGCGGCCGCTGCGCGCAGCAATCGCACCTCGGCCCCGTCCCCCGGACCGCCGAAGCCGAACTGGTGGGCATCGCCCGCGCTCCCGAAAAAGCCATGCGGCACGCCTGCCAGCAGCGACGAAGCCTCGATCTGAAACGCGCTCACGTCAGCTTCCCAGCGAGCGGCTGACTTGCTCGAAGGTATCGCGCGACAGATTGCCGCTTGCGAGGATGCGCTCAAGCTCGGCCTTCATCAGCGCCGCCCGCCCCGGCTCGATCCGCCGCCAGCGCCCCAGCGCAGGCACGAAGCGCGCCGCGGTCTGCGGGTTGATCGGATCCAATGCGAGGATCACGTCGGCGACCATCCGGTAGCCCTCGCCATCGGCCTTATGGAAACCCGTGGGGTTGCCCCCAAAGGCCATGTGCAGCGAGCGCACGCGGTTCGGGTTCTTCATCGTGAAGTCAGGGTGCTCGGCAAGCTTGCGGACATGGGCGATCACATCCGGGTGGAGCGACAGCGCCTGCAGGGTGAACCACTTGTCCACCACCAGGGGATTGTCCTTGTAGCGCTCGTAGAAGGCGGCGAGCTTTGCCTCGCGCTCGGGCGCGTCGAGCCCGCACAGCACCATCAGCGCGCCCTGCCGGTCGGTCATATTGTCGGCCGCATCATACTGCGCCGCCGCCAGCTCCGCCGCGCGCGCCGGGTCGGCCGCCGCGATGAGAGCCAAGGCGATGGTCTTGACCTTGCGCGCCCCGCGTCCTGCCGGATCGGCGAGCGTGATGGCCGAAGCGCGGGCGTGGAGCGCCTGCAATTCGCCCGCCAGCGACGTGCCGATCGCGGCTTTGAGTCCTTCGCGCGCAGCATGGATCGCGCCGGGATCGGCCTTGCGTGTGCCGGTTGCCATCACCTCGAACAGATAGGTCTCGGACGGGAGCACCATCAGCTCGCCGCGCATCGCATCTTCTAGCGCGTTGTCGGCGAGGCTCGCGCGGAAGGCGCCGATGATCGCCGCTTCGCCTGCCGCCTGCTCCTCTGCGACAAGCGTCCCGCTCGCCGTGCCAACAAGTTGGCCGACAGCCAGTTCCTGCAAGGCTTCCGAGCGGGCGAAGGGATCATCATCATGCGCGGCAAGGAACACAAGATCCTCGCGGGCCAGAGCGCGCTCGATCACCACCGGGGCGGTGAAG
>JANNWO010000211.1:0-5855 GCA_031408395.1 Sphingomonadales bacterium | reverse complement strand
GCCAGCCGAGGCGTGCGGCGACCTGCTCGATATGGGTGGATTTGCCCGTACCGTGATAGCCCTGCACCATCACGCGGCGGTTGTGTGCAAAGCCTGCAAGGATCGCCAGCGTGGTGTCCGGATCGAACACATAGGCGCCGTCGATCTCGGGCACGTGCTCATCAGGGCGCGAGAAGGCGGGGACCTGCCAATCGACATCAATGCCGAAGGTTTCACGGACATTGACCGTGGTGTCGGGCTGGTTGGGCATGGCGCTGGCGCCGGCGGCAGTGGGGCGGGTGGATGAGGTCATTGCGCCGGTTCGGTTAAACATCATGGGCGCAGCCTGCAAGCACAGGTTTAACCGACGGGGCTGGCATTTTGGCGAGTCCGGTTGGCGATGCGGCGAACTCGTCCCTATATGCAGAGGCATGCCCGATCCCGTCGAATCGCTGCGCCTTAAACTGGTTTCTCAGGTGCGTGGGGTTTTCCACGATGCGAGCAAAGGCCAGACCCCCACACCGCCGTCGGACGAGGCGCTGTTCGCGCGCGATACACCGATCCGGCTGGTCCATGCCGATCTTGTGGGGATGATGACAGGCGGGGTGCGCGCGCTGCTCCTCCAGATGCTCCACCCCCACGCGCTGCAAGGCGTGCTCGACCATTCGAACTTCCGCGAAGACATGCACGGGCGGCTGCAACGCACCGCGCGCTTCATCGCGGTCACCACCTTCGGCCACCGTGATGAGGCGATGAAGGCGATCGACCGGGTGAACCGCATCCACGCGCGTGTGGGCGGCACGCTTCCCGATGGCACGCGCTACGAGGCGACCAATCCGCGCACCCTCGCGTGGGTCCACGTGACCGAGGCGCAGAGCTTTCTGGCAGGCTATATCCGCCACGTGCGCCCCTCAATGCCGGTCGCCGAGCAGGACGAATATTACCGCCAGTTCGCCGTCATCGCCCGCGCGCTGGGCGCCGATCCAGTTCCCGAGACCCGCGCGGAGGCCGACAAGATCTTCCGCACCCTGCGCCACGACCTTGCGACCTCTCCCGAGGCGCGCGAGGTGGCGCAACTGGTCCTCAACCAGCGCCCCCAAGGCGCGCCGCGCGGCGTCCAAACGATGATCACCGCCGATTCCGTGACGATGCTGCCCGACTGGGCGCGCACCATGCTCAACCTCCAGCGCCCGGTGCTGAGCGCGTTCCCGGCACGCGCTGCCACCTGGGGCATGGGCCGGACCTTGCGCTGGGCATTCCGACAGGGTTGATGGTGCCGCAGCCAATGCTGCGGATCGGAAACCAGCAATGACCAAGATGATCTTCGTGAACTTGCCCGTGGCCGACCTCGAGCGGTCGCAATCGTTTTACGAGGCAGTCGGTTTCACGAACAACCCGCAGTTCTCGAATGATCAGGCAATCTCCATGGTGTGGTCCGAAGCGATCCACGTCATGCTGCTGACGCATGATTTCTGGAAGACCTTCACCACCAAGATCATCCCCGATGCCGCCACCACCGCGCAGGTCATGCTGTGCCTCAGCCTTGGCAGCAGGGACGATATCGACAAGCTGGTCGAAACTGCCCGCGCAGCGGGGAGCAAGGTTGACCCCACGCCGACGCAGGACATGGCTTTCATGTATGGTCGCAGCTTTGAAGATCCCGACGGCCATATCTGGGAAATCATGTGGATGGATGCCGAAGCATTTGGCAGCGCCGAGCCATCCGCCGCGCCAATGTAAAGCCGCATCAACACAGGAGATTGACTATGTATATCGACGGTTTCGTGATTGCGGTTCCCAAGGCCAACCGCCAAAAATTCATCGACCATGCCGGCCAAGCCGATCCGATGTTCATCGAAATGGGAGCGATCCGCGTGATCGAGTGCTGGGGCGATGATGTCCCCGCAGGCGAAAACACCGATTTCCGCAAGGCGGTGAACGCGACTGACGATGAGGACGTGGTGTTCAGCTGGATCGAATGGCCCGACAAGGCGACCCGTGATGCCGGAATGGCCAAGATGATGTCGCCCGATTTCGCCGATCCGCGGATGGACCCGGCTATCAATCCGATGCCATTCGATGGCAAGCGCATGATTTTCGGCGGGTTTGCTCCTGTCTTTGAGCTGAAAAAATAGGGGAGAAACACCGATGGCCGAATTCACCTTCTACACCGTCGCCATGAGCCGGGGGCAGATTGCGCGCTGGGCGCTGCACGAGGCCGGCGCGGATTACGAGCATGTGGTGTTCGACTGGGCGACGCGGCCCGAAATCCTCAAAAGCTTCAACCCGATGAACAAGGTGCCGACGCTGGTGCATCATCATGCCAATGAAGCAGGAGAGCGCCACGATCACGTTGTCACCGAATGCGCGGCGATCAACCACTACCTTGCGGAAACCCATCCGCAGGCGGGTCTGCTGCCCGACGCGCACGAGAAGGCCGCCTATTTCCGCTGGCTGTTCTTCGCCGCCGGGCCGTTGGAACAGGCGATCATCGCGCGCTCGTTCGGATGGGAAGTGCCCGAGGGCAAGCAGGGGCAGGCCGGGTTCGGCAACTTCGATCTGACAATCGACGCGCTTGGCGCGTGGCTTTCGCAGAACGATTTCATCGCGGGCAACCGCTTCACGATGGCCGATACTTATGTGGGTAGCCAGTTCGTGTGGGGCCTGCGCTTCGGCTCAATCCCCGAGCGCCCTGCGTTCAAAGCCTATGTCGATCGGATCACCCAGCGCCCCGCCTATGCCGAGGCCAACGCCATCGACGCAGCGATCATCAAGGCCGCGCAGAGCTAAGCCAGCGCCGCGCTCTTCCTGAGCAACTGATACGCCTCGACCACCGCGGTGAGCTGCGTCTCATGACGGCGATCCCCGCCGTTGCGGTCGGGGTGGTAACGGCGCACCAGCTCCGAATAGCGGCGCCGCAGGCGCGGGCGGTCGGTGTCCGAACCCAGCCCCAACACCTCGAGCGCGCGCGCCTCGTCGGGTGAGAAGCGAACGACGAACGTCGCGTTACGCGCCCGCCCCTCGGCGCGTTCGCGCACACCCCGCGCGCGGGCGGAGATGGCGTCCAACGGGTCGGCATAATCGGCCCAGCGCGGCGCATCGTGGATGCCCGCGGTGGGACGGAACACCCGGCTCTCGGTCTGCCATCCGGCAATCGGCGACTGCGCGGCGAAGATCTCGTCGGCGTTCATGCCCTCGAACCAGTCATAGCCCGCGTTGAACTCGCGCACGTGAGCCAAGCAGAACCAGCGCCACTCGCCCGGGCCGTCGAAGCCGTGGGCGCGGCGTCCGGGCGCGCGGAATTCGCCGTCCTCGCGGCAGCCCGGCGCATCGCAGCATCGCCCGCCGCTCTCGACGCGGCCGTGGAATCGTGGTGAAGACATAAGCACATGAGAATGGCTACGGGCGTCCCAAGTTCCAAGCCCGAATTGCCATTACCCGCTTGCGAAAAAGGAAAGCCGTGATGACCGTCGCCGCAGAAATGCACCGCCTGCTGACCGAGGCCTTCGCGCCGACGCGGCTCGACATCATCAACGACAGCGCGAAGCACTCCGGCCACATGGGCGATGACGGATCGGGCGAATCGCACTTCACGATTGCAATCGACGCAGCGGCCTTCGCCCCAATGAACCGCCTCGCCCGCCAACGCGCGGTGATCGCAGCGCTCGGCGATATCGTTGGCGGGCGGGTGCATGCGGTGGCGATCAAGGCGAACGTGCCGGAGGCATAAGCGTGGCACTCAATCCCGCCCTGCGCCTGCGCCGTGCGGCGCGGCTGATCGTGCTCGACCCTGAGGGGCGCGCGCTGATGTTCCGCTATGACGTGCCGGGCCGCGATCCGTTCTGGGTGACGGCGGGCGGAGAGTGCGAGCCGGGTGAGAGCTTCCGGAAAGCCGCGCGGCGCGAGCTCTTCGAGGAAACCGGGATCATCGTCGCCGATCTGGGCCGCGAAATCGCGCGGATGACCCCTGAGTTCGTCACGGTCGAAGGCGAGCTGGTGCAGGCATACGAGCGCTTCTTTCTGGTCCGCGTTGCCGAGGCGCTGGTCGACACCAGTCGCCACACCGCGCTCGAACAGCAGGTGATGACGCAGCACCGCTGGTTCACCCTCGAAGAGTTGGAAAACTGGCCTGAAGCGGTGTTCCCGGTGGAACTCGCCGACATCATCAGGTCGCAGATCGCAACCTGATTGCTCTCTCCGGCGGCGCTCGCTAGTTCTTTGCCGCAAACGGGAGAGAGACATGGACTATACGGGCAAGGTCGCATGGATCACAGGCGCATCCTCGGGCATCGGCGCGGCGCTGGCGCGCGAATTGGCGGCACGCGGCGCCCATGTGGTGCTCTCGGGCCGTGACGAGACGCGACTTGCCGAAGTCGCTGCCGACTGCGGGGAGAGCCTGATCCTCGCATTCGACGTGCGCGATGATGCGGCGCTGGCAGACGCCACCGCCAAGGCCATCGCGTGGAAGGGCAGCGTCGATATCGCCTTCGCCAATGCCGGGATTTCGCAGCGCAGCCGCGCGCTTAACACCGATATGCAGGTCTACCGCGACATTATCGCGGTCGATCTGCTCGCCCAGATCGCCTTCACCCAAGGGTTGATCCATCACATGAGCGAGCGCGGATCGGGCGCGCTCGGGTTCATCTCCTCGATCGCAGGCAAGGTCGGCGTGCCGCTGCGCACGGCATACTGCGCCGCCAAGTTCGGGCTCGCAGGCTACGCCGACGCGCTGCGCGCCGAGCTGTCGCAATCGGGCGTCAGCGTTCACACCATCTACCCCGGATCGGTCGCCACCAACGTCTCGCGCAATGCGCTGACCGGCGCGGGCGTCCGGCGCGATCGTTCGGACAAGGCGATCGACAACGGCATTCCGGCCGATGACGCGGCGCGCACGATGCTCGACGGCATTGCCGCAGGCACGCGCGAGATCATCGTCGCGCAAGGGATGGAAGCGGGCATGGGCGAACTGCGCCGCACCCCGGATGCGCTGTTCGATTCGGTCGCGGCGATGGTCGCCAGCGGCTACATGGACAAGCTGGAGCACGAATGATGAGCTTCGACCTCAAGCGCGTGGCGCTGCCGAACGGCATCCATCTGAACATCGTCGACGAAGGCCCGGTCGACGCGCCCGCGCTGATCTTCCTCCATGGCTTTCCCGAGAGCCACCGCACTTGGCGCCATCAGATCGCGCATTTTTCGGATCGGTTTCGCTGCATCGCGCCCGACCTGCGCGGCTATCGCGGATCGTCCAAGCCGCAGGCGGTGGAGGCCTATACCCCTGACAAGCTGATCGGTGATGTGTTCCTGCTGGCGGACACGCTGGGGATCGCGCAGTTCACGATCGTTGGCCACGATTGGGGCGGCGCGCTCGCCTGGGGCGTGGCGCTGGGCGGCCAGCATGTCCGCGTAACCCGCGCGGTGATCGCCAACGCGCCGCACCCGGTGACCTTCCAGAAGCTGCTCTACACCAACCATGTCCAGCGCGCGGCGAGCCAGTACATCCGCGGCTTTCGCGACACGGCCAACGACGCGTTGGTCAAGGAACACGGGCTTACCGGGCTGCTGCTCAAGGAAGTGAAGTGGGATCGTCCCAGCAAGATGGAGCCCGATGAACGCGACGCGCTGCTGCTCGATTGGCAGAACCGCGACGCGGCCTTCGGGATGCTCAACTACTATCGCGCAAGCCCGATCGACGTGCCGACAATGGATGCGCCTTTCGAGATCCCCGAAGGCTGGACGCCGCCTGTCTTGCCGAAGCTGACGATCCCGACGCTGGTGATCTGGGGGCTCGACGACCTCGCCCTGCCGCCCGAGAACCTCGAGGGGTTGGAGGACATCGTCGACCCGCTCACCATCGTGCAGGTGCCGGATTGCGG
>JANNWO010000210.1:0-7210 GCA_031408395.1 Sphingomonadales bacterium | reverse complement strand
CCACCAGCCGGGAGGCGACGGGGGTGCCCTTCACCTCCTCGGCAAGCAGGCGCTTCAGGTGCAGCGCGCCTTGCGAGTGGCCGACCAGCACGATCGGCGTCTTGCGATCGACCGAGGATAGGAAATAGCGGAACGCCTCGCGCACGTCGGCATAGGCAGCGCCAATCGCCTGCTTGCCCTCGGGCGCAGCGGTGAGGAAGGCGCCCATCGTCGCCTGCCGGTAACGCGGCGCCCAGATCTCGGTTGCGGCGTTGAAGGGGCTGGCCATGCCGCGCAGGTAGATGCGGGCGATACGCTCGGCCTCAGGGTCGCCGCCGTTTTCGAGCGGAGCGTTCCAGTTGGAACGGCTAAGGTAGCTCGTCGGGTGTATGAAGAAGACCGCGAAACTCTGTTTCGGCTTCGCTGGGGTGGGCAGCACGCCGCGGTTGTTCCCATAGACGGGCTGCCACCGGGCCGGGTCCTTAACCCCGATCCCGGGGCGCGAATACCACAGACCGGGATCCTCATAGGCATTGGCTTTGAGCGGCGCGACCGGCGTGAATTCGGCCGACGGCACCCACGCGAGCTTCATGAGCTGGCCCGGAAACAACGAAAGCAGAATGCCGCCGCCGATCACCAGTACGATGCAGAATGTGACGAGATAGAGGAACTTCTTGGCCATTCCTGCCGACTGCCTTTCGAAAACTACTTGGCCGCCGGGCCCTCGGCCAGCGGGGGGCGCAGGGTCGACCAGGCGCGCTTGGGCCGCATCGACGAGAACCACGTTGCCGGGTTCCAGGTGGTCGAACCGTCGAGGCTGAAGGTGATGAACTCCGCGCGCCCGCCGATATTGGCGAGCGGCACGGCGTCGCCCAGCCCGTTCTCGATCGCCGCGGCCCGACTATCGGCGCTCTGGTCGCGGTTGTCGCCCATCACGAAGACGCTTTCCGCCGGGACAGTATAGGGGCCGTAGTCGTCGAGGCTCTGCTCTGTGTAGTCGATGGTCAGATAGGTCGCGCCGTTGGGCAGGGTCTCGCGCCAGGTCGGCGGGGCGAAGTAGTCGCGCCCATCGGGGCCGGTCTCGCGGAACTGCTCGAAGGCGCTGAGGCACGGGCTGCCCTTGCACAGCAGTTCAGGCTCGAAAGGCAGGCGCACCGGCGGCACGACCTCGCGCTTGATGGCTTTGCCGTTGAGGATAATCTGCCCGCCGCGCACCTCGATGGTGTCACCCGGCAGCGCCACGACGCGTTTGATGTAGTCCTCGTCGCGGACCGGGTGGACGGGGATGACGATGTCGCCGTACTCGGGCGTGTTCGGGATCACGCGCCAGTCGCTGCGCGGCAGCAGGTGGAAGCTCGCCGAGGCCCACGACCAGCCGTAGGGATACTTGCTCACCACCAGCCGGTCGCCCACCCACAGGCTCGGCATCATCGAGGTCGACGGGATGTAGAAGGGCTTGGCGATCAGGCTGTGGAAGGTGAGCACCGCCAGCAGCATCAGCGCAAGGCCGCGGATTTCGGCGAGCCAGTTGACCTTCTCGGACGTGTCGGTCGCTTGCGTGGATTGGGTGGATGCCATGGCGTGGGTGGACCGCTTCAGAGAGGGATGGCTTCGATGATCACGAAGGCCTGCGCCCAGGGGTGATCGTCGGTGAGGGTCAGGTGGATGCGCGCCTCATGGCCGCTTGGCGTGATTTCTTCAAGCCGCAAAGCCGCCCCGCCGGTCAGCATCAGGGTGGGCGCGCCCGAGGGTGCGTTGACGACGCCGATGTCCTTCATGAACACGCCGCGCTTGAAGCCGGTGCCGATCGCCTTGGAAAACGCCTCCTTGGCGGCAAAGCGCTTGGCGTAGGTGCCGGCAATGGTGAAGGGCCGGCGGCGCGCCTTGGCGATTTCGGTGGGGGTGAAGACGCGGTTCTCAAACCGCTCGCCAAAGCGTGCGATCGAATTGGCGATCCGCTCAATGTTGCAGAGGTCGGAGCCTGTGCCGATGATCACGACGGTTCCCCCAAACCGTCGCCCCGGGCTTGACCCGGGGTCCCGCTTTCTTTGCCGATGCTCACTTAAACGCTCGCAAAAACACAGCCACCAACAGCGCCACTGCCATGACATGGAGCATCACCTGCGATTTAAACAGCGGGTGCGCAAAATCGCCCTTGGCCATCCGCAATGCGCCGAGATAGCCGAAGATCTGCAAGGGCACCCAGCCCATCGCGAACACCACCATCACCCGCGTGCTCAACGCGAAAATCAGAAAGCCGAGTGCGAGCATGAACAGCAAGCCGGCGGCAAGGCCCCAGAGCTGTTGCTCACCGGTAAGAGCGGGGCGATCAGGCATACTCACCGCGCCTCGTCCATCAGATCGCGCATCCGGCGGATCGCGTTTTCGAGGCCGACGAACACCGCCTCGCCAATCAGGTAATGGCCGATGTTGAGTTCGGCGATCTGGGGGATGGCGGCGATCGGCTGGACGTTTTCGAAGGTGAGGCCGTGGCCGGCATGCGCTTCGATCCCGTTCTTGGCGGCGAGCGCGGCCATGTCCGAGATGCGGCGCACTTCGCGCTCCACCCGTTCACGGTCGCCATCGAGGAAGGCATGGGCGTATTCGCCGGTGTGGAACTCCACGACCGGCGCGCCCAACCGCAGCGCGGCGTCCAATTGGCGTTCGTCCGCCTCGATGAACAGCGAGAGGCGAATGCCGGCGCTGCGCAGTTCCTCGGCAATCGGGGCGAGCGTGTTGTGCATCCCTGCCGCGTCGAGCCCGCCTTCGGTGGTGCGCTCCTCGCGCTTTTCGGGGACGATGCAGGCGGCGTGCGGCTTGTGACGCAGGGCGATGGCGAGCATCTCAGGCGTCGCGGCCATCTCGAGGTTCAGGGGCAGGTTCGTCGCCGCCTGAATCCGCGCCAGATCCTCGTCGCGGACGTGGCGGCGGTCTTCGCGCAGGTGCGCGGTGATGCCGTCCCCGCCGACTGCCGCGACAATCTCGGCCGCGCGAACCGGATCGGGATGATCCCCGCCGCGCGCGTTACGGATGGTGGCGACGTGATCGATGTTGACGCCCAACCGCAGACTATTGGGCCGGAGCGGGCGAGGGTGGAGGGTCTGGTTCATTGGGTTCCTTGCGGGCAGGCGGCGGCAGCGAGCAGATCGTGGCTGAAACCGCTCCCCTGCCAGACCTCGCCGAAATCGAACGGTTTTTCTTGGCTGAAGGCGACCACCGCTATCTTCTTGTCGGGCAGGATGAAGTTGCGCACCTGCACCGCGCCGATATCGCCGCGGCGCTCGACGATCCGCACCGGCTCGGCGCAGCCCTTGAGCGGTACCTCGAACACCCATTGGCCCAGCGCCATGTAGCCCAGCGCCGGATCGCCTTTCCACATCTCCGCCAGCGCGTCAGGGCCTAGCAGGTCCCCGCGCATGAGTGCGTTGTCGATCTTGAGGATATCTTCCGGCTGGCCATAAAGCCCTGCCGACGCGCCATAAGCCGACAGGTCGACTTCGGCCTCGCGCGCTCCGTCAATGATACCCCAACGGGTAAACTGTTCGCCCGGATAGGCTCCGGCGAATTCGAAGCCGAGCGAGCCCGCGATTTCGCGCATGAACAGCTTGTCCCAGCCCATGCCCGTTACCGCTTCGAGCACCGCGCCCAGCACCATGTAGTCGCAATTATTGTAGGCCCAGTCGCCGCCGGGCGCGCCGGTGACGGGGCCGGCGCAGAACCCGGTTGCCGGATCGCGGCTGCCGGTGAAGTCGGTGCTGTAGAACTCCGGCGCATCGGCGGGATTGGGCAGGCCTGCGCGGTGCTGGAGCAGGTTGCGGATCGTCGCCGTCCCCGCATTGGCCGAGCGGAAGGCGGGCAGGTAGGTCGCGACTGGTGTGTCGAGATTAATCTTCCCCGCTTCGACCTGCTTCATCACCAGGATCGCGATGAGCTGCTTGGTGACCGATGCCCAGCGCCAAGTCAGACTGTCATCGCCGACGCGATAGGGTTTCGGCAGGGCGGTCACATGCCCGAAACGCGGCGGCAAGCCTGCATCGAGCCGCGTCGAAATACTGATGTCGCCATTGAAGCCCGACGCCTCAATCACCGCCCACACGCGGTCTTGGGGAAAATCATCCGCCATCGCCCCTGCGGGAAGGGCAAGCGCCACGAGGGCTGCGGCAAGAGGGCGGATCATGCGGTGCTATTCTTTCCGGCTTCCGGGTTTCGTTACCGCTACGCGCGCCAGAGCCTCGGGGATGTCGTTTTCGTCATAGGTCGGAAAATCGATGGCGAGCAACGGGTAGAAAGGCACGCCCAGATCGACCGACCCGCACGAGCGGTCGATGATCGCACATTCGGCGATCACATCAGCCCCTTCGCGGGCCACGGCAGCGATCGCTTCGCGGCTGGAAAGGCCGGTGGTGACCACGTCCTCAACCATCAGTACCTTGGCACCCTTTGCGAGCGTAAAGCCGCGGCGCAGGTGGAAGGTGCCGTCGGGCCGCTCAAGGAACAGCGCATCCTTGCCCAGCGCCCGTCCGACCTCGTGGCCGATGATGATCCCGCCCATTGCCGGGGACACCACCACGTCGATGCCCGCGCGCACCTCGGCAGGAATGCCGGCGACCACTGCCTCGGCTAGGCGGGCGGCGCGTGCGGGGTTCATCAGGACCCGGGCGCATTGCAGGTAATGTCCACTATGTCGGCCCGAGGAGAGCTTGAAGTGGCCTTCCAGTAGAGCACCGGAGCTGCGGAATTCGGCCAGCACAGCGTCTTGATTCATTGGCGAACTCCTTAAGAAAGATAGGGAAAGGACCCGTCTTGCGCGGCAGACATGGAGCCTTGCATAATTTTCTCCCTAGAAGCGCTTGAGGCCCTCGGCAAGCACAGCTAAGGGCGTTGGGAAGCTGGCCTCAGGGCTGGCTAAACGCCGTTTGATGCAGGTCCCGAGGGACCCGAGCGCCGGGCGGTATGGGATCAGATACGAACCACTTGGACAGATGCTCATGGGTCAAATGCACACCCGTTTGAAAAAGGCTATTTTGGCAGCGTTGGCTGCCGGGCTTGCGGCGTTCGCGCCGATGAGCGTTGTCGCGCAAGCCGCGGCTCCCGCTGCTTCTGTTGTCGAAACGGCTGCTCCGACTGTGGCTGCGGCTTCTGCCGTTGATGCTTCGGCTGCGACGTCGCCGGCTGCTGCGGCAAGCACCTACGTCCCCATGAAGCCCACCAAGGACAAGGGCATGCCGACCGATCCGACCAGCGGTGAGCCCGGCGCGATGCTCAAGAGCATCCAGTTCCAGGATCAGTATTCGGACAACGGCGAATACGCGCTGTGGATGCACAACGTGATCCTCATGCCGGTCATCACCGCGATCAGCCTGCTGGTGCTCGGCCTGTTGCTCTATGTCGTGGTGCGCTTCAACCGCCGCCGCAATCCCGTCCCTTCGAGGACCACCCACAACACGCTGATCGAGGTCGTCTGGACGATCGTTCCGGTGATCATCCTTGTGATCATCGCCGTGCCTTCGATCACGCTTCTAGCACGCCAGTACGAGACCGCGCCGGCCAATGCCGTCACCATCAAGGCGACCGGCTATCAGTGGTACTGGGGCTATACCTATCCTGACCACGGCGGCTTTGAAGTCGTGTCGAACATGCTCGATCCGGCCGAGGCGATCAAGCGCGGCGAGCCGGGGCAGTTGGCGGTCGACAACCGCATGGTGGTGCCCGCGGGCGTGCCGCTGCGCATCCAGACGACGGGGTCCGACGTGATCCACGCCTTCGCGGTACCATCGCTGTGGTTCAAGATGGACGCGGTGCCGGGCCGGCTGAACGAGAAGATGCTGACCATCAAGGAGCCGGGCGTCTATTACGGCCAGTGCTCCGAGCTGTGCGGCGCTCGCCATGCCTACATGCCGATCGTGGTCGAGGCGCTGCCGCCCGCCGAGTTCGCCGCGTGGATCAAGGAGCAGGGCGGCGCGATGCCGGGCGCTGCCCCGGCGGCTGGCGCGGCCCCGGCAGCTCCGGCTGCCGCAGCCGCCCCGGCAACTGACGATGCCGCCGCTCCGGCTCCCGCCGCCTGACATAGACATTGAAGCAGAAGAGTAGCTGATCATGGCAACCACCGCAGACGGTTTCGACGCTCACGGGACGGCGCATGGGAATGGGCATGACGCCCATGACCACGCGGACCACAAGCCGGCGTTTTTCGCCCGCTGGTTCATGTCGACCAACCACAAGGACATCGGCACGATGTACCTGATCTTCGCGATCATCGCGGGGATCGTCGGTGGTGCCATCTCGGGCATCATGCGTGTCGAGCTGGCCGAGCCGGGTATCCAGTACCTCCAGTGGTGGGCCCAGTTCATGGGCGGCGGCAATGATCTCAACACCGCGCTCCACATGTGGAACGTGTTCATCACCGCGCACGGCCTCATCATGGTGTTCTTCATGGTGATGCCTGCGATGATCGGCGGCTTTGGCAACTGGTTCGTGCCGCTGATGATCGGCGCGCCGGACATGGCATTCCCGCGTATGAACAATGTCAGCTTCTGGCTGACCGTCGCGGGCTTCTTCAGCCTGTTGTTCTCGCTGTTCGTTCCCGGCGGCACGGGCCCCGGTGCGGGCACTGGCTGGACCGTATACGCCCCGCTCTCGACGAGCGGCTCGGTCGGTCCCGCGGTCGACTTCGCGATCTTCTCGCTGCACCTTGCCGGTGCCGGCTCCATCCTGGGCGCGACCAACTTCATCACCACCATCTTCAACATGCGCGCGCCGGGCATGACCCTGCACAAGATGCCGCTGTTCGTGTGGTCGGTGCTGGTCACCGCCTTCCTGCTGCTGCTGGCGCTGCCGGTGCTCGCCGCGGCGATCACCATGCTCCTGACCGACCGCAACTTCGGCACGACCTTCTTCAATGCGGCCGGCGGCGGTGATCCCGTGCTCTACCAGCACCTGTTCTGGTTCTTCGGTCACCCGGAAGTCTACATCATGATCCTGCCGGGCTTCGGCATGATCTCGCAGATCGTGGCGACCTTCTCGAAGAAGCCGGTGTTCGGTTACCTCGGCATGGCCTACGCCATGGTCGCGATCGGCGTCGTCGGCTTCGTCGTGTGGGCGCACCACATGTACACCTCCGGCCTCGACGTGAACACGAAGATGTACTTCACCGCGGCGACGATGGTGATTGCGGTGCCGACCGGCGTGAAGATCTTCAGCTGGATCGCGACGATGTGGGGCGGCAGCCTCA
>JANNWO010000209.1:0-3581 GCA_031408395.1 Sphingomonadales bacterium | reverse complement strand
TGAGCCGTAGCGGGTGAGGACGTCGATGTTCTCGACAGGAATGAACAGCTTGTCGCCGCCCGCATATTCGAGCGCGACGCAATCATGCTTGCTCTGGCCAACCGGAATGGCCTCGAGCCCGAGATACCTGCCGATCCCGTGCTCGAAATGCACGACCAGATCGCCTTGGCTCAAGGCCTGAAGTTCGGCGAGGAAAGCGTCGGAATCCTTGCGCTTCTTCTTGCGCCGCACCAGCCGGTCGCCGAGCACGTCGGCTTCGGTGACGAGTTCAAGCGCGTCGCTGGCAAACCCAGTCTCGAGCGGTAGAACCGCCACCGCGACCTTGTTCTTTGCCGCGAGGCCGAGCGCCTCCTGCCAGGTGTTGGCGAGCGCAGTTTTAGCGCCCGCTTCGTCGAGGATCGCCGCGATGCGCCGCGCGCTGCCGATCGAATATGCGGCGACGAGCGCCTTGCGTCCCGATTTGGCGACTGCCTTGAAATGTGCGGCGGCCGCCTCGTAGACGTTCTCGCCGCGACCGCGCTCGGGCGAGAAGTCGCGTGCCGAGCGGAAGCCGAAATCGAGCACGGTCGCGCCTTCCTGCGAGGCAAAGCCCGTGGCGCGGTGGATAGGCTGAGCGGCCAGCGCAGCGTCGAATTCGGCGCGCGAGAGGTACAGCGCGTCGGGCTTCAGCGGCCGGTAGCTGCCCTTCTTTTCGCTGGCGATGCGCCCGCGTTGCTCGTGGTAATCGGCGATGTCGGTGAGGCGCTCCTCTGCCGCCCCGAGCGCGCCTTGGTCGATCACCACCACGTCCTGAGCGTCGAGGTGGTCGAACAGCGTCGCCAGCTTGCTTTCGAACAGCGGCAGCCAGTGCTCCATGCCTGCCAGCCGCCGCCCCTCGCTCACCGCCTCGTAGAGCGGGTCCTGCGTCGCATTGGCGCCGAATAGTTCGCGGTAGCGGGTGCGGAAGCGCTTGATGCTTTCCTCGTCGAGCAGCGCCTCGGAGGCGGGCAGGAGCAGGTGGCTGTCGATCCGCTCGACCGTCAGCTGCGTTGCGGGGTCGAAGAGGCGCAAGCTCTCGAGCTCGTCGCCAAAGAAGTCGAGCCGCAGCCCGCTATCGAGCGAGGAGGGGAAGATGTCGACGATCGAGCCGCGCACCGCGAATTCGCCGTGGTCGATCACCGTGTCGGTGCGGCTGTAGCCCTGCCGGGTGAGCAGCGCGGCGAGGCTCCCGTGCCCGATCTGCACGCCCACCTTGAACTCGCGCACGGTCTCGCGGACGCGGAACGGGGTGAGCACGCGCTGGAGCACGGCGTTGATGGTGGTCACCAGCAATTGCTGCGCGGATCCGGGCTGCTGAAGCCGTTGGAGCGCGGCAAGGCGCTCGGCGCTGATCGACAGCGCCGGGCTGGCGCGGTCGTACGGCAGGCAGTCCCACGCGGGGAAGGTGATCACTTCGATCTCGGGCGCGAAGAAGCGCGCGGCCTCGGCGGCAGCGCGCATCGCGGCATCGTCGGGCGCGATGTACACCGCCCGGCGTTTCGCGGCGCGCGCGAGATCGGACAGCACCAGCGGCAGGCTCCCGCGCGGCAGCGAAGCAAGGGTCAGCGGGTCGCGGGCCGCAAGGATGCGGTTGAGGTCGGACATTGTGTTCGTTCGCCATGCAAAACAGCCCCCTGCTCGCCGGAGAAGGGGGTTGGAGGTGGTAGCCCGCGTTTTGCGCGCCTGTAAGCAAGCGCCGGGGCGGGCAATTCGTTCCGGGCCTTAGCCGCCCGGTGCCGCCTTGTCGAACAGTGCAGGCGTCAGCGCGGGATGTCGACGTAGTCGAGCTTTTGCATGGCGACGAGAAGCTCTCCTGCGAGGTGCTCTGGCGGGGGCTGCGAACACAGAGCCCAGGCCATAACGTCCACATCGTCCTCATCGAGCAACGCCTCGAACCACACCATCTCCGCCTCGCCCCAGCCCGCGTGGTAGCGATCGAAGAAGCCGCCCATCATGTAATCGGCCTCGCGCGTGCCGCGGTGCCAGCTGCGGAATTTCGCGCGGGCGAGGCGCTGTTCGAAAGAGGGCGTTTCGGTCATGGCGCTCACCTAGCCACAGGTCTGCGCAGGCACAACTCGCAAAGACGCGGGAGCGGTGTTAGCGAAGCTATCCATGCGCCCCGAGGCCCTCAATCCGCTGTTCGCCGAAGTCGCGACGCTCGATGGTGTCGGGCCGAAGCTGATGAAGCCGCTCGAGAAGCTCGGCCTCACCCGCGTCAAGGATATCGCCTACCATCTGCCCGAACGCTTCGTCAGCCGCATCGCTGTCGCTGATCTCGACCAAGCGAGCGAGGGCGAGCAGGTGATCATTGCGCTCACCCCGGTTGAGCACCGCGCCCCGCGCCCCGGAAGCCGCGGGCCCTATCGCGTGCTGGCGCAGGATGCGGCGGGCAACATCTGTTCGCTCAACTGGTTCGGCAAGGCGGCTTTCGGTGCCAAAAAGCTCCTGCCGGTCGGCGAGATACGCTGGATCGCCGGGCGGCTCGACCGCTATGGCGACATGCTTCAGATCGTCCATCCAGACCACATCGAGGTCGAGAGCGCAGCGCAGATGGGGCGGATGAGCGAGCCGGTCTATGGCCTCTCCGAAGGCCTGACCCAGCCGCGCATCGCCGATTTCGTAGAGCAGGCGCTCGCCCGGCTGCCGGACCTTCCCGAATGGATCGAGCCGAGCCAGTTCGAGCACGCCGGATGGCCCGCTTGGGCCGCCGCACTCAGGCTCGCGCACGAGAGCACCGATGCCAAGGCGCGCGACCGGATCGCTTATGACGAGCTGCTGGCGAACAGCCTTGCGCTGCTGCTGGTCAAAGCCGACGGGCGCCGCCGCAAGGGGCAGGCGTTGGCGGGCGACGGGGCCTTGCGGGCCAAGCTGCAACTCCCCTTCGGCCTCACCGGCGCGCAGACCCGCTCGATCGCCGAGATCGAGGGTGATATGGCGCAGGAAGCGCCGATGCTGCGGCTGCTGCAGGGCGATGTCGGGGCGGGCAAGACTGTGGTGGCGCTCAATGCCATGATGATCGCCGTCGAGGCGGGTAAGCAGGCGGCGCTCCTCGCCCCGACCGAGATTCTAGCGCGCCAACACTTCGAGACGCTGCGCAAGATGCTCGGGCCCACGGGGGTGGAGGTCGCGATACTGACGGGGCGCGCCAAGGGGCGGGAACGCGAGAGCATCCTTATGGGGCTGATGGACGGTTCGATCCAGATTCTGATCGGCACCCATGCGATCTTCCAGGACACGGTGAATTACCGCGACCTCGGCCTTGTGGTGATCGACGAGCAGCACCGCTTCGGGGTGGCGCAGCGCCTTGCCTTGGCAGCGAAAGGCCGCCGCGCTCCGCATGCCCTCGCGATGACCGCGACCCCGATCCCGCGCTCGCTGACGCTGGCGCAATATGGCGAGATGGACGTCAGCCGCCTCGACGAGCTGCCGCCCAGTCGGCAGGCGATCGATACACGGGTCGTGCCCATAGAGCGGATCGAGGAGGTGGTCGCAGGTGTCGAACGCCACCTTGCCGGGGGGCAGCAGGCCTATTGGGTGTGCCCGATGGTGCGCGAGATCGACGG
>JANNWO010000208.1:0-32076 GCA_031408395.1 Sphingomonadales bacterium | reverse complement strand
CCTTTCACAGGAGACCTGAGACATGCCGACCTCCGCCCTTCACGTCGCCCGCACCGGGCTCGAAGCGCAAGACGCCAAGATGCGCGTCATCGCCAATAACCTCGCCAATATCGGCACCACCGGCTTCAAGCGCGACCGCGTCGACTTCGCGACGCTCGCCTATCAGGAGCAGCGGGTCGCGGGTCAGGCCTCGACCGGGCAGACCGCCTTTGCCGTCGGTCTCAACCTCGGCACCGGCGTGCAGATTCAGGGCACCAGCAGGATCGCGACGCAGGGCACCCTCAACCCGACCGGAAACTCGATGGATCTCGCGCTGGATGGCGAGGGTTTCTTTCAGGTCGAGCTGCCGCCGGGCGGCCAGATCGGCTTCACCCGCGCCGGAAACTTCACGCTGTCGCCCGACGGCACGCTGATCACTTCGCAGGGCTATGCGCTCCAGCCGCCGATCCAGATCCCTGCAGGCGCGCAGTCGCTGACAATTTCGCCGGATGGCACGGTGAGCGCCATCACCCCCGGCAGCACCGAGGCTACGCAGCTCGGCCAGCTGAGCGTTGCAACCTTCGTCAATGCGGCGGGCCTGCGCGCGATCGGCGACAACTTCCTTGTCGAGACCGGCGCTTCCGGCCCGGCCGACCTCGGCGTCGCCGGTCAGAACGGGCGCGGACAGATCCGGCAGGGGATGCTCGAGGGCTCGAACGTCAACGTCGTCGAGGAGCTGGTCGAGATGATCGAGACCCAGCGCGCCTACGAGATCAATTCCAAGATGATCAGCGCGGTCGACGAAATGCTGCGCAACGCCAACCAGACATTGTGAGAGACACCATGAAGGGTCGCCTTATCTTCGCACTGGCCGCGCCACTCGGCCTTGCCGCCTGCATGGGCGGCGGGGCCGGGCCGCAGCCGGGCTTCACCGCGCCGCCTCCGCCTGGGGCGCCAATCACCGCCGCCAACGCTGGCGACCCCTTCGCGCCCGTCGCGCCGATCGCCCCGCAGCCTGTAAGTGCGGGCGCGATCTTTCAGGCGGGGACCGGCTATGCCGGTCTCGTCACCGGCACCCGCGCGCGTGCGCTTGGCGATATGGTGACGATCATCCTCGTCGAGGCGACGACCACCAACAAGAGCACCACCGGCAAGACCAGCCGCGAAGGCAGCCTTGGCATCACCCCGCCCACCAAGGGCCCGCTCGACTTCCTGAAGGCCGATGCCCTTAAAGCTGCGGCCGAAGGGTCGTTCACAGGATCGGGCAATGCCGCGCAGCAAAGCCGCCTCAACGGCGCGGTCGCGGTCACGATTGCTGCCATCTACCCCAACGGGACCGCCGAAGTGGTCGGAGAAAAGCAGATGATGTTCAGCCAGGGAGACGAGTGGGTGCAATTTGCCGGCCGCATCCGGCTTGTCGACATCGACAGCGACAACCGCCTCGCCTCCTCGCAGGTCGCCAATGCCAGGATGATCTATTCGGGCAAGGGCGCGGTGCAGCAGGCGAGCCGTCCGGGCTGGCTGAGCCGTTTCTTCAGCTTCATCTCGCCGTTCTAAGGAGGGCAGGCCCATGAATCGCATCCGCATCCTTGCGCCGCTCGTCTACCTGCTGATCGCTCTGATCGCAGGCCAGATCCCCATGCCCGTTCATGCCGAGCGCATCCGCGATCTCGGCCAGTTCGAAGGGCTGCGTGCCAACCAGCTCACCGGCTACGGCATCGTCGTCGGCCTTCAGGGCACCGGCGACAACAACCTCGAATACGTGACCGAAGCGATGCGCGGGGTGTCGGGCCGGCTCGGCCTGCCGCTGCCCCCCGGTGTCAGCCCGACCTTGCGCAACGCCGCGGCAGTGATCGTCACCGCCGAGCTGCCTGCTTTTGCCAAGCCCGGCCAGCGTATCGACATCACCGTTTCGACATTGGGCCAGTCGTCGTCCCTGCGCGGCGGAGCACTGATCCTCACCCCGTTGTACGGCGCGGACGGCCAGATCTACGCGATGGCGCAGGGCAATGTCGCGGTTGGCGGCCTCGGCGTGACCGGACGCGACGGTTCGCAGGTCAGCGTCAACGTCGCCACTGTGGGCCGCATCGCCGACGGTGCCAGCGTGGAGCGCGCGGTCGCAACCGGATTCGACCTGTCGCCGACCTTGCGTTTCAACCTCCACAAGGCCGACTTCCTTACCGCTGCGCGCGTGCGCGATGCCGTCAACAGTCGCTATCCCGGCATCGCCACCATCGCTGATGGCGTGAGCATCGCGCTTGCCCTGCCACTGGGCAACGACGTTCGCTCGGGCATCATGGCCGAGATCGAGATGTTCGCCGTCACACCCGCCCCGGTCGCCGCGCGGGTGATCATCAACAGCCGCACCGGCACGGTGGTCATCAACGATGCGGTGCGCCTGTCGCCGGCGGCGGTCAGCCACGGCAAGCTGGTGATCCGCATCGAGGAGAACCCGACGATCGTGCAGCCCGCGCCCTTCAGCAACGGCCAGACCGCGCAGGAGGAATCCTCCGATATCACGGTCGAGGAACGCTCCGACCGGGTCGCCTACATGCCCGGCGCCGCGTCCTTGAGCGAGATCGTCGATGCGCTGAACCTGCTCGGCGTCGGCGCATCTGACTTGGTGGTGATCCTCGAAAGCCTCAAGCAGGCCGGCAGCCTGCAAGCCGAAATGATCGTGTTGTGACCGGAGCGGTGCCCCCCTCCCGCCCGGTCGCGCCTAGCAGCGCGGTTCGCCCGGAGCCCCCCTTCTCTCCGGAACGAGCCGCGCTGCGCAAGGCGGCCGAAGGGTTCGAGGCGATCATGGTGCGCAAGATGCTCTCCACCGCCCGCGCCGCAAGCTTGACCGAGGAGACCCCGCTCACAGGCGGCGGGCTCCAGCAGTTCCAGGCGATGCGCGACGAGCACTTTGCCGACATCGCCGCGCAGACGGGTGCCCTCGGGTTTGCCCGGAGCATCGAAGCGCAGCTTGCGCAATACCTCCCAACGCAAGGGGATAGCTGATGCCTACCGCGATCTTCACCATCGCCCGTTCGGGCCTCACGCAGGCCCGCCGCAGCCTCGAGCTGACCGCGCAGAACGTCGCCAATGCCGAGAACGCCAACTATTCGCGCCGCACCCTCACGCAAGGCGAACTGGTGATGACCGGCAATATCGGCAACAACGCGCAGGATTCGCTCGGCGGGGTGCGCCCCGGCATCATCGAGCGCGCCGAAAGCAGCCTGGTACAGCGTCAGGCGCGTGATTCCTCCTCCGCGCTGTCGGCGGCCAAGGCCGAGTTCCTCGCCATGCGCGAGGCCGAAAGCGCGATTGAGACCTCGGGGGTCTACACCGGCCTCGTCGATGTCGAGGCGGCATTCACGCGGCTCCAGAACAACCCGCTCGAACCCGCCCTGCGGCTTTCCGCGCTGGAGAGCGCGCGCAAGATGGCGGGCAATTTCCGCATCGCCAACGGCACGCTCGGTAATGCGCGCAGCCTGGTGCAGGCCGAGATTGGCGCCGAGGCGCTGACCGTCAATGAACGCGCCAAGGAGCTCGCCGAAATCAACGCCGATCTCGTCGGCTCGCGCGAGGGCACGGCGGGCCGTGCGGCGCTGCTCGATGCACGCGACAAGGTGCTGCGCCAGTTAGCCGAGGAATTCGGCATTGAGCCGACGATCAACGCCAACGGCACTGCCGACGTGATACTGACGGGCGCGCCCCCTTCGGCGCTGGTGACGGGCGGCGTGGCAAACGCGGTGACCGTCAGCTTCGCCGCCGACGGCACCGTCAGCTTCGCGGTGGGCGGGACCGGCTTTGTACCGGCAGGCGGCGCGATGACCGGGCGCGCCAGCGCGCTGATCGGCATGACGGGTCTTCAGACCGATCTCGACGCGATCGCGGTCTTGGCGATCAGCATTGCCAACACCGCGCAAGCGGGCGGCGTTGCCGCCGACGGCAGCCCCGGCCAGCCGCTGCTCACCGGAACCGGGGCGGGCGACATCGACGTGGTGCTCGCCTTGGCAAGCGGGCTCGCCACAGCCCCCGCAGGCGCGCCAGCGGGCAGCCGCGACACGGGCAATCTTGCTGCGCTGCTGTCTGCGCTCGGCGCCGCGACCGGTCCAGTCGCCCGCGCCGACACGCTGCTGCTCGGTCTGTCGAGCCGGGTCTCCGCGCTCGAAACCCGCAGCGAGGGCCTCACCGTCGTCGCCGCCAGCGCCGAAGCGGAACTGCTGCGCGAGACCGGCGTCGACCTCGACACCGAGGCCGCCAATCTGGTGCGCCTGCAACAGGCCTTCGAGGCCAACAGCCGGGTGATCCAGGTCGCCGCACAGCTGTTCGATACGATTCTCGGCTTAAGGTAAGGGAGCGCGCCGTCATGACGTCCATCACCAATTCCGCCGGGTCCTTCTTCAACCGCTCGCTCGCGCAGATGTCCGACCTGCGCGGCGGCATCGAGCGCGCCCGGAGCCAGATCGCCACCGGCCGCCGGATCGAGCGCGGCTCTGAGGACCCTGCCGCCGCCGCCCAGCTGCGCAGCGTCGCGCGGCGTGAGGCGCTGGCCAAGGTCGAGGGCGACAATGCCGCGCGGCTGGGGCAAGATCTCGGCGCGGCCTCCAACGAGATCGAGGCGGTCACCGCGCTGCTTCAGCGCGCCCGCGAACTTGCTGTGCAGGCCGCCAGCACACCCGCCGGGGACCGCGCGCGCCAAGCGATCGCCTTCGAGCTCGAGCAGCTCGGCGAGCAGCTGTTCGGCCGCGCCAACGCTACCTCACTGACCGGCGAGCCATTGTTCGCTGGGCAATCCTCGGGCGCCGCCTTCACCCGCGATGCAGCGGGCAACGTAATTTATGCCGGAACGCCCACGAGCGGCGGTGTGCCGGTCGCGCCGGGCACCGCGATCGAGCGCGGGTTGCCGGGCGACGCGGTGTTCGAGTTCGATCTGGGCGGCGCGCCGACCAGCGCCTTCGCGGTGCTCGGCGCGCTCTCGACAGCCTTGCTGGGCGGTGCGGGCGACCCCGTGGCGGCAGCCGGCGCTGCCATCGCGGGGATTGACGCCGCGCTCGACACCACCAACCGCGCGCAGACCATCCTCGGCACCCGCATGGCGTGGGTCGAGCAGGTCCAGGAACAGCAGGGCGACCGCAATATCGCACTCGCCGAGCGCCGATCGCGGGTCGGCGATACCGACATCGCCGAGGCGATCGCGCGGCTCCAGCAGTCTCTCACCGCGCTTGAGGCCACCCAGTCCGCCTTCGCCCGTGTCAGCTCGCTGACGCTGTTCGACGCGCTGCGTTGAAGGGAACAGAACCGTGTTTGCTGCCATCGGCATTGTCGTACTTCTGGTCATGGTGTTTGGCGGGTTCATGCTCGCCGGCGGCGCCATGGGCCCGGTGCTGGCCGCCCTTCCGCTCGAATTCATGATGATCGGCGGCGCGGCGGTCGGCGCGACGCTGATCGGCAACTCGATGCACGAGATCAAGCTGCTCGGTAGCGGGATCGGCAAGGTCTTCAAGGGACCGAAATATACCCATGAGGATCACATCGATGCGATCGCCCTGACCAGCAAGCTGATGAAACTGCTGCGCTCCGAAGGCGCGGTCGCGCTGGAAAGTCATGTCACCGAACCGGCCAGCTCCGCGCTGTTCAGCGAATATCCGCGTCTTCAGGCCGATCCGGTGGTGACCGCGATGATCTGCGACCCGCTGACCCTGATGGTGGTGTCCTCGGGCACGCTCGATACCCATGCGGTCGAGGATGTGATCGATTCCGCGATCAAGACTCAGCTCCACGAGATGGACGAGCCTGCTCACATGATCCAGTCACTCGCCGATGCGCTGCCGGCGCTCGGGATCGTCGCGGCGGTGCTCGGGATCATCAAGACGATGGGCGCGATCGACAAGCCGCCCGCGATCCTCGGAAAGATGATCGGCAGCGCGCTGGTGGGGACGTTTCTGGGGGTGCTGCTGGCCTATGGCTTTGCCGGGCCGCTCGGCTCCCGGCTGAAGCAGATCAACACGCATGATCAGCAGATCTTCCATTCGATCAAGCAGGTGATCATCGCCAGCCTGCACGGCTATCCTCAGCCGCTGGTGCTCGAAGCGGCGCGCTCGGGCCTGCCGCCCGCGCACCGACCCAAGCTCACCGACCTCCTCGACATGATGCGAGGGCGGTAACGTGGCCGAGGCCGACGCAAAGCTCGCCATCCCCGCCCCGATCATCGTCAAGAAGGTCACGATTATCGCAGGCGGTCACCACGGCGGGGCGTGGAAGGTCGCCTATGCCGACTTCGTGACCGCGATGATGGCATTCTTCCTGCTCTTGTGGCTGCTCGGCGCCACGGAGGAAAAGCAGCGCAAGGGCATCGCCGACTACTTTGCGCCCACGCTCGTCAAGCTGCGCGAAAATAGCGCTGGCTCCAACGGGCTGCTCGGCGGCTCGTCGATCACCGATGTCGACAACTATCCCAACCGTCAGGGCCAGACCGGCCGCCAGACGCTCACCATCCCGCGCGACGGGGCAGGGGGTCCGCAGGCCGCCGAGGCGGGCGAGGCCGAGCGCCTGCGCAAGCTGCGCGAGAAGATCGAGAAGAAGCTCGCCGAACGCCGCTCGCTCAAGAATATCGCGCGGCAGGTGCGGGTGATGCGCTCGCCCGAGGGGATTCGCATCGACCTGATGGACGATGCCAATTTCTCGATGTTCGAGCTTGGCACAACGATCCTCACCAAGCAGGCGCGTGAGCTGCTCGAGGTGATGGCCGACACGCTCAAGGACGAGACCGCGCCGCTTATCTTGCGCGGCCACACGGATTCGCTGCCATGGCGCGGCGGGGTGGCGGCGAACAACTGGTCGCTGTCCGCCGGCCGCGCCGAGGCGACCCGCCAGGCGCTGGTGCTGGGCGGCGTGGCGCAGAAGCGCTTCGCCCGGATCGAGGGCGTCGCCGACACCGAGCCGCTGATCGCCGACAAGCCCGCCGACCCGCGCAACCGTCGGATCTCGCTGCTGCTGCTCGAAGGGCGGGGGGCACCTGCGCCTGCGCGGCCACCAAAAAAGGGCGCCCCGGCACCCGGACCATAAGGCCGGGGTCGGGGCGCGCATTGCCGGCTGTTAGGTTGGTCAGAGCCCTTGCGTGACAGTTGCTACGTGGCCGGCGCCGGCCTGATTGATGAAGGACTGGTTGAGGTCCGAGGACTGCGTCACAGTTGCCGTATGGCCGCTGCCGGTCTGGATGATGTCCGAAAGGTTGTCCTCGCCCAGTTGGGTGACGTCCGAGGTCTGGTTGGTGCCACTTTGGTTGATGGTCGAGGTGTTGTCCGCGCCTTCCTGGAGCACATCGGCATTGAGCAACGCAGCACCACCAGTGCCGGTCTGAGTTACGGTGCTGGTGTTACCACCGTCGCCGCCCTGCGTGACATTGGCCGACAGGCTGGTGCCCTGCTGGTTGATTAGCGCGCGGTTGCCGTCCGAGATCTGGGTAATGACAGCCTCGTTGAACGAGCCGGCATTACCGCCCTGGATGATCTGGGCGCCGCGCACAAAGCTGCCCGACCCGATGTTGTTGCTGCCGATCTGATCGATCGTGGCGCTCTGGTTCTCGCCGAGCTGTCTTGTTTCGGCGGTGTTGTTGTCGCCGCTCTGGTCGACGCTCGCGAACTGGTTTTCCCCGAAGCCGGTGTCGAACAGGCCAGTCCGCTCGCGGCCCTGATCGACCAGCGCATAGTTGCCATCGCCGGTCTGGCTGGTGGAACCAGTCTGGTTTGCGCCGCGCTGGACGATATCGCTGTCGTTATCGTCGCCGTCTTGGAAGATCGTCGCGTCCTGCCCGGTGCCGCGCGCCGCGCCCTGATCGATGTCGGCGGTGTTGAGATCGCCGATCTGCGTCGTGTTGGCGGTCTGCGCGGTGCCGCGTTGCAGCACAGTGGCCGCGTTCTCGGACCCATCCTGGAGGATGCTCGCATCATGGTTGATGCCGAGCGCCGCGCCCTGATCGATGCTTGCGGTGTTGAGATCGCCGGTCTGGGCTGTGGTGGCGCCCTGCGCGATGCCGCGTTGCAGCACGGTGGCCCTGTTCTCGGCCCCGTCCTGACGGATTTCGGAATCGTGGTTGTTGCCGGTCGCCGCGCCTTGATCGATCGAGGCGAAGTTGTCGACATCGCCCTTCTGCTCGACGAAGGCGGATTGCAGCCCGCCAGCCTGACGGATCACCGCTTCGTTATCGTCGCTCGACTGGATCACGCCTGCGCCAGCGGTAGTGCCGACGTCATTGCCTACGCCAAGCTGGATGATGTCCGACCGGTTGTCATCGCCGGTCTGCAGCACATTCGCGTCGTGCGCGCCGGTGCCTGCCTGAGTCAGAAGCGATCCGTTGCCGTCGCCGTCCTGATTGACGATGGCCTGATTGAGCCCGCTCGTCTGGAGCAGGCTGGAGGTGTTGTCGTCCCCGCCCTGCGTCACGGCCGCGTTGTTGAGGTTGCCCGTCTGGCTGAGGTCGGATTCATTCCGGGCTCCGCTCTGCGACACGGCGGCGATATCGAGGTCGCCGCTCTGCGACACGTCGGAATCGTTGTCCTCGTCCGATTGGGTCACATTGGCAGTGGCAAAGTCGTTGACCTGCGTGACCAGTGAATTGTTCCGGCTGCCCGACTGGGTCACCGTCGCGGCGTTATTGTCGTCCGGGCTGCCGGTGCCGTTGTCCTGGGTGATGGTGGATTCGTTGCTGCTGCCCGACTGGCTCACCGTGGCGCTGTTGTTGTTGCCGCCCTGCGTCACCGTCGACACGCCGTCGCTGCCGCTCTGGCCAACGGTGGCTGACGCCGCGTTACCGGGCTGGGTCACGGTGGATTGATTGCGGTCTTGGGCTAGCGCGGGCGCAGCCGCAGCCATAGCCAGCGCCGATGCGCTAGCGAGCCAGAAACGTGTCATGGATTTCCCCCTCGAGATCAAAGCGTAGCCGCTGAAACGCAAATCAGACGCGTCGACTTATTGCTCCCGCGCCAGGCCCAAGCCGGACTTCTGGATATCTGCTTGCGAGTCGTTTTCAGCGAGCATGATCGTAAGGTCGGTTAACTAAAGGTAAAGGCACAATTGCGTGCGATGCTTGATTTCGGCGGAATATTCCGCTCTCGTACGCAATGCCAAAAGCCCGGAGCCATTGCGGCTCCGGGCTCCCGGGTGTCCGCCCCCAAGGGGGAAAGGGCGGCCTTAGGCTTGGGCTTAGCGCAGCAGCGACAGGACGTTCTGCTGCGACTGGTTGGCCTGGGCCAGCATCGCGGTCGAAGCCTGGCCGAGGATCTGGGCCTTGGCGAGAGCAGTGGTTTCAGCCGAGTAGTCGGTGTCCATGATCCGCGAACGCGCGTCGGTCAGGTTAGTCGAGACGCTGGTGAGGTTGTTCACCGCCGACTGCAGACGGTTCTGGAACGCACCCAGACCGGCACGGGCGGTGGTGACTGCACCGATCGCGGTGTCATACTCGTCAAGCGTTGCAGCGGTGACCGCTGCCGGGGTCGCGCCGAAGGTAACGACCGCCGCAAGGCTGCCGCCGGCGACATCGAGCTCGGGCAGGGTCAGGTCGATGGCGTCGACCGTTTCCGCGCCAGCCTGGATGGTGATGTCGTTGGTCGCGGTCGAGAACAGGTTGATGCCGTTAAAGGCGGTGTTCGCGACAACCGAGTTGATCTGCGAAGCGAGCGCATCACGCTCCAGATCGATGTTGGCAACGTCCTCGGTGGAGTAAGTCTCGTTCGCACGCTGCACCGACAGCTCGCGCATCCGCTGGAGCATGTTGGTGACTTCGTCGAGCGCGCCTTCAGCGGTCTGGGAAAGCGAAATGCCGTCGTTGGCGTTGCGCACGCCCTGCGCCATGCCGCGGATCTGCGAGGTGAAGGACGCGGCAATTGCGAGACCGGCGGCGTCGTCGGCGGCGCTGTTGATGCGCTTGCCGGTCGACAGGCGTTCAGCAGCATTGCCGAGCATCTTGCCCGCCGACACGCTGGCATTGGTGGCGCGTAGGGCCGAGATATTGGTGTTCACTACGTTCATTGGTCAAACTCCGGAATGGTCAGGCAGGACGAACTGGCCCGTCGCTGCTGGCAATAAGAGCGGCTGCTCTTCGGGATGTTTAAGTCTGACAAATTCAAGTTTAAAAACAATTGGTTGGTGATCTGGAGCAACGGCGCGACTGCTCGCGCCGGCACCCGCCATCGCCGCAGACCGGTGCGGCCTAGGGAAAGCTACGGGGGCTTAAATTTGCCACATGTGCAGCCTGCATGCGGCACAAGATTGCCGAGACCCGGCACACAAGGCCGGCCACGCACGACGAAGCTATCACACATTCAGGGGCAAGCATGATGGAACCGTTGATGCGCACCGTGCACGGCGCGACGACAGCGTTGCAGGCGGGCGCGCACGATATCCTCATCGATATGACAGTGCCGCTGATGGGCGGCAACTGGCAGCGCGAGCGCATCGTGCTGGGCGAGGCGATGCCGCCCGCTATGGCGGCGGGGATCGCCCGCAGCGGCAAAGTCGCGATCATGCTCCAGCATTCCACCACGCCCTCGTTGGCGATTGCGGGCACCGGGACGGGAGGCGCGCGCATCACCCTTGCGTATGATCCTGCGCGCCTTAACGAGGCGCGCGCGGCACTGATCGCGGCGTCGGCGCAAGGCGGCTGGCCGGTCGCGGGCGATCCACAGTCCCTCGCGCTGCTGACTCTCGCCGAGCGGATCGCTGCGAGCGACATCCCGGTGCTGCTCGAAGGCCCGACCGGGACCGGCAAGGAAGTGCTCGCGCGCTTCGTCCACCGCCTTTCGCCGCGCGCAAGCGGAGCCTTCGTCGCGGTCAATTGCGCTGCAATGCCCGAAGCGATGCTCGAGGCGCTGCTGTTCGGCCACAAGCGTGGTGCCTTCACCGGCGCGGCCGAAGCGGGCGAGGGCCTGTTCCGCGCGGCGGACGGCGGCACGCTGCTGCTCGACGAGATCGGCGAACTGCCGCTCGCGCTGCAGGCCAAGCTGCTGCGTGCTTTGCAGGAAGGCGAGGTGCTGCCGCTCGGCGCGACAAAACCGCTCAAGGTCGACGTGCGCGTGGTTGCCGCCACCAACCGGCATCTTGCCGCCGAGGTCGAGGCCGGGCGTTTCCGCGAGGACCTGCTCTACCGCCTCAACGTCTTTCCCCTGCGCTTGCCCGCCTTGCGCGACCGGCCCGGCGACATTGCCGCGCTCGCCTTCGCAATGCTGCTGCGCCATGCCCCCTCCGCCGGTTGCCCCGGCTGGATCGACGCTGACACGCTGGCGCTGCTCGAGTGCCATGCCTGGCCGGGAAATGTCCGCGAGCTAGAGAACGTCATCCGCCGCGGGATCCTTCTTGCCGATGGCGCTGCGGCGATTGCGCCTTCGCACATCGTCTTCGACACCGCCGTGCGCGCCGTGGCCTACGCGGCCACACCTGCCGCGCCGCAGTTGTCCCGCATGGTCGAGCCGCGCTCGCTCTCCGATGTCGCCTTCGCTTCCGAGGCGCGCGCGATCCTCGATACCCTCTCCAAGCATGATGGCAACCGCGCCGCCACCGCCCGTACCCTCGGCATCTCCGAACGCACCCTGCGCTACCGCCTCGCCTCAATGCGCGGTGCGGGGATGCTCGCGGTGGGAGGTGCAGCATGAGCGGCGTCGGCGGAATTGGGCGCGTCGGTTTCGGGGTCGAGGACGTCATGGCCCTTCGCAGCCAAGTGCTCGCCCGCAGCACAGCTCTGCGAGACGTTCGCGCGGCGAGCGAGGCTGACCGCGGTTTCGCCCCCACACAGGCGCCGGGCGTTGGCTTTGCCGACACGCTCCACAATGCTCTCAAGCAGGTGAGCGCGGTGCAGGCGCAATCAAGCGCAATGCAGGTCGCCTACGAACGCGGCCAGGTCACCGACATCGCGCAGGTGATGCTCGCGCGGCAGGAAGCTGGCGTTGCCTTCGAGGCCACGTTGCAGGTGCGCAACAAGCTGCTCAATGCCTATCAAGACATCATGCGGATGGGGGGCTGATAAATGGCCGATTCCACCCTTCCCGTGCCCACCGACCAAGCGGGCCTTCCGCTCTCGCCAAACTCTGGCGGCGGGTGGCGCACCATGCTGCCGCCCCCGGTGGCTGGCTTCCTCAACCAGCCCGCGCTCGTCCGCGCCCTACCTGCGCTCGCGGGTGTCGGCGCGCTGGCGGCCGCCGCGGGGCTGTGGATGGCGATCTCCTCCGGCCCCGACCGGGTGCTTTACACCAGCCTCACCGATGCCGAGCGCGCCAAGGTGGTCGAAACGCTCGAGGCGGGCGGGATTACCTACGCTATCGACAACAGCACCGGCGCGCTGTCGGTGGCAGAAAACGACCTCTACCGCGCCAAGATGCTGGTCGCGAGTGATGCCGGGATCGCCGCGCCGGAAGGCGCCGAGGCTATGCTGGATTCGATGCCGCTCGGCACCTCGCGCACGCTCGAAGGTGAGCGGTTGAAGCTGGCGCGCGAGCGCGAGCTGATGCTGACGATCCGCGAGATCAATGGCATCGAGTCCGTGCGCGTCCACCTCGCCACCCCCGACCGCTCGGTCTTCGTGCGCGACAACGTCCCGCCGTCGGCCTCGGTGATGGTGCGGCTGGTGGGCGGGCGGAGTCTTTCGCAGGAGCAGGTTTCCGCGATCGTCAACCTCGTCGCCGCCTCGGTGCCGGGGATGAGCGCGGACGCCGTACGGGTGGTCGACCAGAACGGCCGCCTGCTCTCCGACCCGCGCGAGCGCGAAGGCGAAGGGCTGACCCTCCAGCGCGATTACGAGGCCAAGCTGCGCGAGCAGCTCGATGCCATGCTGCTGCCGCTGCTGGGCGAAGGCAATTTCTCGGCGCAAGTGCAGGTCGAACTCGACCGCAGCGAGGTGACCTCGGCGCGCGAGACCTATGAGAAGGAAGGCGTGGTGCGCGCCGAAAGCGAGCGCAACGCGGTCCGCTCCGGCGCTACGCCTGCGGGCGGCGTGCCGGGCGTCACCGCCAACACGCCCCCGCCGCAGGCGCAGCTCGTCAACGGCCCCCCGCAACCCGCGACGCCGCCCGCCGGTGCCGCCTCGACCGACACCGAGACCGCGACCGACCGCAGTTACGAATTGGGCCGCGAGGTCGCCGTCACCACTGCCGGGCCGGGGAGCCTCCGGAAGCTCTCGGTCGCGGTCGCAGTGAGCGATGCCGCGCTCAAGAAAGCCGCGCCGCTGACCGCGCAGCAATTGGAAGCGCTCGTCAGCGCGGCGGTCGGCGCCAACACCCAGCGCGGCGACATGGTCAAGGTTGTGGCAAGCAAGTTCGAGCCGACCGACCTCGCGCCGCCGGCCTTCTACGAAGAGCCGTGGTTCGCCATGCTGGTGCGCTACGGGACGGCGCTGCTGGCCGTGCTGCTGGTGCTGCTGCTCGCGGTGCGCCCGCTGATCGGCAAGCTCAAGGGTCGCGGCGCGAAGGCCCAGCCTGACGGCGCCGCGCTTGCGCTTCAAGGTGAAGAAGGTGCGGCGGCCGGCATGCCGCTCGCGATCAACGGCAGCGCCTCAGCCTTCGCGGGCGAGGACCTGCCCCGCCAGGTCGAACTCGCCCGGCGTCTGGCCGCAAGCCAGCCCGAGCGCGCAGTTGAAGCTCTCCAGCGTATGCTCGACGCACCGCAGCAGGCAGACGCGGCATGAGCGCCGAGCCCGGTACTGCCTTGCTCAGCCGGGTCGACCGCGCCGCGGTCTTCCTGATGCTGCTCGGCGACGACGAGGCGACCGGCCTCCTTGCGCGCCTCTCGCCTGCCGAGTTGGAAAAGCTCGGCGCGGCGATGATGGCGCTGGGCGAGGTCGAAGCCCCGCACATGGCCGAAGCGCTCGCCGATTTCGCAGGCGAAGCCGCGCGCGAGGCGCTGCCCCGGCGCGGCCGCGACGATCGTGTGCGCACCTTGCTCGACAAGGCGTTGGGGCCAATGCGCGCGGACAGCATGATGCAGCGCATCGCGCCCGACGCGCCCCCGCGCAGCCTCGATCTCGCGCAATGGCTTGCGCCGGGCGTGCTGGTGCGGCTGATCCTCGACGAACACCCGCAGGTGATCGCCGCGCTGTTGCTGCTAATCGAACCCGAACCCGCCGCCGAAGTGCTCGCCATGCTCCCGCTGGAATTGCAATCGCTGGTGGTCGAGCGGGTCGCCAAAAGCGGCACTATTTCGGCGACTGCTATTGCCACCATCGACACGCTGCTGACTCAGCGCATCACGGCGTCCTATGGCACGGCAGCGCTCATGCTGGGCGGACCGCGCGAAGCGGCGAACCTTATCAACCTTGCCGCGGGCGAACTGCGCAACACCGTGATCCCCGCGATCGCCGAGCGCGATGCGCCGCTGGCCGAGAAGATCGAGGAGCAGCTGTTCACCTTCGAGATGCTGTTCGTACTCGATCCGATGTCGATGGGTCGCCTGCTGCGCGATGTCGACAACGAGAAGCTTATCGATGCCTTGAAAGGCCTCAAGGAACCCGAGCGCACGCCCTTCTTCGCCGCCATGTCGAGCCGCGCTGCGGACGGCGTGCGCGACGAGATCGAGCTGCGCGGGCGTCTCGCCAAGAGCGAGGTCCTCGCCGCGCAAAAGTCGATCGTCGAGCTCGCACGGGGCCTGGCGGATTCTGGCGAGATCGTGATTGGAAGCGGCAGTGGCGAATTCGTCTGATTGGCCCGGCAGCTTTGCCGAAGCCCCGTTTGCCGAAGGCGCTTTTGCTGACGCCGCGCCGGGATGGCTGGCCCTGCTCGAAGAGGGGGAGGGCTTCCGCGAGGCGTCACCTTTCGGCGAACCCGAAGTGACCGCTCAGCACGAGCGATCCGAAACCCTGCCCGATCCCGCCGCGCAGGCGCGGGCCCGCGCCTATGCCGAGGGGGAGGCCGCCGGCCGCGCCGCTGCTGAGGCCGAAGCCGCCGAGCATAACGCCCGCCAGCGCGCGCTGCGGCTCAATTTTCGTAACCTTGATGAAGCCGCGACTGGCCTGCTTGCTGAAGACCTCGCCGCCACGGTGAAGGCGCTGGCAGAGGGCGTGCTGGGCGAGGCGGCGATCGACCGCGACGGATTGCTGGCGCGCTGCCACGCCGCGGCGCGGCGGATTGGCGGCGCTGCCAACGCCCTCGCACTGCATCTCCACCCCGAAGACGTCGCGATGCTTGGCGAAGAAGCGCTCGCCGGTTGGCGGGTCGTCCCCGATGCAGGCCTTGATCGCGGCAGCCTGCGCATCGAAGGGCCCGATGGCTCGGTCGGCGACGGGATCGAGGAATGGCGCCGCGCGATCACCGCTGCGGTGCGCGGATGATCGCCGAATTCCAGCTCGATCTTGCCCGGATGCGTAGCGCGCCGGTCGCCTCTGGCCCGGTGCTGAGCGGACGCGTGGTCGCTTGCGACGGCGGGTTGATCGAGGTCGCAGGCCTGCCGCTGCCGGTCGGCTCGCTCGGCCTCATCGAAAATGATGCGGGCGCCGAGTGCCCTGCCGAGGTGATCGGCTTTCGCGCCGGGCACTCGCTGATGATGCTGCTGGGCGATGCCATGCTGCTGCGCCCACAGGCGCGGGTGCGGGCGCTTGGCCAACCGGGCGAGGTGCGCGTCGGCGCGGCGCTGCTGGGGCGCGCGGTCGATGCGCTGGGCGAGCCGATTGATGGCGGCCCGCCGCTCGATCTCCCGCTCGCCTGGCCGCTCGTGGGCCGGCGCGAGGGCGCTCTGGAGCGTGCAAGCGTGCGAGAGCCGTTCGACTGCGGGGTTCGCGCGATCAATGCGCTTGCGACCATGGGCGTCGGCCAGCGGCTCGGGATCATGGCCGGATCGGGCGTCGGCAAGTCGGTGCTGGTCGACACTATCGCGGGCCATGCGGTCGCCGATGTCACCGTGGTGGCGCTGATCGGCGAGCGCGCGCGAGAGGTCTCGGACTTCGTCAATCGTCATATGGCCGGGCACCGGCGCGGGGGGATCGTGGTGGTCGCGGTCCCCGCCGATCATGCACCCAACCTGCGCCTGCGCGCCGCGCAATATGCCAGCGCCATCGCCGAGTATTTTCGCAGCCAGGGCAAGCGCGTGCTGCTGATCCTCGATAGCCTCACCCGCGTCGCCCACGCCGCGCGCGAGCTGGCGCTGGTGCTCGGTGAACCCGGCGCGGCGCGCGGCTATCCGCCGTCCGCATTGGCCGCAATCACGCGGCTGGTCGAGCGCGCTGGCAATTCGGCGCGCAGCGGCGGGGCGGTGACGGGGGTCTACACCGTGCTCGCCGATGGGGACGATACTAATGATCCGGTGGTCGACACCGCGCGCGCCATTCTTGACGGGCATATCGTGCTGTCACGCGATCTGGCGGCGCGCGGTCATTATCCCGCGATTGATGTGCCCGCTTCCTTGAGCCGGGTGATGGACGATATCGTCCCGCGCGATGTGCTCCACGCTTCCCGCCGCCTGCGCGGGCTGATCGCGGCGCGCGAGGGCGGGCGCGACCTCGTGATGATGGGCGCCTACCGCGCTGGGGGTGACCCGCTGCTCGACGAGGCGTTGGCGCTGTCGCGGCCGATCGACGAATTCCTGACTCAGGCGCGCGGTGAGGCCGAGGCGCTGGCCCAGAGCCACGAGGCATTGCTCGCCCTGCTCAAGGATGCGTGAGGCGCGCCGCCTCGCGCTGCTCGAACGCCAGCGGCTGATCGCTGAGGTCGGACGCAAGCAGGCGCTGCGGGGTCTGTCCGAAGCGCTCGAGGCCGAGGCGCGCAGCCACGCGCTCGCGGCGCGCAGCCGGGCGCTCGTGGCTTCCAGTGCGCCGGGCGAAGGCGCCACCAGCGGCGCTGCCTTGCAAGGCCGCGCCACCTTCACCGCCGGGCTCGCGCAGCTTGCCGCCCAAGCGGGCGACGCCGCGCGTGACGCGGCCCGCCAGAGCGTGTGGCAGGCCGAAGCACTCGGCCTTGCAGAGACCCGCGCCCGCCGCCTCGGCGAGATGACCGACGCGGCCCGCACGGCGCTTGCGGCTGCGAAGGCGAAGCGCGAAGCCGTCCGCGAGCTGCCGCTGGCACGCAAGTTGCACTCATCGAAGTAGCGCTCGGATAGCGCCGCTTTTCGAGGACGACACGATGATCCCATTCCTGCCCGAGATGTCCGCCCAGACGCTGCCGTCCGCAAGACCCGGCACCCCGCTACTCGCGCCCGCGGGCGCGAGTAGCGGGCTCGACTTCGCGGGCCTGCTCGGCGCGGCCCTGCCGCCGTTGAACGGAGCTGCGGTGGTCACTTTGACGCCGGGTTCGGACTTGCCAGACGACGCTGCGCCGCTGTCCCCCGAAGCGCCCGCGCTGATCACTGTACCGCTGCTCGCGGAGCGCGCGGCTCCCACCTCCTTGCTGCCGCCCCCCCTTCTGCCCACCGGCAGGAACCTGCCGCTGCCGGGCGCGGATTTGCCGGAGCAGGTCGTGGTGCCGCAGCCGCGCGCCCTCGCTCCGCGCACCCTCGCTCCGCGCACTCTGGAGCCGCGCGCGACGGCACTGGCGCTGCACCCGCGCGACCCGGCCGCCGAGGGCGATCCGGTGCCGACGCTAGCCGAGGTGCCGTCCCCGACCACGCCGCTGCCGCCCGAGCGCGACATCGCGCCCCGAGCGGCCCTGCACACGACCCTTTCGCTGGCTGCCGAGCCAAGCGCCGACCTGCCGCCCGCGCTGCCTTATTCAGAGACTGCGTCCGGGCCCGAGGCGGTTGGCGCCGCGCCCGATGCGCCCGCCGATGCGCCCGCCAGTGATCCCGAGCGTGATCCCGAGCAACCCGTTCCGGCGCTCGCCATCACCTTTGCGCTCCAAGTTACGGAGGCGCCTCTACCGGCACCGCCCGCAGCCGCGCCCTCCGCTGCTGCCCCGCCCGATGCCGTCGTGGCCAGTATCAAGCGCCCGCTTGCGCCGCGCCTTGCTGTCTCGCTTCCGGGGCAGGCGACCATTGCGCCGCCCGCCAACGATGCCGCCGCGCCGCCTGTGGATCCCGCTCCTGCCGTGGCCGCTGCGAAGCAGGAGCCTGCATCGCCCGCTGCACTGCCCGCTTCTCCGGGGAGCGCGCCTGCCCCGGCGGCGGCGCCTTTGGATGTCGCGCCGGCGGCTGCGGACCCTGCCTCACCCGCTGCCCCACCGACCACTGCGCCCCCGCCCGTTCCCACCGCGCTCGCCGCGCTGGCCCCTGCGCAATCCCCCGCCGCCACCCCGGTGCTGGAGCGCGCCGACCTGCGCGCGGAGGCCCCGTCACCCCAGCAGCAATCGACGATCGACCAGTTCGGCGACCTGCGCGAGGCGCTGCGCTCGGCGCGGCCTGCCATGATGCTCCAGCATGCGGAATTCGGGGCGGTCTCGCTGCGGCTTGAGGCGACCGGCAGCGAAGGCTGGCGCGCGGTGCTGGCGAGCCGCGATCCCGGCTTCGTCCCCGCCATCCAGGCCGCGCTCGCCGAGCGCGCCGTCATGGCGGCTGCGGCCTCGCCTGACAGCGGCGGCTTCACCGGCCAGAACGGGGCGTCCCAAAACAGCACTTCAGAGCACCGCTCAGGGTCATCCCCTAATGGGGGGCAAGGGGCCTCGCAACCATACTTGGGGCAATCGGGATCGCGAGACGGCGAGGCTGCGCCGGACCACCGCCGCCCCTCGACCGCTGCCGCCCTCGCGGCACGCGCCGAGGCGGAGGAGGCAGGTACTGGCAGCCCCGGCCAAGGCTCGGGCGGACTTTTCGCCTGACAGGCGTATGACGACAGGGAGCTGACAGGGTGGCCAAGGGCAAGGACAAGGCCGAGAACGGCGAAGGTGGCAAGGGCCGCAAGGGCGGGCTGATGAAGATCGTCATCGGCGCGGTGCTGCTGCTGGGCCTCGGCGCGGGCGGGGCTTACGGTGCCTTCGCGATGGGCATGATCCCCGGCATGGAAGGGAAGCACGAGCCCGACAAACCCAAGCTGGTGCTCAAGGGCGAGGAAGACCCCTATGCCGTCGTCAGCGACGACAAGGACAAGGAGGCCGGCAAGGCCGTCTATGGCGAAGGTGGCAGCAAGTACCGCACCGCCTATTACTCCTTCTCGGACAGTTTCACCTCCAACCTCGCGGATTCGCCGGGGCTGGTACAGGTCGAGATCGCGGTGTCGACCCGCCGCGACGGGCGTGTGCTGCAATGGGTGAAGACCCACGAACTCGCGATCCGCTCGACCATCCTCGCCCAGCTTGCCGCCACCACCGAGACCGAGGCCTATGACGTCGACGGCAAGAAGCGCATCGCTGCGCGGCTGACCAAGGCGGTCAATCAGGTGCTCGAGGAGAACGAGGGCTTTGGCGGGATCGAGGCCGTGCACTTCAAGGGATTCCTCGTACAATGAGGATGGCCCATGATTTCGCCTCGGCGCGCGCGGCAGCGGTGCATTGCGCCGAGCTCATCACCCATTCCTCTGGGCGTGGCCCGCGCCCCGAGGAAAGCGCCGCGTTGCTGGTCGCATGGCGGCGCGATCTGGCGCGGTTGCTCGCCGACGACCTTTCCGGGTTGCTCTCGGGCGACCGGTTGGAAGTGCGCATTAGCGAGCCTGAAAAGATCACTGGTGCCGATGCATTGAAGCGCGTCGGCCAGGTCGCCGCCAACAGCCTGATCCGGGTTGGCGCGAGCGGCGAAACCGCCCTGCTGAGCTTCGATTTCGCCACTGCCATCGCGCTCACCGACCGCAGCTTCGGCGGCGACGGGCGGATGGCGGGCGGCGTGCCCGAGGTGCTGCCACGCTCGGCCGCGCTGCTGGTCGAGGAGACCGCAACGATGATCGCGGGCGCGATTACCTGTGCGAGCTTTGGCGACATGCCGCCGCCGGCCGGGTCGAATGCAGGCGGTGAGGTGATCGTGCGCAGCGAAAGCGCGGCGCGGCTCAAACCCTTCGCGCTCGATGCAGAGGCGCTGTTTTTCGTCCTTGAGATTACCAACCGTCAGGGCTGCACCTGGCGCGCGGTGCTGGCCGTAGCGGCGGAGCGCATGACCCGCCTGCTCCCCGGCGGTGGTCGGCGTAGCGCGCGCCAGCGTGCCGCGCGCCAGTCCGCCAGTGGCATGGCCGCGCCCTTCGCCGAGGTGCCGTTGCCGATCCACGTGGTGCTCGCCGAATTCGATCTCTCGCTCGCTCGCCTCCAGACGTTGGGGCCGGGTGACATGATCCCGCTGGTGATGGGCCGGCAGGTGCCGCTGATGGTCGGCGACACGGTGCTCGCCCACGGCAGCGTCGGCACCGCCGAGGACCGCATGGCGATCCGCCTGACCCGTTTCCCGCAATCCGTTTTCGCTTCTGTCGAAGGTGTCGCACCATGACCGCTTACCAACCCGCCGCCTTTTCCCGTTTCGGCGATGTCTCCGTGCGCCTTTCCGTCGAACTCGGCCGCGCCGAGATGTGCTTGCGCGATGTGCTGCTGCTGGGCGAGGGGAGCACCGTGACGCTCGACCGGCTGACCGACGCGCTGCTCGACGTCACCGCCAACGGCCGGGTGATCGCGCGCGGCGAAGTGGTGGCCGAAAAAGGCCGCTTCGCCCTCAGGATCGTCAGCCTCGTTGGCGAAGACGGGCAGGACATGCCGCCGCCGCCGTCTGCCGCCGGGGTTGAAGCTCCGGTGCCCGCGTCCGCTTCCGCTGACGACGCCCTGTATGGCGGGACCGGGCGATGGTCGAATACCTCATGCGCCTCGCGCTGCTGCTGCCGCTGCTCGCCGGGCTGATCTGGGGCAGCCTGTGGCTGACCCGCTGGCTCCAGACCCGTCTTCACGGTGCGCCGGGTGCGGGCGGGGCGCGCCAGCTCCAACTGGTCGAGACCAGCCTGATCGCGCCGGGCATGAAGCTTGCCGTGGTGCGCTTCCATGACCGCGAGATCCTGCTGGGTTGCACCCGGCAGGGGATGGTGCGGCTTGGTGAAGTTGATCTGGGCGAGGCGCCCGCTGCCACGACTCTTACCGCGCTGCCGGAGAACGCCTGATGCTCCGCTCCCGAATGCTGCGCGCCGCCCTCGTGTGCCTTGCCGCGTTAACCATGTTCCTGTTGCCCGATATTGCCCATGCGGCAGCGGCCGCACCTGCCATGCCCGCGCCCGATCCGGTCGCGGCCCCCGACCTTGTGCAATCAGGCGTCGGCGCGGCGGTCGAGCGGGCGCTGGGCGACAAGGGCGCGGGAGATGACAGCCCGCTGAGCATGTCGCTCCAGTTGCTGGTGGTGATGGGCCTGCTCACCATCCTGCCCGCGCTGGTGCTGATGATGACGAGCTTCCTGCGGATTCTCGTGGTGCTCTCGATCCTGCGCCAGGCGCTGGGCTTGCAGGGCTCGCCGCCGGGTCAGGTGCTGGCGGGGCTCGCGCTGTTTCTCTCGCTGTTCGTGATGGCCCCGACACTCGACGCCGTGAACACTCAGGCGATCGCGCCCTATGCCGCGGGCACCATCACCGCCGATACCGCGATCGGGCAGGCGGGCGATGCCTTCCACGCCTTCATGATCCGCCAGACGCGCGAATCCAACCTGATGATGTTCACCGACATTGCGGGCGGGGGCACCTTCAAGAACACGGCCGACGTGCCCTTCTCGATCCTGCTGCCCGCCTTCGTCACCAGCGAGCTCGAAACCGCCTTCCAGATCGGCTTCATGATCTTCCTGCCGTTCCTCGTCATCGACCTCGTGGTGGCGAGCGTGTTGATGAGCCTCGGCATGATGATGCTCTCGCCGACGATCATATCGCTGCCCTTCAAGCTGCTGTTGTTCGTGCTGGTCGATGGCTGGGCGCTGCTGATGGGCAGCCTTGCGATGAGTTTCACGTAGTGCAGGAAGATGCCGCCCTCCTGGCGCTTGCCGACCAGACCTTGTGGGTCACCGCGCTGATCGCCGGGCCGGTGCTGATCGCCGCGCTGGTGGTTGGCCTCGTGATCGGGATCATTCAGGCGGCCACCTCCGTCAACGAGCAGACCCTGTCCTTCATCCCCAAGCTGGCGATCACCGCGTTGGTATTCGTCGTGCTGGGGGCGGCGATGATGGGGTTGCTCGCCGATTTCACCCGCGAGATCATGGCGCAGGTCGCGGGGCTTTCGGCGTGACTGGGGCGCGGTGAGGCGATGAACGTCCTCGACTTCGGCTTTGGCAGCATCGAGGCGACGCTGTGGCAGATCATGTTCCTGTCGATCCGCTGCGGTGCGGCGCTGATGGCGGCGCCGATGATCGGCGGCATGGCGGTGCCAGCGCCCTTGCGGATCCTGCTGAGCCTCGTGCTCGGATACTTCGTGGCGAGCTGGGTACCGATCGCGCCTGCGCCCGAAATGATGAGCATTGCCGCGATCCTCGCCGTTCTGCACGAGGTCGCCATCGGCCTGATGCTCGGCTTCGTCCTCCAGATCGCCTTCACCGTCCCGCTCATCGCCGCCGAGCAGATCGCGGGCACGATGGGCCTTGCCATCGCCACCTCGATTGACCCTTCCAGCGGCGCGCAATCGGGCGCGCTCGGCACGTTCTTCGGGCTGGTGCTGAGCCTCCTGTTTTTTGCCACCGGCGCGCACCTGTTGTGGTTCGAACTGCTGATCGAGAGCTACCGGCTGCTCCCCGCTGGGGACGTTGCCTTCGGAGCGTGGCGGGCGGAGAGCGTCGTGCTGTTCATGGGTTACGGCCTCGCCGCCGCCGCCGCCATTGCGCTGCCCGTCGTGCTGGTGCTGCTGTTGGTGCAGGTGGTAACCGGCCTCATCGCCCGCTCCGCGCCGTCGCTTAACCTCTTCGCGCTCGGCCTGCCCGCTGGCGTGCTCGCCGGGATCGCCGCCATGATCATCGCTCTGCCCGTGATGGTCGGGCAGATGCGCGACGTGATCGAGGCCGCGCTGGACCAGTCCGCCATGCTGATCGGAGCGCGCTGATGGCCGAAGAGACTGCGGGCGAGAAGACCTTCGCGCCAACCGAAAAGCGCCGCTCCGACGCGGCGAAGAACGGCGATGTCCTGCGCTCGAAGGAGCTCGCCACGGCCACTGCCACCGGGACGGGGGCGTTGGCGCTGTGGGGACTGGGTTCGTGGCTGAACGAGGGGATGGGCGCCGTCGCCCGCGCCGGGTTCACCTTCGACCGCGCCGCGCTTGACGCCTTTGCGCCCGGCGCGCTGCTGGGCGACGCGGCGCTCGCCGCGCTGCCACCGGTGATCGCGCTCGGCCTGATCGTCGCCTTCGTTACCGCCGCCTCGCAGCTGCTGCTGGGCGAAGGGCGCTTCAACGCCGGCAACACCGCCTTCAAGGCTTCGCGCATCAATCCGCTGTCGGGCTTCAAGCGCATCCTCGGCTGGCAGGGGCTGATCGAGCTTGGCAAGGGGCTGGCCAAGCTTGGCTTGCTCGGCGGGATTGCGTGGTACTGGGCGAAGGACCGCATGGCCGAGCTGCTGACGCTCGGCACCCTGCCGCTGGAGGCGCAGCTTGGGGCGGCGCTTGATGCCTTCGCCAGCCTGATTGGCGCGCTGCTGATCGGCCTCGTCGTGATCGCAGCGATCGATTACCCGCTGCAGCTTTTCCAGCGCAACAAACGGCTCAAGATGAGCTTTCAGGAAATGCGCGACGAGAACAAGCAGTCCGAAGGCTCGCCCGAGATGAAAGGCGCACGCCGCCAGCGCCAGCGCGACCTTGCCCGCGGGGGCGTCGCCAAGGCGATGAAGGATGCGCAGTTCGTGATCGTCAACCCGGTGCACTTCGCGGTCGCGCTGACCTACGACCCTGCGCGCGCGCCTGCCCCGTTGCTGCTGGCAAAAGGCCGGGGTGAGACCGCGCTGGCGATGCGCGAGATCGCCGCCGAACAAGGCCTGCCGGTGCTCGAATATCCGCAGCTGGCCCGCGCCGTTTATTTCACCACGCGGCAGGGCCAGATGGTGCGCGAGGAGCTGTATGTCTCGCTCGCCTCGCTGGTTGCTTTTGTCCTTGCGCTGAAGCGCGGCCAGCGCCCTCGCCGCCCGCTGATCGAGGTGCCCACGGCCCTGCGTTTCGGCGGCGACGGGAAGCCCGGCAACCATGCTTAAACTTTCCCGCTAGCGCCCGTTATCCTTGGCATGGAAACCTCCGGCTCATCGATCCTCACGGCTCTCGGCGCAGGTAGCGGCGTTGATTTTGTCAAGCTGGCCGGCGATATTGCGGCGACCAGCTTTGCCGCGCAGCGCGATGCGATCACCGCGCGTAGAGCCACGCTCGAAACCCAGATTTCCGCCGCCGGGCAGCTGCGCGGGGCGATCACCGCGCTCGCCTCTGCGCTGGGCGATCGGATCCGCAATGGCGACCTTGCGCCGAGGGGCGAGCTGGCCAATGCGGCGGTAGCGCGGGTCACGGTGCCCGCCGGACTGTCGCCGCGCGGCAATTTCTCGCTCGAAGTCACACAGCTGGCCCAAGGGCAGACGCTGGTCGGTCGCGCCTTTGCCAACCGCGATGCGCTGGTGGGTGAAGGCACGCTGACCCTGCGGTTCGGCACGGTCAGCGGCGCCAGCTTCACCGCCGATGCCGCGCGGGCGGGTATCGACATTGCTGTCACCGCCACCGACACACTTGCCACCATTGCCACCAAGATCACCCAGAGCAGCGGCGGGGCAGTGAGCGCCTATGTCGCTACCGGTGCGAGCGGCGCACAACTGGTGATGAAAGGCGCAGAAGGCGCGGCCAGCGGCTTCGTGCTCGAAGCGGCGGGCGCGGGCGGGGCAGCGGCACCCGGCGATCTGAGCTATCTCGGCTGGGCCCCGGCCACTGGTGGAAACGAATTGAAGGCCACCGCGCGCAATGCCGCCTTCGCGCTCGATACCGTGGCGATGACCAGCCCGACCAACCGCGTGACCGGGCTGCCGGGCGGGTTCACGCTGGGGCTCACCGGCACCAATGCGGGCGCGCCCACCGCGCTGACCTTTGCGAACAACACCGATGCGATTTCCGGGGTGATGTCCGATTTCGTCGCTGCCTTGAACGACGTCGTCAGCCAGCTGCGTGAGCTTGGCGCCCCGCTTGGCGGCAATCTCGCCAATGATCCGGGCGCGCGCGAATTGCGCCGCGATCTCGCCGCGCTGGCGGGGCAGGTGGTGATGCCAGGCGCGGCTGCGGGCGCGCCGCGCACGCTCGGCGATCTGGGCGTGACGCTGAACCGCGACGGCAGCTTCCGGCTCGATAGCGCGCGGCTGAACCGCACGCTCGAAACTAATCCCGATGCGGCCGCGGCGATGTTCACGGTCGGGGCATCGGGGGTGTTCGCCGCGATTGATCGCTTCGCGCGCGACAACAGCCTGGCCGCCGATCCCGGCACGCTGGGCGGGTCGCTGCGGCGGTTCGAAGCGCAGCTTGAACGCGGCGATGATCGCCTCTCCCGGATCGCCGAACAGCAGGAAAACTTGCGCGAACGACTGACCCGCGAATTCACCGCTTCGGAACGCCGCGTGGCGGCCTCGCAATCGACGCTGGCGTTCATCCGCCAGCAGGTCGATGCGTGGTCGGCGCGCGACCGGTAAGGAGCAAGGTCGATGCAGATGCTGAACCGCAATCCCGCTGCCGCCTATCGCCGCGTCGCGCTTGATGCGCGGATCGAGGCGTCGGGCAGCGGGGACCTTACGCGCATCTGTTTAGAGGAGGCCTTGGCCGCTCTAGGCCAGTCCCTGATCGCTCTAGACCGGTCCCAGACCCCCCCCAGGGGCCCTTTAGACCGGGCTCAAACGATCATGCTGTGGCTCGCCAAGTCGGTCGCGCCGGAGCATCCGCTGCACGCCAGCCTCAAGGCCTTCTATGGCGGGTTGGCGGGGCAGATCGGGGCCAATATCCTACAGGCGGACGCTGGCGAGCTTGCGAGGATTCAAGGCGATATCAGGGATTTACTCGCCGCTGCCGGGTAGGCAACGGCAATGTTTCACGTGAAACATTCCGTGAAAATCAGCCCTCCGCCATGAATTCCGCAACGATCCGCGCCGCATCCGCCGGGTCCTGGAAGGGGTGGAAGTGGGTCATGTCGGGCCGGTGGAGGTCTTTGCCCTGCGGGAGGATATTCGCCAGCTCCGGCCAGGTCGGCGAGCTCTTGAAATCATTGAGGGTGGTGTACAGCGCGCGGACCACCAGCACCGGAATGTCGACGTGCTTTGCCGCTTCGAGAATGCCCGGATTGCTGCGGGATGAGGCATAGACGCTGGCCTCGTCCTCGGGCGCGCAGGCCAGCTCCATGCCCTCTCCGGAAGGGGCGGGGACGAGGCCGTAGCGGCAGTAATCCTCGAACACCCGTGGGTCGAACAGGTTGTACGGATCGCGGTCCTTGAACCGTCCGATCATCGCTTCTGCGCTCGCGAAATCGCGCTTGCGGCGGATCGCGGGGTGCGGATTGTCGGCGGTGTAGAGCGGCTCGCCCGGGGCGTAGAATTCTGGGGCGAGGATCACCGGATCGAACAGCACCAGCCGGGCAAAGCGCTCAGGATGATCGGCGGCGACCTGAAGCAGCGTGTGCGCGCCCATCGAATGGCCGATGCCGACCGCGCCGGTGATGCCTGCTTGCTCAAGAAATTCAGCGACATCGCGGGCGAGTATCCGCCAAGCTGCGACCGGCCCACCGCCCGTCTGCCCATGCCCGCGCAGGTCGATGGCGTAGGCGGGGTGATCGGGAAACTGCTCGATGATCGTGTCCCACACCCGCCCGTGAAAGCCCGTGGCATGGGCGAAGACCAGCGGCGCGCCGGTGCCATCAGAGGGCCATTGATGCACGGCCAGCGCGGTCCCGGCGACGGGGTGGAAGCGGGTTTCGGGGGCGGGGCGGGTTGTGGTCATGGCGGCGAACAACCCTATCGCTTGGCCCAAGTCAATCGCGCGCTTTTGTGGGGGGAGGTCACTCTGCTGGGGTTTGGGCAGGGGCTTGGGCCGGCGCGGGGGCTACCTCGTCCTCGCCGCGATTGCGCAGGAAATTCAGCGCCTCGGCAAGCCGCTCGGGCGCAATCGCCAGGAGCGCGGCAAGGTACAGCGCCATGCCGATCGGCACGCTGGCGGTAAGCGCAAGCAGCGGCATCAACCCCGCAGGCAACAGCCCGAGCACCAGCTTCACTCCCGCCGCCATCAGCAGCGCGGCGGCGAGCGGGGGAATGATCGCCCGCGCAAGGCCGGAGGGCTTCAGTCCGATGATCCCGCCCGACAGTATCACCGTCGCGCTGGTCAGCACCGCCATCCCGCCGACCCAGCCCCAGGCAAACCCATGCAGCCCCCAGTGCGAGCCGATGAGGAAGGCGCTCGGCATCACCACGCTACCGATCATCGTGATCTTAAGCGCCGCGAACGGCGCCCCGCGCGCATTGGTGGCGGGGGCAAAGAGGATCTGCAGCGTCATCATCACCATCGCGGCGGCGAGGATCGGCAGCAGCGGGACGATCTCGTGCCATTGCTTGCCGAGCACCACCGGCACCAGCACCGGCGCGACCGCGGCCATCCCGGCATAGGCGGGCAGCGCCACCAGCATCACCAGCCGGATCGTTGCGAGCAGCGCGCCTGCGCCGAGGTCGCCTTCAGCGGCGCTTTGGGGTGAGGCGTTTTGCCGCGAATAGGCGGCAAAGGCGATCTCGTTGATCGGCGGCACGAACTTGGCCGCGAGCAGCTGCGCAAGGAACAGCCCGGTGGTGTAGACGCCCAGATCATGCGGATCGAGCACGCGCCCGGCGATCATCACGTCGGACTGGCTCTGCACGAACCAGAACAGCTGGGTCGCGGTCATCACCCCGCCGAAGCCTGCGATGTGCCCGGCGCCTTTGAAGCGGAAGCTCGGACGGATCGGCGCGCGCGCGGCCCAGGTCATGCCGATCGCCTCGGTGAGGAACATCATCATCGGCGCGGCGACCAGTGTCCACACGCCCCAACCACTAAAGGCGCCAAGCAGCGCCGTCGTCGCCCCGGCAATCGCGGAGGCGAGGCGCACCTGTGCCGGTTTGCGGAACTCCATCCGGCGCGACAGCATCGCATGGGGCAGGGCGCAAAACGGGATGGTGAGATAGGTCAGCGACTGTACCCGCAGGAGGTCCGCGACCATCGGCTGCTCGAACCACAGGGCGACCAGCGGCGCGGCGAGGAACTGGATCAGCGCGAGTCCGCCGTTGATCAGGATCAGCATTCCCAGCGTCTGGCGCAGCCGTTCCTCGGTGACTGCCGCCTCGCGGATCAGCGCGCTCGCCAGCCCGTAGCCGTTCATGGTGTTGAGCAGCATCAGCATGACCTGCGCCATCGCGAACATGCCGTAGTCCTGCGGGGCGAGCAGTCGGATCACGATCAGGGTCGAGGCCCAGGAGACGATCTGCGTGCCGATCTGGCTGCCCGAGCGCCAGATCACCGCCGTGCGAACTTGCGACGCGAGCGAAGGGATAGGTGCGCCTGTGACGGAATTCTCGCTCATCGGGCCATCAGCCATCAGCGCGCACTCGCAGGGGCATGGCCGAGGGCGCAAGGCCCGGGCTCGCCGCGACCGTCACGGGGTCGGCTGCAATCCTGCTCTCGTACATCATTCACCTGCCGGGCCCTGCGGGGGAGGACCACTATCGACATCGGCCTTAGCGCGCGGGCGTAACCACCCGGTTAACCAATGGGGTAGAGGAGGGGCGGGGTCAGCGCGCTAGAACACGACGACGCTGCGGATCGACTTGCCTTCGTGCATCAGGTCGAAGGCGGTGTTGATCTCCTCGAGCCCCATCACGTGGGTAATCATCGGGTCGATCTCGATCTTGCCGGTCATGTACATGTCGACGATCTTGGGCACGTCGGTGCGGCCCTTGGCCCCGCCGAACGCGGTGCCGCGCCAGTTGCGCCCGGTGACGAGCTGGAACGGGCGGGTGGCGATTTCCTTGCCCGCTTCGGCCACGCCGATGATGATGCTCGTGCCCCAGCCGCGGTGGCAGGCTTCCAATGCGGTGCGCATCACCTCGGTGTTGCCGGTGGCGTCGAAGGTGTAGTCCGCTCCGCCGTCCGTCAGTTCGACGATCTTGGCGACGGTTTCCTCGCGGCTCAATCCCTTGGAATTGAGGAAGTGGGTCATGCCGAACCGCTTGCCCCATTCCTCGCGGTCCGGGTTGATGTCGACGCCCACGATCATGCTCGCGCCCGCGAGCCTTGCGCCCTGGATGACGTTGAGGCCGATCCCGCCGAGGCCGAACACCGCGACATTGTCGCCGACCTGCACCTTGGCCGTGTTGGTCACCGCGCCGACCCCGGTGGTCACCCCGCAGCCGATGTAGCAGGCGCTCTGGAACGGAGCGCCCTTGCGGATCTTCGCAACCGCGATTTCGGGCAAAACGGTGAAATTACTGAAGGTCGAACAGCCCATGTAGTGGAAGATCGGCTGACCTTTGTAGCTGAAGCGCGTCGTGCCGTCAGGCATCAGCCCCTTGCCCTGCGTCGCGCGGATCGCGGTGCACAGGTTGGTCTTGCCGCTGAGGCACGACTTACACTGGCGGCATTCGGGCGTGTAGAGCGGGATCACATGATCGCCGGGCGTCACGCTTGTCACCCCGGCGCCGACTTCGCGCACGATGCCTGCGCCTTCGTGGCCAAGCACCGATGGGAAGATGCCCTCGCTGTCGAACCCGTCCAAAGTATAGGCGTCGGTATGGCAGATGCCGGTTGCCATGATCTCGACCAGCACTTCGCCGGCCTTGGGGCCTTCGAGATCGAGCTCGATGATCTCGAGCGGTTGCTTGGCGGCAAAAGCAACGGCGGCGCGGGTCTTCATTCGTTGGTCTCCGGTCGTCAATTGCGGCGCGGTACGGCCTCGTGATTGTAAGGGCAATGGCGGCAGGCCGAGCCGCAGCACTTGCCGCGCTTGAGATGAGCGATAGCGGTGAACACGGTGTAGCCGGTCAAAGGATCGCGATAGGTGCTCTCACCCCGCTCGCAAGCTGCTTCATGCAGGGCGTACCATTCGGGCTGCGTCATCGCCGCATCCGATAGAGCGAAAGTGTCCGCGATGCCATGCACGAAACAAAATTGCCGCTCTGCGCGGCATGCCCGCTTGCGCGCCGCACACTTTTACGCTCTCTCGCCGGTCTGCTATTCGATCGGGAGAGCTTGCCTTGCGTCTGCTGCTGTTTGTCGCCGCCCTGTTTTTCGCCCTGCCCGCGCATGCTCAGGGGGTCCAGCAGACCAAGGGCACGTTCGAGGACAAGTTCCGCCAGCTCGACGAGGTGCTGCCCGACGCCAACACCTATCGCACGGCTAGCGGCGCGCCGGGGCACGCATACTGGCAGCAAAAGGTCGACTACAAGATCACCGCTGATCTGGACGAGGCCAAGCGTCGCATCACCGCGCGGGCGACGGTGCGCTACACCAACAACTCGCCCGACGCCCTGCCGTGGCTGTGGATGCAGCTCGACCAGAACATCTTCAAGGCGGACTCGATGTCCGAGCGGACCGACGCCTTCGGCGGCGCGGGCCGCCGCGGGCCGAAGGTGACGCTGGGTTCGGGCAGCGATCCCACCAAGCTGTCGATGGAAGAACTGCGCCGCCAGCAGGCGATGGCCGACAACACCTACGGCTACGAGATCGGCGCGGTGAAGGCGCTCGCCGGCGCCAATCTGCCGCACACCATCGTCGGCACGCTGATGCGCGTTGACCTGTCCGAGCCACTTGCACCCGGCGCGACGACTGAATTCACCATCGAATGGGCCTTCAACATCGTCGACGAAGACGCGATCAACGCGCGTTCGGGTTACGAAAGCTTCCCCGACGATCCGAAGAAGGGAGGCAACGACATCTTCCTGCTCGCCCAGTGGTTCCCGCGCATGGTGGTCTATTCGGACTACGAAGGCTGGCACAACAAGGAGTTCCTCGGCCGCGGCGAATTCACGCTCGAATTCGGCGACTACGAGGTCGCAATGACCGTCCCGAGCGACCACGTCGTCGCCTCGACCGGCACGCTCCAGAACCCGGACGCGGTGCTTACCGCCGCCCAGCGCCAACGGCTCGACACGGCCAAGAATGCGTCAGCGCCGGTAATGATCGTCACGCAAGCGGAAGCCGCCGCCGCCGAGGCGGGCAGCCCCAAGGGCACCAAGACCTGGCGGTTCAACGCCGCCAACGTGCGCGACTTTGCGTGGGCTTCCAGCCGCAAGTTCATGTGGGACGCGCAAGGCGTGAAGCAGCCCGGTGCGGAAAACGAGACTGTGCTCGCCATGAGCTTCTGGCCCAAGGAGGGCGGCGAGCTGTGGGCTAAGTATTCGACCGCATCGGTGGTCCATACCCTCAAGGTCTATTCGCGCTTCAGCTTCGACTACCCCTATCCCACCGCGCAGTCCGTCAACGGGCCGGTCGGCGGGATGGAATATCCGATGATCACCTTCAACGGCCCGCGCACCAACCTCAACAAGGACGGCTCGCGCACCTATTCATTGGCTGAAAAGATGTTCCTCGTCGGCGTGGTGATCCACGAGGTCGGGCACATCTACTTCCCGATGACGGTGAACTCGGACGAGCGCCAGTGGACGTGGATGGACGAAGGGCTCAACTCCTTCCTCGATTCGGTCGCGGGGTATGAGTGGGATCCGGAAATGCCGTGGACCCGCAGCGTTCCGCGCGACCTCGTCAGCTACATGGTCTCGAACGATCAGCAGCCGATCATGACCCAGTCGGATTCGATCACCAACCTTGGCTCCAATGCCTATGGCAAGCCCGCCGCCGCGCTCCACCTGCTGCGCGACACGATCATCGGGCGCGAACGGTTCGACTTTGCATTCAAGGAATATGCCCGCCGCTGGAAGTTCAAGCGGCCCACCCCGGCCGACTTCTTCCGCACCATGGAAGAAGCCTCGGGCACCGATCTCGACTGGTTCTGGCGCGGGTGGTTCTACACCACCGATCACGTCGATATTGCGCTGGACTCGATTTACCGCCTGAAGATGGACAGCAAGAACTCCGACATTGACTTGCCCCTCCGCCGCAAGGAGCGTGAGCAGGAGCCCGATCTGGTCGGCATCGGCCTCAACAAGCAGCAGGGCCTGCCGATCTGGGTGCTGGAAAACAAGGGCGTCACCGACTTCTACGATACGAACGACGAATTCACCGTCACCCCCAAGGACCGCAAAAGCTACACCGAGTTCCTCGACGGCCTGCTGCCGTGGGAGCGCGCCGCCTTTGACCGCGCGGTGAAGGAGGA